>CAZBEO010000003.1:86734-91537 GCA_964490935.1 uncultured Verrucomicrobiota bacterium
CCCGCACCGACGCGCCTGAGGTTGGGAAGCCCAAAACGGATGCGCCTGAGGTAGGGAAGCCAAAAACCGAGGTGCCCGAGGTGGGAAAACCTCGCACGGACACACCGGAAGTTGGCAAACCCCGCACCGACGCGCCTGAGGTTGGGAAGCCCAAAACGGATGCGCCTGAGGTAGGCAAGCCTCGTACGGACGTGCCGGAAGTCGGCAAGCCTCGCACGGATGCACCGGAGGTTGGCAAGCCTCGTACGGATGCGCCTGAAGTCGGTAAGCCGCGCACGGATGCACCGGAGGTTGGCAAGCCGCGCACGGATACACCAGGCGGTGGCAAGCCGGGGATAGGGAGTAAAGTTATGGGGGGTATTGATGGGGCGGGCGATGTGATTGATGCCATCGACAAGACCACAACCTACGTGGAAGGCGCGATAGAGGGCGATCCCGCCAAAATGGCCTCCACGATTGTCGGGCAAGATACCTCCGAGCGGGTGAGGATGAAGAATGCGGAGGAGTGGGCGAAGGAGGAAGGCGACGCCTTTGAGGCTCGCGACCAAGAGGTGCGCTCGGAGTTGAAGGCGAAGCTGCGTCGTAAAGGGGCGGACGATACAGAGGCCGAAAGCGCCATGAAGAAGTGGGATTCAGGGGACCGGGAGGGCTTCCGTGAGGACGTGGAGGCGATCAAAGAGAAGGGGGTGGAAGATACCAAACCGCGCGGCTTCGCAGTGGATGGTGAGTTGCAGGAAGAGGATGGCATCGGCGAGCGACTGACAGAAGGTGCCAAGCAAACGGGGAAATATGTGGATGCGTTTTTCGGAGGTACGGTCCAGCGTACGGAAGAATCGGTTAAAGAGCGCGACGGCCTTAACAGCGAGCATGATCAAACCGTGGACTCCATGAAGGGCGAGATGGATGGCGAGATCGTGCAGAAGTTGCAACGCAAGGGGGCCGATTATAAGGAAGCCCGCGAGGCCGTGGATGCCAAAAATCAGGGCGACAGCACGAAATACAATGAGCTGCGCGAACGAGTTCGGAGCAACGAGGATACAGAGAAGAGTGAGCATGCGGTGGATGCAAGCGGGCGTACGGCAACTTACGAGGCATCGGATTATGTGGATGACGCCATTGATAACGTCAAGACCGGCGCGGAAGGTGCCGGTGCCACCATTCTGAAACCGGCCACCATGTATAATGAATACAAGGATCGCAAAGAGGCCGAGGTGTCCCGCGAAATGCAACTCGAAAGCAAGTATTATAAGACGCTGCGCGAAAACAATGCGTCCCCGAGTGAAGCCCGCGAGGCGGCGCGTGCCTATGCCGAGGGCGATCCCGAGCCGCTGCATAAACTCACCAGCGAACTCAAGGAGCGCAAAGAGGCCGAACGGCAGGAACGCAGTAATCAGAAGGCGGAAAAAGAGGACAACTCGGACGAGGATTGGGGTGCCGATGAGCCTTGGAGCAAAGGCGAAAAGTCGTCGGGTGGTGATCTGCGCTCGGAGGAGGGACGCTCGCCGAATGATGGAAAGTATACGGACTGGACCGGCAACACCGGAAACGATTTGCTGAATCAGATGATCGGCGGGATCGAGAAGGATCGTTATAAAGGGTCAAAGGCAGCGCTAGACTTCAATGAGCGGCAAAACGAGATGAGGGTCGCATCCACTTCGGGTGATGCGGCGGTGGATCAGGCGGATCAGCAGCGCGATAGCGCCGTACAGCAGGCGGATGCCGATCACCGCGAGGCCATGAACAAGACCACCGACCAGGACCGGGCCGATAGTTGGGGCAGCGCCTTGGGTACCGGCCTCGCCGAAGGCATCAATTCCGGTGCCGCCGCCATGGGTGCCGCTATTGCCAGCGGCATGAAGGCCGCCATTTTTAATGAGAACCGAAAAGACGGAAACGACTCGGGTGATGGCGGCGGGGAAGGCGCAGCGCCGGGAGAGGAAGGCGCGGCCCCGGCGGGTGGCGGCGGCGGTGGCGGTGGTGCTCCGGCAGAAAATCAAGTGGCGGCGGCCCCGGCGGGCGGCGGTGAAGGAGCAAAAGCGGCCCCGGCACCCGCACCGGCGGGACAGGCCGCCGCAGCAGGCGGACAGCGACTGCCCTCCAAGGCAACGGGATCGCCCTCCGGTGCCATTTATTGTCCGAAATGCGGAGGAACGAGTTTTGGCCCGTATGAAAAAATTGTGGGACCTCAGGGGCAGTCCGGCTCCGATCGCCGCTGTCTGAAGTGCGGGCACATGGGCGGGAACTTGGGTGTCCCTCCGGCAAAAACGGTAGCCAAGGCCACGCCCGTACCGAAAAAAGCAGCCACCGCAACGTGTCCGCGGTGTGGTGCGGTTACGTCCAAGGCCTCGAACACGCCGCTGTGCCTGCGTTGTTGCAGTCAGGTGGCGCTTGATCGGGGTATGCAGCGGGCGGCGGAGAATAAAGGGCAAAAACGCACGCCGCGTGACGCGCAATGGTACGGGGTCTGCCCATGACAGCCCATTCATCTTTCTTTGAGCTCTATGCGCTCTTTGTGGTGAATGGTAGCGGTGCACGAGCAAGATTTATGATGAAAGCGGAGTAGAGTATGTTTCTTCGGTGATTATTTCGTTGAATTTGTTAGATGAAACGAGAAGGATGTGCATAGAACAAAAGGCTAAGGAGGCGGGCGGATCATGAGGATACAACGATTGCATCAGGCGTTGGCGTGGATGGTTCTGGCAGGTGGTGCACTGGCGCTGGCTGGCTGCTGTTGCGGCGGCGGCGGTGGTGGCGGTAGCAGCAGGTCCACCTCGCCGGGCACGTATTACGGACCGGAGACGGCCAAAGGCGTGCGGGTGTATATCTCGCCGGAATCGAAAGGCAAGCATGCTCAGCAGATTCGCCGGGTGGCGGTGCTGCCCTTCAAAGGCCCCACAGAACACATCGGCATATCGGTGTCCGATATGTTTGTGACGGAAGTCTTGCAGTCGGGCCGCTACGAGCTGGTCGAACGCAGTCAGATGGCGAAAGTGCTGGGCGAAACGGAGCTGGCGCTTTCCGGGCTGACCTCCTCGCAGGCGGCGGAGGTGGCGCAGATGATCGGAGCCGAAGGCGTGATCATTGGCAGTGTTTCCGAGTATGAAATGATCGCACTGAGCGGCAAGACGTTTCCCTCGGTGGGCATCAGCGCCCGCCTGATCGATGCCGATACCGGCAAGATCGTTTGGAGTGCGGATTTTGCGGATCGCGGCGACAGTAAAGGCATGACCCTTTCCGAACAGGCGCGCAACGTGGTGCACAGCATGATCAGCGCGCTCTATCACGAATGGAACCAATGACCAACGGGAGATACGCCATGAAAAAAGGTGGATGGATGGCGGCATTCGCCGCCGCAGGATTGATCGGCTTGCTGATGGGTTGCGGAACCACGAATCCCGCCACGACAGCCTACGTTCCCCAAGACGATCCCACGCTCTATGTCGCGTCGTATGCGCCAGCGGCGGACCTTTTCGCCGGGGTGAACCGAGGCAATCTGCCCCGCATGATGATGATCATCGATGAAAAGGCACTGGGCACCATTCCCACCTCGGAAGTCGAGTCCATGGGCCAGCAGATTCTCACGGAAAATCATATTCCCGTGGTGGACCAGGATATGGTGCGCGCCGATCAGGCCCGCCGAAAACAACTCCTGAAAATGGCGGGTGACGATCGCGGCGCAGCCTCGGTCGGCCTGCAGTTCGGTGCCGATGTGACGGTGGTGGGTGAGGCCGTGGTTAAGCCATCGGCCCGACGCATCGCGGAAAGCAATCTGCGCAATTACCAGGCGGTCGTGACCCTTCGTTCCATCCGCACGGATAACGCCGCCGTACTGGCTTCGGCCTCCGAAACGATTTCCATCATCGCCCTGGAAGATGTCACGGGCAGTTCGAAGGCGCTCAAAAAAGCGGCTGCTAAAGTCATGGAAGACCTGCTCCCGAAAACCGTACGCGCCTGGCAAAAGGCCGGGGGACAGCCCGCGAAGTTCGAGCACCGCATCATGCTGACCGTGGGTGGGACGGACCAGATTTGGAAGGTGAAGGCCCTGCGTGACCGCCTGCGCGAGGATACGCGCAGTCTGCAGAATGTCACCCAGCGCACGTACATGGCGGGCGTGGTGGTTTTCGAGATGGACTCAGCGCTCCCGGCGGAGGAACTCGCCGAGGAACTCGTGATCCGCGCACCGGAAGGACTCAAGATGCAGGTGCTTTCCGTTGAGACGGGCAATATTGACATGAAGGCCCTGGACGGCTGACGTCCAACGGCAACCGGGAGGAAAACTCATGCGGAAACTAGAAATGGCTTTGGGTCGTCGGGCGCTTTCGTTGCGTTGCGGGACCGGTTGGGTGCTTGTGGCAGGACTGTTGCTGTGCGTGGCATTCGAGGTGCGGGCCGCCTCCGAAACCGCCGCCCTGCTGGATGCCTTTTACACCTATGATCTCTTCGAACAGACGGTCTCGGCCACCCTCTCCCTTGTGCCGGATCTCTCGACAGAAGAGCAGCGCCAGATCACCGAAAGCAACGGGCAGTGGCTTTCCTTCTCCATGAAAAAACTGCGCGACCGGATGAGCCGTCGACTCAGCCGGGATCCCAAGGCCGCGTTCGGCACTTTCGTGGCCGACTATACCGAGGCCGAAAAATCCAATGACGAACGCTACCTGCGTGAGCTGAGTGAGGCCGTTGGCCTGCATCCCGAACCGCAGTCTTTCACCGAACTGCGTACGCGCTATGGACAAGAACAACTGGCCCCGCAAATCGCCTATTGCGCCCGCTACATCAGCGAGGTGGAAACTTGGCTCGATGTGA
>CAZBEO010000004.1:0-84177 GCA_964490935.1 uncultured Verrucomicrobiota bacterium
TTGGAAGTCAGTTGCAGACAGCACCGCATAGGATGATTCAAGATTGGTATAGAAAAAAGTGGCGCGCGTTCCGGCCCTCAGTTGGCCGGAACGTGCACAGCGATCGCCTTGAACGACGACCCGATTTCTCGTCGTTTACTCGGCAGAAGCAAGAATGGCCGTTCCAACGAGGGTCAAAAGACACCGCTGTTTTTATTTTTTCAGTGCCTTCGATTGTTCGCCGCTTCTGGAAGGCTTCCGTTTTCGCGATCTTGCTGCCCAGCCTTCGCTTCACGGGCCGACGTATCCGAGGAGGCCTATGCGTACGCCGAAGGTATCATCGACATCGGAGTCGAGGAGTGTTTCGTCGTCGTTTTCAATGGTGATGGAGCGGCGGAGGGTGGTGCCTAGATCGGCGACAAGGCTCCAGCGTTCGGTCAGGGCGTATTCGAGGCCAATGCCGAGGCGCCAGCCTTTAAATTCAAAGGTGTATTCTTCGCCGTTGTTACGATCGCTGCGGAGGTCTTCAACGTTCCATTTTCCGCCGGCTGGGGAGGCGCCGAGTTGGAAGCGTAGGCGTTCGCTGAAGGTGTAGGAAATGCCTGGGCGGGGGAAGATCAGGTGAACGGCCCAGTCGGGGGTTGGGTTCCAGACGAGGCCCGCGGCGGGGAAGAATTCGTCGTCGCCGAAGATACGGCTGTAGGCGACGCCAAGGCTGAGTTTGAGTTGTTCGCTCCAGGTGTAGTTGGCGAGGAGCAGGGAGGAGGTTTTGAAGTCGTTGTGATCGACCTTGTTGAAATCGGTGTGTACGCCGGGGGCGAGCATGGCCATGAAGGACCAGGATTCGTTCACGGGAAAAATGGCGTTGAAGGGGATGGACACATCGTAGGTGTTGGCATCGTCAAGGCCGACATCAGAGAAGAAAAACCGATGCCAGCGCAGAGTGATGCCGCTCATCAGGCGCATGCGTTCGGAAAAGAAGAGCGGCGCGGTGAATCCGGTTTGTATCTCGTTGACGGCGACGGATGGGTTTTCTCCGGGCTCGCTTAACGCGCCGTCGGCTTTGAAGTCGGCGCGTGATTCCCAGGTATCGAGGAGCGTGAAGGATGGTTTGCGGGCGCGTTTGGTTTCATTGGTTTGTGCGTGAAGAAGCGTCGGAAGGAACACGCAGAGAAGAACGGCAGCGATGGGGAACGAAGGTGTTTTCATGGCGAGAAATCAACCGGATTCCTGCGCGGTTTGCAAACTTAAAAGCGTGGCACGGGCGTGCAGACATCCTGCTGAATCCAGCCGGTCTGCGGGCCTGCGGCAATCTGCATCCATTCGCCGGAGCGGTCTGTTACGCGTACCACGGAGCCTTCGGGGAGTTTAAAGAGGGTGGTAGAGCCGGCGAGCGGGGCGGAGAGGGCGGATTGTCCGCTGGCGATGACGACGGCCTCGGGTTCGGATTGCAGGCGCACCCGATGCAGGGTGGCTGCGAGGGTGAGGAGCAGGGCCGCGCCAAAGAGCAGCATGAGCCGAAGGGCGAGGGGCGCGTTGGCGGGGCGGAGGAGGCGGAGGAGGTACGCGGCGACCAGCAGCCACCAGCAGAGCATGGCGAGTGCGAGCCATTCATTGAGGGTGGCCTGTTGCGAGAAGGTGTCGAGGAGTGTCGTTTTCGGCACCAAGGCCCCGGCGTTTTCGAGGGCAAAGCGGAGGTTAGCCTGGATGTCGTGATCACGCGGGGTCAGAAGGAGCGCGCGTTTGAAGTTCAGAATGGCCTTGCCGGTTTCTCCGCGCCGGAAACAGGCGTTGCCCAGGTTGAAATAGACTTCGGGACGGTGAAAGCCCTGCTTGAGGAGGTTTTCATAGAGCGCTGCGGCGCGGGTGATGTCGCCGTCATCATAGGACTTGCGTGCGGTGTCGAACTGTTCTTCGGGTCCGGCCTGCACGTCAATGGTGGTGGGTTGCTGCGCGTGAAGGGTCGCTGCGGCGTTGGTCAGTAGGGCGGCAAGCAGAAGGAGAAGACGTGATGGTTTGCTTGTCATAGCCGAATCCTTTCCGTTGCTTTCAGGAGGTTCGGTACGGCTTTGAGATCGGTGGCGAGCAGGCTGGACTCCGTTCGGGCGTAGGAGGCGGCGCCGAAGCGGAATTCATCGCATTCCGCAAAGAGGCGGCGCAGGAGGTCGAGGTGCTCGGCGGGTAGGCCACCTTGCCGGCAGCGTTCGATCACCTGGTGGGCGGAAACTTCGCCGGGCGAAAGATTGAGCCGGTCGCCAAAGTAGGAGGAGAGGGCATTCCAAAGGCCATCGTGATAGGCGTCGGGCTGATCGTTTTTCAAAGCTTGTTCAGCCTGGCGCAGGCCGGCGCGTGCGCTCTTCGGGGCGCGGAGTCGGCGTGCTTTGGCGCGGTCGTTTCGCAGGTCTGTTTTGCGGCGCATCAGGAGAAAGACGGCGGCCAGTGCGCAGGGAGGGAAGAGGGTGGCGGGCCAGAAGATTGGGCGGCGGTATAGTGGGCGAGGGGCGTTGCGCGACCAGTCGGCGGGTGCGGATTTCAGATAAACCAGGTCTGATCCGAGGAGCTTGGCCTCGGATTCGCTGCCGGGTGCGCGGGCCTGGATGAGCTGCGCTTCGCTCTTGGAGGATTTGCGTACGGTTAGGGGGAAGGGGCCTTTCTGAATGGTTTCATAGCGGCGTACGTTCGGGTCAAAGAAGGATAGCTTCAGTTCGGGGAGCGAGGTGATGGCATCGCTTTTCGGAATCACCACCTGTTCAAATATCTTGCGTCCCGTGCCGTTGGCGCCCTGGCTGTCCGACTCGATGCGGCGTATTTCATAGGCCTTAAAGAGGTCCGTGTCGTGATAGGCGGGCGGGGACAACGTGTCCATGTTGCCTGTGCCGGAGAGGAGGATGGTGACGGTGATGGGCTCGCCGACTTCGAGTTCCGCCGGTTTGATATTCACGTCCATGTTGAAGTTTCCCACGGCGCCGGAGAAGGCGGCGGGGCGTCCCTGTTCGGGGATGGATTGAATGTCGAGAGTGAGTGGTTCCGTGGTGATATCCACGGGTTGTGTCTGCCTGCCTCCGAAGAAATCGCCGAAAGGATCACCGAAGAAGCCGCGCCGATCCTGTTGGCGCTGGACAATCAGGGGGACTCGCAGGGTGGGTTGCAGGGTGAACGAACCGGCGGTCAGGGCGTTGGCCTTGCAGCGGAAACGGCGTACTTCGAAAATTTCATTATTGACCACCTCGCGCGACGGATTGACTTCTTCGAAGGGCTGGAGGCTGAGTCCGCTGGAGGGCATGTTCAGGAGGTTGATCTCGCGACCCACGTTGATGTCGCCCCTATAGAATATTTCGATAAAGAGGTCGAAGACCTCTTGATTGTAGAGAGTGTGTTTATCGGTGGCGAGGCGTGCGAAAAGGGCGGGTTGCTGATTGGGGTCCTGCACCTGACCGGGCGAGTCCACCGATCGAGAGCTGAGGGCCTTCAGCGTGATGGCGGGCACGGTGACGCTTTGATTGCCTGCCTGATAGGTATACGGACCGATCGGATACTGATCGGCCTTAAGAGCAATGACCTGGTAGGTGAAGATGGTGGCGCGGTCGGTGGTGAGACGTCCGTTGACGATGGAGGAATTGAAGGAGGTGCCGACGCTCGGCCCGTTGATCTGAAGTCCGTTGATGGGCGTAATGGGTGGTGCGGGCGGATTATCCGCATTCCGAATGGTAAAGCGCAATTCGGCAGGCTCGCCGACCCGTATGACACGCGGCTGCACATCCAACTCCACGGTCATGGCTGCGAGCAGTCGTCCGCCCGTGGCGGCGCCAAGCAGCAGCATGATCAGTAGTTTGTTTATTCGCGTTCTCATGATGAATCGTGTGGTTATATCGGCAACCTGTTTCTTCTACCAGTCTTTTCCATTTTGCGGTGGTTCGGGTGCGCCCATGATCATGCGCATGGCGTCGCGCTGGGCCTTTTCATCATCGCGCATAGCATCAAGCAGCAGTTGGGCCTCTTCCGGGGTCATTTCTTCGGCCCGTTGCTCTTGTTGTTCCTGCTCTTGATTCTGCTCTGGTTTGTTTTGTTGATCCTTCTCTTGTTTGTCCTCTTCGTTTTGTTTCTGTTGGTCTTGCTGTTGGTCCTTTTGTTGTTCCTGCTTTTTCTGTTGGTCTTCTTTCTTTTGCTGTTCTTTTTGTTGCTGTTCCTGCTCTTGCTGCTGTTGTTCTTGCTCTTGCTGTTTTTCGAGCAGTTCCTTGAGTTTGATGAGGGGCAGGTCGTCGGGATAGCTTTCGAGGCCCTGTTTGGTCAGGTCGAGGGCTTCGTCGGTTTTCTGATCGGTATACAGGAACGCGGCTTCGTTGAAGTAATTCGAGGCGGCATTTGGGGAGGCGGCAATTACCGTGAGGGTCAGAGCGGGGCAAAGCAATAGAAGCAGAATAGATAGGAATCGTTTCTTCATGGTTGCATCTCCGTGGAAGGGGTGAGCGGCGCGGCTTGCTGCTGCAGGATTTGGTCCATGAGCTGTTTGGCTTCTTCATCGACGCCGAGGATTTCGGTGATCTTCGTATTGAGTTCGGAGGAATCTTTTTGGGAGGAGGTATCGAGAGAGAGGGCCTGCTGCGTGTTCGGGCTCTGCTGGTACTGCTGCAAAAGCTGCATGGCCTCCTCGAAGCGCCCCTGCCGCACGAGATTTTTCGCCTGCATCATGATTTGGCGCAGATACTCACGGGCGGCCAGGAGCATTTCTTTGTGGCGCAGGGTGAGTTCATAATTGATTTTGGAGTCGTCCTGTTCAGTGTTGAGCAGGATGGCTTTTTCATAATTCGCTAGGGAGGCGTCGAGGGCGTTTAGGATGGTTTCAAAGTCGGCCGTTTGATTGGTCATGAGGGTTGCGGTGCTCAGGACGCCGAGGTTGTGGTAGATACGGCTTTGCAGGTTGAGATTCTGGGTTTGCATGGCGTTTTTCCAGGCTGATTCGGCTTGGGGATATTCCTGCAGGCGAAACGAAGTCGCGCCGGCGTTGCTGAACGGTTCCGCCGGATCGAGTTTCTTGTTCGCTCGTGCACTCTCGGCGGCCAGCAGGAAATTACTCGACGCGGCTTGATAGAGAGCGGCCATTTCGAGCACGCGGTTTTTTACATCCTCGTCCTGCTGCACATCTTGCACGTTTTTCTCAGCGAGGCTGTTTTGAATGGACTCAGCGTTCTGATAATGCAGAAGGCCTTCACCCATCAACGTGCGAGCGGATTCTCCAGCTAGGCATGGAGTTCCGAGGCAGAGCGAGGCCAGCAGAATGATCGGTAGCATGTGGATGGCGGGTGTTTTCCTGATCGGCAATCCCAGCGAGACCGCCGCCTCGATCACCAGCAGCAGGAAGGCGACCAGCAGAAACCAGACGTAGCGGTCTTCATAGATTTTCATCATGCGTGATTCCTGTTCATCGCGCTGAAGCTGATCGATACCGCGATCATAAATGCGTTCCATGCCGAAATCGCCGGGGGCGGAGCGCACGTAGATGCCGCCGGTTTCCATGGCGAGTTGCTGAAGGGGGCCTTCTGTCAGCGCGGATTTAATGACTTTGCCTTCGGCATCCTTGACGAATCCGGTGCCGCCCTGGGGTTCCTGCGTCGGGATGAGGTCGCCTTCAATGGTGCCCACGCCGATGGCGAAGACGCGGATTCCGCGTTCTTGGAGTTTGGGAATCAGGCGGGTTGGTTGTCCTTCGTGATCTTCTCCATCGGTGATCAGTAGAATCACTTTGTCGGCGTTGGAGCGGTCGTATTCGAAACTTTCGATGGCTTTTTCGATGGCCTTTCCAATGGCGGTTCCTCCACGCGGAATAATGCCGGCGTAGACGTCATCCAGCGACATCAGAAAGGCGGGATAATCCATGGTAAGCGGGCATTGCAGGAAGGCGCTTCCGGCGAAGGGAATGAGCCCCACGCGGTCGCCATGCAGTTTTTGAAGCAGGTCGCGCACGCCCCATTTGGCCTGCTGGAGTCGATCGGGCTTGATGTCCTCGGCGAGCATGCTTTTGGAGGTGTCGAGAACGACCATTACGTCGAGCCCGCGCCGGCGTACTTCATCCCAGTGGAACCCCCACTGCGGGCGGGCCAGCGCAAGCAGGGCGAACAGGACGGCCCCGAGCCAGAGGAGATTGCGCGTACGTGCGCGGCGTGGATTGTATGCGGGCGCGAGCAGGGGCAGGGCCTCGGGATGAATGAGCTGTTCCAGTTTTCTTTCGCGGCGTCGGCGCAGCTTGAAAACCAGCCAAGCCAGCGGAATAATCAGCCATACGGCCATCAGCATGTGATAGGCACCCCAGCGTATCATGGCAACCTCCCCAACCGTGTGCTTGAAAGAAATTTCTCGGCCAGCAGCAGAAGCAGTGCGGCGAGAAGAAACGGAAGGAACCGCTCTTCATAACGGGTGAATTGATGCATGGTGATTTCAGTTTTTTCCAGACGGTCGATTTCTTCATAGACTTTTTCCAGCTCGCCGAGGTCGCGCGCTCGGAAGTATAGCCCGCCGGTGGTTTCGGCTATTCGAGTCAGTGTGGTTTCGTCAATATCGGATTGCTGACGTACGTATTGGGTGCCGCCGAAGGCCGAGGGGACCGGGTAGCGGACGAGTCCGGTGGCGCCGGCGCCGATGGTATAGACGCGGATGCCCAGCGCGTGCGCGGCTTCGGCGGCATTGATCGGCGATAGTTTTCCGGTGTTGTTCATGCCGTCGGTGAGGAGGATGACGATTTTACTCTTGGCCTCACTATCGCGAAGGCGGTTGATGGCGGAGGCGAGGGCATCGCCGATGGCGGTGCCGTCTTCCAACATGCCGGTTTGGAGATCTTCGAGGCGTCCGACCAGCCAGGCATGATCGAGGGTGAGCGGGGCGACGGTGTAGGGCAGGGCGGCAAAGGCGATCAGGCCGATGCGGTCATCGGGGCGGTCGAGAATGAAGCGGCGTATGACCTCTTTGGCGGCATCGAGTCGGTTGAGATGCTGCTGGGTGAGGGTGGCAAAATCTTCGGCGCGCATGGAGGTGGACACATCCACGGTGAGGACGATGTCCAAGGCGGAGGTGTTGACCCTGCTTTCGCTGAGACCGCGTTGCGGGCGGCAGAGTGCGATAATCAGGGAGAAGAGCGCCAGGGCATAGCAAAGGGGCAGAATAAAGCGGAAACGAACGGCCCATCCCTGTGGAAGATTGCGGAGGAGATGGGTGTCGCTGTAGGTTATTTTTGGTTTACGGCGATGATGATGGCGCAGATAGAGCAGCGCCGGAATCAGGAGCAGAAGCAGTAGGAAAAGCGGGTAGGCCAGTCTCATGGCTGCACCTCCTCCGGGTCGGCGGGTTTGGTTTCTTCGACAAAGTTTTTCGCGGCAGTGTAGGCATTGCGCATGTCGTCTTCATCGGGGGCGGCTCGCGCAAACTTCACCAGGTCGCTTTGTTCGAGAAAGGCGTGCAGGACTTCCTGTTGGGTGTCGGAAAGAATACGGGAGTGAACGGCCTCGTGAATGAATTCCTCGGTGGTCCGTTCGGGAGCGCGGAGTCTGAAGCGATTTTCGAGATAGGTTCGGACAATGTCGGAGAGTTCCACGTAGTATTCTTCGATGCGGCGTGCTTCGATCCAGCCTTTGTGCAAGAGGAGGTCGAGAGCCTGGAGGGCGGTGATGTGCGGTGGTACGGGGGGTGGCGGCGCGGCCAGGGCCTGCCGGTGGTTTCGACGCAGGATCAGGAAGAACAGTGCAAACAGGATGAGGAGAACCAGAAGGGCGGCTATTAGAACCAGCCGTTGCGAATGATTGGGCCAGTCCACAGGGCCCAAGATGTCGCGCAGGGATTTCTCGTTGCCCGTCAACACGGAAAGGACTTCGATGCGGGTGTCCGGAAGGGCTTTGTGGGCCTCGCGTCCGTCGGCCAATACGCAGCGCACGTCCTGCGTCCAGAGCAGATGGGTACCGGGACGGAGCGAGAGAAGGTCAAAGGCGATGGACGTTTCGAGGGTCTTTTCGTTGATGGTCTTCTCGCTGCGGGTGATGTTTCGCTGGATGATGGTCTTGCCGCTCTCGGGTGAGGGGAGGTCGATGGTGGAATGGATTGGATGGCGGGCGGTGAAGTGTACGGTGAAGGGGGTGCCCAGCGGTACGCGGTTGGTGCTGATGGAAAGGGCCATTGGCCACGGATCGGAAGCGGTCGGCGTGAGGTCGGGCTTTTCGTTCCGACAGGCGGTGAGGACAGAGAGGAGCAGCAGGCCGAGAAAGAGGAACGTGACCCTGCGCCGAAAATGGGTTCGGCTCGCCCTGTCTTGTTCTAATGTTGTTGTTGCAGTGTTCATGATTGCGGTGTTTTCTTTACATGCGTAAGCGCCGTTCTCTCATTTTGAAAAATCGAATGAATTCCTTTTCATAGGGTTCGCCGGCGTAGACTTCGATGGTGTCGATGCCGGAGGATCGCATGTTTCTCAGTAGCTCGGAGCGGGTGGCTTGGCTTTGCAGGGCCAGGGCGGTGCGCGTGGCGGAGTCGGAGGTGTCGATTAGGACGTGTCCGCCGCGCTCGGCGTCTGTCCAGTCCACTAGGCCGACGCGAGGGACGCTGTTTTCGAGCCGGTCGCCCACGATGATGCTGGTCAGGTCATGGCGTTTGGCGGTGATGCGCATGGAGCGCATGTAGTCCTCGCCGGTGAAGAAAAAGTCGCTGATCAGGAAGCAGACCGATTTGCGTTGGGTGACGTGGTTCATGAAGTCGAGCGCCGGCAGGACACGGGTGGTACGGTGTTTCGGCTCGAATTGAAGGACTTCGCGGATGACGCGCAGTACGTGGCGCACGCCCTTCCGGGGCGGGACATATTGTTCGACTTCGTCGCTGAACAGAATCAGGCCGACCCGGTCATTGTTTTTGATTGCCGCGAAGGCGAGTACGGCGGCCAGTTCCGCGGCCAGATTCTTTTTCATCTGCGGGGTGGAACCGAAGGAGAGCGAGGCGCTGATGTCCACCATCAGCATCACGGTCAACTCGCGCTCCTCGACGAATTTTTTGATGAAGGGGCGTCCGGTGCGCGCGGTGACATTCCAGTCGATGGCGCGTATATCATCGCCCGGAAAATATTCACGCACCTCATGAAATTCCATGCCCTGGCCTTTGAAGACGCTTTGATACTGCCCGGCAAACACGTCGTTCACCATGTGGCGCGTGCGTATTTGTATCTGCTGGACTTTTCGAAGTATCTCTTTGGAGATCATGGTCGGCTCCCGGGCAGGCGCTGAGGTTAGGGCACCGGTAGTTCGTTCAGTATGCGTTTGATGAGATCGTCGGAGGTGAGTTCCTCGGCTTCGGCCTCGTAGGAAATGATGAGGCGGTGTCGGAGTACGTCCGGGGCGATGGATTTGACATCCTGCGGGGTGACATAGCCGCGACCCTGCAGGAAGGCGTGCGCCTTGGAGGCAATGGTCAGGTTGATGGTCGCACGCGGCGAGGCGCCGTAGCGGATATAGTCGGCCAGATCGAGCTTGTAGTTGGCCGGATTGCGTGTGCTGAACACGATGCTGAGAATGTATTCCTTAATCTTGTCGTCGAGATAAATCTGATCCACCACGTTGCGTGCGGCCAGGATGGCGGAGACTTCGACCACGGGTTGGGTGTCAAAGGTCTTATTCGTGACGGACATGGCCTCGAGAATTTTGCGTTCTTCATCGAGCGTGGGATAATCAATCTGGAGTTTGAGCATGAAACGATCTACCTGGGCTTCGGGTAGGGGGTAGGTTCCTTCTTGTTCGATGGGATTCTGTGTGGCCATGACCAGGAAGGGTTCGGGCAGCTTGAAGGTTTGGTCGCCAATGGTGACCTGGTGTTCCTGCATGGCCTCGAGGAGGGCGCTCTGAACCTTGGCTGGCGCGCGATTGATTTCATCGGCCAAAATCACGTTGGCAAAAACGGGCCCGTGCTTGATGGTGAAGGAGCCTTCGCGCGGATTGTAAATCTGCGTGCCGATCAGATCGGCGGGAAGCAGGTCGGGGGTGAATTGAATGCGCTGGAAGGAGGTGCGCATGGCGGCGGCGAGGGTACGCACGGAAAGCGTCTTGGCCAGACCGGGTACGCCTTCGAGCAGGATGTGCCCGTTGGAAAGAAGTCCGATGATCAAGCGGTCAATCAGATAGCGCTGGCCGACAATCACCTTTTCCATTTCCGCTCTCAGCGCGGCGACGAATACACTGTGCTCTTTCACCTGATCATTGATTGCCTGGATTCCTGTGCTCATGGTTCATCCTCCCTTTCGATTTTTCATGAAGCCTATTTCGGCTCCAACGGATCGCTGTCAACGCCCCGTAACATAATACGGACGGGCCGTGAATTTAAGCAAAAAGAGTGCGGTATAATGGCGCAGAAAACTGCGCAAAAATGTCGCGTCACGTGCTGCGTGAAATGGAGAAATGAATATTTACGGTGTGACCCCGAGCAGCTGACCCCGAGCAGCCTTGAAATGGAGAAGTGAATATTTACGGTGTGACCCCGAGCAAGCGTGACCCCGAGCAAGCGCGTCGCTGAAGCTATGGCCTGACACGCGCGAATGGACACGAATAGATACTTGGGCTTTGCGAACTTTGCGATCTTGAGCGCAGCGGGTGTGAAAAAGAATTATTTTACAGAAGGTTGCGAAGGGCGCGAAGGCTCGGGCCTTGCTGTTTTATTTTGTCCGCAGATTACGAGGATTTGATGAGTTCGAGCAGCTCGTTGAGACGGTCGGTCACGGCGATTAGGTGCAGGCGCGGGAAGCGGTGATCGAGCATGACGTAATCCTGATTGCGGGTCAGGATGACTTTGTCGTCGCGGACTTCCACGCGGTCGATTCCTTTGAATGCGGCGGCGATGCGCAGGGCGCCCAGAAGAAGCATGCGGTGTGCCGGTTCGGGAAGCGGACCGAACTGATCGCGCAGGCGGGCGCGCAGTTCCCGAAGGTCGTCTTCAGTAACGGCACCGGCTAGACGACGGTAGACGTCGATGCGCTGATTTTCTTCTTCAATATAATCATATGGAATGGCGACGGCCCGCTCGTCGTCGGCCAGTCGCGGTGACCACTCGATGAAATCGAGTGTGATTTCGACATGCAGAACGGGCGGGATAGGGTCGCCCTGGCGTATGGCGACGGCCCGGCGCAGGAGGCGGCAGTACAGCTCGAAGCCGATGGCGGCGATGTGCCCGCTCTGCTGGGCGCCGAGGAGATTTCCCGCGCCACGTATTTCGAGGTCGCGCAGGGCCACTTTGAAGCCGGCGCCGAGGCTGCCATAGCGTTTGATGGCGCCGATGCGCCTCCGTGCAATATCGAAAAGGCGCTTGTGCCGCGGGAGCAGAAGGTAGGCGTAGGCTTTGTGTTTGTAGCGTCCGACGCGCCCGCGCAATTGATACAGCTCGGCCAGTCCGAAGCGGTCGGCGCGGTCAATGATGATGGTGTTGACGTTCGGTATGTCCACGCCGCTTTCAATGATGGTGGTGCAGAGCAGGACGTTAAAGCGGCGTTCCGTGAATTTACGCATGACGGCGGAAAGGCGGTTCTCGCTCATTTGTCCGTGGGCAACGCTGATCCAAGCCTCGGGGACGATTCGGCGGAGGCGGTCGTGCATCAGTTTGATGGTCTGGACGCGATTGTGCAGGAAGAAGACCTGCCCATTGCGGTTGATCTCATTCATGATCGCTTGGCGGATGGTTTGGTCGCTATCCTCGGTGACGATGGTTTCGATGGCGAGTCGCTCGCGGGGTGCGGTTTGAATGGTGCTCATGTCCTTGGCGCCGGTGAGGCTCATGTAGAGGGTGCGCGGAATGGGGGTGGCCGTCATGGTCAGGACGTCCACGAGTTGCCGAAACCGTTTGAGGCGTTCTTTGTGTTCGACGCCGAAGCGCTGTTCTTCGTCGATGATGACCAGCCCAAGATCGGCAAATCCGACATCCGGCTGCACGAGGCGATGCGTGCCGATGACAATATCGACCTGTTTATTTTTGAGGCGTTCGATAGTTTCGCGTTGCTCGCCGCGCGTTCGGAATCGGCTGAGCATTTCGATGGTGACGGGAAAGGAGGCCATGCGTTCGCAGAAGGTGAAGTAGTGCTGTTGGGCGAGGATGGTGGTAGGTACGAGCATGGCCACCTGCTTGCCGTCCATCACGGCCTTGAAGGCGGCGCGCATGGCCACTTCGGTTTTCCCGAAGCCCACATCGCCGCAGATGAGACGGTCCATTGGGCGCGAGCTCTCCATGTCTTCTTTCACCTCGCGTATGGCGCGGTGTTGGTCTTCGGTTTCTTCAAACGGAAAGGACTGCTCGAATTCGTGCTGCCAGGTCGAGTCTTTGGCGAAGGCGTACCCCTGCAGGGATTGGCGTGCGGCCTGATTTTCCAGCAGCAGGGCGGCGAGGTCTTCGACGGCTCTTCCGGCAGCCGCTTTTTGGTTCTGCCATCGGCGCCCGCCGAGGACGTGTAATTCCGGGCGGGCGGTGCCCACGCTGATATAGCGGCTGATGAGATGGGCCTGCGTGACGGGAACATAGAGTTTCGCCTCGTGGGCATATTCAATGGAAAGCACTTCCTGAAGTTGCCCGTTGAACTGCATTTCGTAGAGGCCGAGATATTTTCCGAGTCCGTGATCCGCGTGAATCACGAGTTCTCCCGGCGTCAATTCACTCCAGGAAATCAGGGCCGACTGCGGAAGACTCGCGGGTGGCAGGCGTTTTCGGCGCGAGGCGGCGCGTCGTTTTTTCTCGTAGCCGTAGATATCCTGTTCGGTGACGGCGAGGAGGCGTTCGCTGGCGATGGAGAAGCCTTCCGAAAGGGGCGCCACATGCAGATTGAACCGCTTCGTGACGGCGGGTGAAAGTGGCGCGTAGAGTTCCATGAAGCGTTCGGAGGCGCCGGGGGTGTCGAAGAAAAGATGCAGCTCGCCGCCCGCTTCGGCCCGAGCGATCAGTTGTTCGATGTAGCGGCGACGGCTCTGCTCCATGATGTCGGGATGAAAGACATCTGATTCGAGGCGCGGAAGGCTTTCGGCGGCACCGAGACCAGCGTCGAAGAGGGTGGGTGTCCAGGGCGGAATGGAAGCGGGGATGACGCCGGCGAAAACGGTGCGGCCCTGGAGCTTTTGGAGTGCCTGAAGCACCTCGGCGAAGGGGAGGTGAAAGTCAGGTTCTTCTTCGGCGAGGACGGTTTCTTCATAGAGGGCGGCATGATCGATCAGGCTGTCCGCTTCTAGAAACGCGCAATGTGCGTTGGCGGGCAGGTAATCGGTCAGGGCGGTGCGTGTGCCGTCCGAGGCTTCCGTCACCGGAGAGAGCGTGACGCGGTCGAGTTTGGCGATGGATGTTTGGGAAATCGGGTCGAACGAGCGGATGGAGTCCACCACGTCGCCGAAGAATTCGATACGTAGGGGGTCGGGTGCGGAGGGCGGCCAGATATCGAGCAGGCCGCCGCGCAGGGCGGCCTGGCCGGGCGTTTCGACTTGGTAGGTGAAATCGTAGCCCCAGGCCTGGAGTTTTTCGGAAAGGGTTACGGGGTCATGGGAGTCGGTCAGTTTTAGTGAGAGGGACTGCGTACGCAGGAGTTCTGCGGAAATGGTTTGCTGCATGAGGGCCTGGACGGAGGTGACGATCAGTTGCGGGGCGTCGGCTTCCTGCAAGCGGTGGACAGTGTTCATTCGTTCGCCGACGGTATCCATACGGCGGCTCGGGCCTTCGCCTGGAATGATATCCCAGGCTGGAAAGAGGAGACAGGGCGGGTCGGTGTCCGGGGCGAGGGTATCGAGGTCGGAAGAGAGGCGTTCCATGGCGGTGGGGTTGTCGGTAATCCAGAGCCAGTGTCCGGGCACGGCGTGAAAGAGTGACCAGGCCAGCCAGGCGGTGGCGGAGGTGGCCGGCGATGAAACGGCGATAGAATCGCCCTGCCGCATGGCGGTATTCAGGGCCTGCTGCTGCTGTGGGGAGAAGCGGCATGATAACATCCGATGCTGTTTCATAATCGCACAGTATCCGTTGGCGGGGGTGCGCGTCAATGATGTGTTGAGAAGGGGTGGAAACATGCCCGATCGAGTTCGATGGCATTCGCGGAAGATCACGGACCGGAAAGTCCATGCTACGAAAAAGCGGCATCCAATGGATGCCGCTCTTCGTGTGTTGTGTTGGTGTGTGCTTACTTGATTTTTCGTTTCAAGATGTGTGCGATCGTTCCAATAGATTATTTCTTTAATTTTCGACGAACTGCATAGATCGTCAGAATGCCAAGGCCCAACAAGGAGGCAGACACCGGTTCAGGTACGGCCGTTAAGGAAGCACCATCCACATACAAATTGCCAGCGGTAGTGATAAAATCCACCCCTACGTTGATACGTGCGGCCGTGGCACCCACAGGTGTTACGCCTGAAACTTCATAGGGTGACCACGTGCCGGCTGTAAGCTCACCGACTGCGAATGTATTCGTGAATCCTGTGAGCTCGGTGGCACCATTCCAAAACTGAAGTTTTATAAAGGCTGAGCTAAACGCCGTGGCTGCATCTTTTGTAAAAAATGCGGATGCCGAATACGTTTCCCCTGCTACTGGCGCTCCAACGCCATTCTGCCACTGGCCGGACCACTGATCACCGGCTGTTTCATTTTGAAGCGAAATTGCCATGGAACCGCCCAGACTGCCTGAGTTGTCCATATAAGACATCGAGTCATTATACGTATAGTTACCCCAGCCGTTCCAGTTATCCCACCACGTTTCGAACCCGGCGTTCGATATCAAATTCGCCTGTGCCGAAAGCACACCAGCCAACACCAACCCTAATCCCAGTAGCTTCTTCATCTTCAGTACCTCCATTTAGTTTTTTTGTTCGTTCATCGGTTAGACATGAAGCCCTCTCGAAGAACAAACTAGAATGCAACTAGTATCTTTATAGTGCGTTGCCTTCGCTATGGGAAGAAAAAAATACAAAAAAAAAGGCGGTCATTTCTGACCGCCTTTTGAATGCTTTAAAACAGGGTTATTTACGCATTTTGCGCCTCACCGCATAGATCGCCACAATGCCCAATCCCAGCAGCGTAGCCGAGACCGGCTCAGGTACGGCAGACTGCAAAAAGTCGGCATTGTCAAACTTGACTGCACGGTTTCCAGACGCTCCATCCCACTGTCCGCTGCCAAACACAACGGTCACGCTGGCTACATCTACATTGCTGTTTGTGTATGCCATCGTGTATTGATTCCAGTTGTTTGGATCAGCCGTGGCCGCAGTATAAATACTTTCTTGTACGTTGTATAATTCTGCGTCCGATGAGTCCTTAAACTCCAGCTTTATGAAGAGTTCGTCAGCGCTGGATGAAAAACCTTCCTCGGCCAGCGCGAAGATCGAGTAAGTAAAAACATTGCCGCTCAGGAGGTTCACGGCGACATTCTGATAGGCACCACCCCACCAGCCCACATTAAAAGCAGTCAAAGCCATGCCAGCGTCGCCCGTTTGAGCAGCCCAGCTTACTCTTTCCGCGCCCTCGTACGTCGTCCACGAAGTGGCTACCGTGCTGGTCGTCCCAGCCGTTTCGAATCCGGGATTACTGAGCAGATTCGCCTGTGCCGACACGATACCAGCCAACAACACCACTAATATTGCAGCTCTTTTCATTTTCATCCTCCATTTTGTTACACACCACAGTGTGGTTACCCATCACTTCACTACCAACATGCCATCGATTATACGCTTGAAAGCGGATTAATTCAAGCAAAAAAGTAAAAATTATGAATTATTGGTGCCACCGAAAAAAGCCTTTTGAGCACAACGGCTCGCGAGGAATCTCGCCCTCCAAGAACGAGAATTCCGAGTGTTTTTCATTATTCAAGCTGGAGGGCGAGCGTCCCCGCGAGCCGTCTTCGGACTTTTGTCGGTGTGAGCTGGCGAAAAAAAAAGGACGCTGAGGACAGCATCCCTCCCAAAATTCGCACTACTTGCTTTTCCTCGGCCTTTCGCGCCTTTCGTAGTTAAAAATGAGGCGGGAATCATGGTCCTTGATAGAGTTCGGTGCCGGGCTTGCAGATTTTGAGCAGATGAGGCATGGCGTCGTCCGAGAGAATGCCGGTGTCAAAATAATCGGTAATGCCGTTCAGCGCGGTTTGCGCGGTGTGGAGGCGTGTTTGGAAGCGCGGATAGCGAAGGCGGAGGAGGTCTTCGGGATCAAGCAGTTCAACAAGGTGACGGGTGCCGATGGCCTTGCGTCCAATATAGGTGATGAGCATGCCGAGGGTGCGGAGCGCGAAACGGGCGTCATCGTTTGGGAGGGTGTGGAGAATGTCGTCGCACAGAAATTCGTAGCAGACGGGTGGGCGTCCGACTTCGAGGGCACATCCGGTTGTGGTCAGCCAACCATAGCGCTCGCAGAAAGATTCGGTCGGCGGGGTGCGCTCGCGGATACGGGAGAGAAAGGCGGAGTCGATGCTTTCTTCGCAGATGTCATAGCGGCAGCAGACGGCGGGGCAGATGCCGCAGCAGGGTGAAGCCAGGGCCAACATCTGTTCGCGCACCCGATGCTCAAAGGCGATGTATTCATCGAGTATGCGTTCAAGATCGGGCGTGGTATTCATGGGAGAGTCGTGGGCGTGGGGTCGGTCGTTTCCGCGTCGACATCGGGGCGGTCGTGTTGGGGTTGCCATTCGGCGTCAGCGAATATTTCGCGGATCACCTGTTCATAGTGTGCAAGGGTCTGTGTTTTCTTGATGCGTTTGAAGACGGGGCGTGAAGAGACGACGGAACAGGCCAGGTAGGTCCAGAGTTCTTTCATTTTGCCGAGGACGGGAGAGGGGCCGAAGAGTGTTTCCCGGTACTGCTGGTAGATGGCGTCATGAAAAGAATGAATGATCTGGATTTTTTCTTTGTCATCGCGGGGCGTTTTATTTCCGGCGATTTCTTCGGCGAGAAAGGGGTCGCGCAGGGCACCGCGTCCGAGCATCCATCGGTGGATGGAGGGAAAGCGGGTTTGGAGTTCGTTGAAGTGGTCCCGCGTGAAAATATCGCCGTTATAGCAGAGCGTGTGCTGGGTTTGGGGGAGGCAGCGGGCAAAGGCTTCGACGTCCGCCGTTCCCTCGTACATTTGGGAGGCGGTGCGCGGATGGATGATGATTTCTGAGAGTGGGTAGCGATTAAAGAGCGGGAAGAGCGGTTCGAGGGCATCGGGGGTGATGAGGCCCAGGCGTACTTTCACGGAAAAGGCCAGCGGTGGGTCCGCAAAGACGCGATCAAGCACGGCTTCAATCAAGTCGGGATGCGGAAGCAGTCCGGCGCCTCGGCGTTTTTTGGTTACTTGAGGCCAGGGGCACCCCAGGTTCCAGTTGGCTTCGGCGTAGCCCAAGTCGGCCATGGTGCGAAGGAGTAGGAGCAGGTCGTCGGGTTCGCGTCCGATACATTGGGGTACAAGGGGAAGTGTGCCGTTGTTTTCGGGCAGAATGTCGTGCAGGAGACGGGGTTTTATTTTAGCGGCATTGACGGAAGGAATGAAGGGGGCCATGGCCCGATCATAGCCGCCAATGCATTGTTCCAGGGCGCGTCGGTACACGTTGGTCGTGACGCCGCGCATGGGTGCTAGGCAAAGATTCGGGGATGCGTGCGTGGTGACATTCATAAAAGAGGCGGAGGGGGGTGTGTACATCAGGTCGGCTCGATGACTACACGCTTGATTCCGGGGATATCCGTTTCTTCTGACCAGGTGGTCACGGCGGCGTTATCTTTGAGCGCCTGGTGGGCTAGACGTCGTTCGGAGGCATTCATGGGGGGGAGCATGACGGGGCGTTGATTCTGCGCGGCTTTTTCGGCAGCCGCAAGCGCCTGGTCGATCACTCGTTCCTGCCGCCGCTCGCGGTAGTGTTCGACGTCAATGGAGCACCGCGCGATTTGGTCGTCTTTTCGAAAGAGAATCCGGTTGAGCAGATATTGAAGGGCGTCGAGCGTCTGCGCATTTTTTCCGATGAGCATGGGGGCGTCCAGCGAGTCGATGTGTAGGGCGATGGCCTCTTCGGAATTTGTCTGAGATTCCACGGTGCCTTCTATACCCAGAAGGTCCAACAAGGTTCGGAGTTCCTGTTCAGCTGTTGCGTGCGTCGCATTTTCGTCCATAATCATCCATTCTTTTCTGCGTGTGGTTCTTCGTAAGAAAGCATTAAACACGATCAAGATACCTGATCATTCGATAGAGGTGAAGCCAATAAAGAGCAATCCGTCTCGCAGAGAGCGCGGAGAGCGCAAGGAAGGAGGGGAGAGAGGTTTTTTCACACCCGCTTCGCTCAAATAAACAAAGGTAACATTTTCTGGAGTGCTTTGACAACGAGTCTTCGAGGCGGCACAGCTTTTAAGGGGGGCAGCAGTACCTGACCGCACGGCAGACAACGACGAAGGAGGCGGCTGCCATTGTGTCCTATCGCCGCGTCGCGCCTTGTCGATATCCAACAAAGCGGTGTCGCGTCGTTCCTCCTTGCCACACGCACTCCAAAAAGTTTGCTGTGGATGAAATGGACCTCACGAAAAAGCCGGAAGAACCAAATAAGAATGGATTTTCACAGAAGGACGCAAAGATCGCTAAGTTTTTGGAGTCCATTTTGTTGGGAGCGCCCGCGGCTCGCGGGTAGGCAGAGGAAAAGGTATCACGTAAAGAACTATGTGTTCTTTGCGGTGAATTCTCTCCTATTCCATGTTCGACCTGAAGTTCGACGGATTGTTAGTCGTCGGTGATTCCGAAATGGCGTTTGAACCACGCTGCGGTGGAATCGGCCAAACTGAACATGACGGGGACGAGCACGAGGGTCAGGAGTGTGGCCACGAGGAGTCCAAAAATAACGGCCCAGGCCATGGGGGCCCACCACTGACTGGATTCGGCACCGGAGACGATTCTTGGCGGCCAGGAGTGAATTTCGAGGCTGTAGCCCACGGCCATCGGCGTGAGCCCCAGGATGGTGGTGATGGCAGTTAGCATGACGGGCCGCAGGCGGGTTCGCCCGGCATCTACAATGGCTTCCAGACTGGGCAATCCTTCGCGCTTGCGCTGAACAATACAGTCAATGAGTACAATGGCGTTATTGACCACGATGCCTGCGAGACTGATTACGCCGACTCCAGTCATGATGATGCTGAAGCGCTGCTGTCCGATTAGCAGTCCCCACATCACGCCAATCAGCGAGAGCAGGACCGAGACCAGGATGATGAGCGGGAGAATGGCCGAGTTGAACTGGATGACCAGTACCACGAGAATGAGTCCGAGTGCCATCAGAAAAGCCTTCCCAAGAAAGCTGCTGGACTTCTGCATTTCCTCGGTGTCGCCCGCGAAGTGGACCTGGTAGCCGTTCGGGATGGGCACTTCCCGGTCGAGGATGGTCTGAATATCCTGAATGATCTCGTCTACTCCCCGGTCCTGATTGTTGGCGGTTAGTGTAACGAGCCGCTTGTGATTTTTATGTTTGATGGCGCCACGTCCGCCGGTATAGGTTGCCCGCCCCAGAGCGGACAGCGCTACGGAGTGACCCGCAGGAGTCGGGATGAATATCTGATCGATGAGATCATAGGTGTTGCGCTGCTCTTCCGGCAGGCGGAGGGTGATGTCGAATTCTTCTTGGCCGGAACGGAATTTGCCGACCTCGATGCCATAGATGGAGGCGCGTAAAAAAAGGCCGATGGACTGCGGGGTCAGGCCGAGGAGTGCGGCTTTCTTGCGGTCCACTGCGAACTGGATTTCGGGCAGCGCGTCTTCCAGGTCGTCCTGCAGGTCTACTAGGCCGGGGATGGTGCGTATCTTTCGTTTGATCTCCGCGCTGAGGCGGGCGAGCGTCTCGAAGTCATCGCCGGAAATTTCGACGGCCACCGGGGCGTCCATGGGGGGGCCTTCTTCCTGCTTTTCCACCTTCAGATCGGCACCGGCAACTTGTCCGATTTTTTCTCGGATGCCGGTGATCAGCTCTAGGGAGTTGCCTTCGCGTTCGTGAATATCCTTGAACTCAAGGTAAATATTTCCAACGTGCGTGCCGCTTCCGCCGCCGATTTGCCCGCCGCTCGATCCGACGCCGGTCATGTAGAATTTGATGTCTCCGAATTCCTTGAGTGCCTCTTCGAAGTGTCGGAGTACGGCGTCGGTTCGGTCGATGCCGGCACCTTGAGGAAATTTCAATTCAACGGTCGCGTTTCGCGGATCGGTGGTGGGGAAAAGTTCCACGCCGAGTCCGAATTGGGCATAGAACAGAAACGAGAAGATGAGAAAGGCGAAGCCGCAGGCGAGGACGGTCAATCGGTTTCGTAGGGCCATGCGGAGGAGACGTTCGTAGGTGTTGACGATGGGATGATACTTACGATCACCCGTGCCCGCGTGTTTTTTAACCGGTTTGGCCTTGATGAAGGCCGAGCAGATGGCCGGGTTGATTACAATGGCCACAAAAAGAGAGGAGGACAAGGTGATGATGAGCGTTTTGGGGAGAAAGGCCATGAATTGACCCATGATGTCGGGCCAGAAGAGCAGGGGGGCGAAGGCTGCGACCGTGGTCAGCGTCGAGGTGATGACCGGCCAGGCCACTTCCGCTGCCCCGATGCGTGCCGCCTCGATTTTGGAAAGCCCGAGCGAACGGTGACGGTAGATGTTTTCCACAATCACAATAGCGTTGTCCACCAGCATACCCACCGAAAGCACCAGACTGAAGAGTACGATCATGTTCAGCGTCATGCCCAGGGCGGTGATGATCACAAAGGCCAGCAGCATGGAAAAGGGGATCGCGAGGGCCACGAAGAGACTGTTTCTGCCACCCATGAAAAGCAGGAGAATAACGATTACAAAGATAAAGCCGGTCGCAATGTTGTTTTCCAGCTCAACGATCATGTCGGCTACGTAGATCGATTCATCGTACACATCCGTGCGGACGATGCCTTCGGGGAGGATGAAGGAATCCAAGATTTCTTTTTTAATCCCGTTGATCAACAGGCTCGAATTCTCGCCGGACCGCTTTTTGATGCCCATGGTGACGGCGGCCTGCCCGTTGATTCGGCTGATGGATTCAAGGTCTTTGAAGGTGTCGGTAATGGTGGCGACATCGGTGAGATAGATGGGTGCGCCGTCGCGCTCGGTGAGCAGGATGTCGTTGAGTTCAAAGACCTGTCCGAATTCGGCGGGCACGCGCACCTGGAATTTGTTGCCCTCCATTTCAATATTGCCTGCGGAGGTGGTTTTGTTTTCTTCGGCCAGCCGCTGCATGACGAGAGAGACGGGTATATTGCAGGAAATCAGGCGGGGGAGATCGAGTTCGATGCGAATTTCCCGTTCGCGGACACCCGAAATGGTGACTTCCTTGACGCCCGGAAGCAGCTCGATACGGTCTTGGAGGTCTTCCGCCAATTTTTTAAGACGAAGCAGCGGAGTGTTTCCCGAAAGCGTGAAGGTGTAGACGGGCATGTCCGAACTGAAATTCAGCGACTGCACGAGCGGCTCGTCGAGATCGTTCGGCAGGTCGGGCTTGGCCATGTCGACTTTGTCCTTGACCCGTTGAAGGGCCCGGTCAATATCTTCGCCGGCGTTGAATTTGAGTACAACGGTCGAAACGCTTTCCGAGGAGGTGCTGGTGATTTCTTCCACATTTTCCACGTCTTTGAGTTTTTTCTCTAGCTGCGTGGTGATGAGTTTTTCCATTTCCTCGGGGGCCGTGCCTTCGTAAATGGAGGTGACGAAGACGTAGGGGATGGTGATGTCCGGTGAGCCTTCGCGTGGGAGAGAAAAATAGCTGCTGATACCAGCGATGATCAGGACTATCAGAAAGACAAAGACGGCGGTTCTAAAGCGGATGGCGTAATTGGATAAGAGCATAACGGCCTTCAGTTTTCCATCTGTTGCAGAATTTCCACAGGCATCCCGTCGGCCAGGGCCCGGTGTCCCTCCACAATCAGCTCATCGCCTTCTTCCAGACCGAACTGAATCACCACCCGGGTTCCGCGAATTTCGGCGATGCGTACAATTCGGCGTTCGGAGGCACCGTTGCGGTGGATAAAGACCACATATTCTCCCTTGTCTGGAATGACTGCGGCTAGGGGTATGGCAATGACGTCTTCCAGCTTGCCGACCGATACCTGGACATCGGCAATCATGCCAGCCTTCAGGAGTGTATCCGGATTATCCACGCTGGCTTCTACCGTGAAGGAGTTACCTGCGCCGGAGATTTGGGCGGCGATAAAGGTGATGCGTCCGGTGAACGTGAGGCCCGGAAGCGCTGCGACTTGAAAGGGCAGGGGTTGGGCGATGCGAAGCGAGCTGATGTTGCGCTCGGGTACTTCGACGAGGAGTTTCATCCGATCAAGTCGCAGTATGTGAAAAATCGGTTGCCCTTCGTTCACGTATTCACCCCGATCGATGAAGCGGTTGTTGATATAGCCATCCACCGGGCTTGAAACCGTGCATTTTTCCAGGTTGACCTGTGCGTTGTTCAGGGCGATTTCTGCGGCTTCAGCGCGTGTTTTGTATAGATCGTAATCGGAGACGGATATGGCACCGGACTTGTGTATTTCCTCCCAGCGCTTCCATTCCTTGGAGGCCTCGCGGTCATTGATTTCCGCCTGTTTCAGGGCGTCCTCCCAGATGCGGGCATCCATTCGGCAGAGGAGCTGCCCCTGCGTGACGGAGGCGCCACGATCCACAGGGACTTCGACGAGCGTGCCCGGTTTTTCGATGGGGATCATCAGATCTTCATACGCCTGCAGTTTGCCTGGCAGGTTGATGCGGTTGTCCAGCGAGTCGGTTTGAATGCGCTGTATCGTTACCGGCACCGGTTTTTCCTCAACCGGTTTGGCCTCCGGTGGTTTCTGCAAGGCCATCCGGGCCGCCAACGCGACGATTCCCAGCGCGATCAGCAGCAGAACGATCCGCAGAAGCAGCGTGCTTTTCGATTTTTGTTCAGTCACGGGTAAGCTTCTCCGTTCCGCAGGCGTATTGCAGTTGGGCCACGGCCTGCATGTAGGCTTTCAGGGCCTGGTAGTGAATCAATTTGGCCTGAGTCAGGGAAAGAGTGCTGTCGGTATATTCTAAATAGGTGAACAGGCCGTTTTTGTACCGAACGTCGGCAATGTCCATGGCCTTTTGTGCCAGATGTACACTGTCTTTTGCCCCCAGGACGACTTCTCTGGAGTGCATCAGCGTCAGATAAGCACTGTTGACTTCGAGTTTGATCGCCCGCACGAGATCCATTTGGTTGGCCCGGGCGTTTTCCACCGCCAGTTGCTTCTGGGCGACCTGACTTCGCCGCAATCCGCCATCGAGAATATCCCAGCTCAGGGCCAGGCCCGCATTCCAGTGCCATTTCCACTCGTCATCCGCCAGCGCATCCGATGGAGGGTTACTGCCCTGGTAGGCGGCGGTTGCATACAAGCGGGGAAAATATTCTCCCCGCGTGGCACGTACATCCTGCATCCGCATGCCGATGAGTGACTGCATGGACTGAAGTTCCGGACGGTTTTCGAGCGCTAGGCTATACAGGCGTTCCAATTCCACGTTGAGGGGGGCGTAGTGCAGTTCGCCCTGTACCGTGAAGGTCGCGTTGTCTTCATAGATAAGATTCTTGAAACGTTCTTTGGCCAGATCGTATTGGTTTTTCGCAGCAATGACCTGAGGCTTTTCATTGGCCACCTTGACTTGGGCACTCAACAGATCGAACTCACTACTGGTCCCATTCTGAAATTTTACCTGGGTCTGTTCTTCAAAGCGTTTCCACTGGTCCAGCGATTCCTGCGCCACCCGCAGGGCGTCGGCGGTATAGAGCAGATCGTAAAAGGAGGTCGTGATGTCCCGTATGATGGCCTTGTTTCGTTGTTCGGTATCGTAGAGCGCATAGCGGCGGTATTCGCGTGCGGCTTTCAGTGCGGCTGAAACGGACCCGCCCGAGAAGAGCAGTTGCGAGAGGCCGGCAGAGGCGCTGTAGTGATCATGTGAGCCCTGGGCATTTTCGAGCACGGGTGCATCATCGAGCCTATTGTAGCCTGCACGCGCCTGGACTCCAGGCAGCAGCCTGGCGCGGACTTCCTTGATTTTGGATTCGGCCATGGCCTGCTCGCGCATTTTGTTTTGCAGAGAAAGGGAGCGATCGAGGCCCATGCGGATGCAGTCGTTCAGCGTATAAGCCGGTGCGGCATTCGAGAGGGTGGCTATGCTGCTCACTTCATGGGTGGCAGAATTTGTATCCGTGGCCGCTTGCAGCACGGGGGGCAGAGCAAGGGCAAAGAGCAGAAGGACGAGGAGGAATCGGCCGCCTAGCGAATTAGCAGAAGGGCCAGCCCAATCAGTGAAATGACCAGGCTCAGCACCAGCGATATGCGGTAAAAATCGCCTCCACGCCGGAGCCTCTTTCGGTTCAACATCACGCCAATCAGAGAGAAGGCGAAGATGATCAGAAGAAGATAATATAGCACGCCTAAAAGTTGTTCGTTCCATTGGGTCTCGGCTGATAACAGTTTGGGTTGCGCCTGATCAAGCAATAAAACGCTAAAAAAAAGCAGCAACCAGCAGAATCCAGCGATGATGGAAATGAAGCGGCCCAAGTTGTCGGGTGCTCTTTTCCTGCGGTCTTTATCTATGCCTGGTCTGTACTCGTTCATAGTCTGGAAGCCCCTCTGTGACTCACCTATCCACCTATTGTAAACGACGTGTAGAGCCTACTTTTTCAATGGTTGCATGTCAACGGGTGTGCTGAATTATTATTTGGTTTCCGTATATATGGCCATTTCGATGTGGCCAAGTCACCACAGCGTTTCGCTGTGGTTAACTAGCAGGATGGAGGGCTTAAGCCCGAAAGCCTGCTAGGTTGACAAGCGGGCCTTCACTCGCTATCAAGATGCTCCGCTTAAGCATGCTGGAAGAATGAGTCTTCATGGGCGGTGCGTGCAAACAGGACCATTTTGTCGGAAGGCAGGCATAGAAATCATGATGACGGAACGAATGACCTTGGAACAACAATTGACCGCATGGATGGAGCAGGTTCTGCGCACGGTCTATCCGGAAGCGGATTTTTCCGATATCAATACGCAGGTGGTGCCGACCGCCGATGATCGCTTCGGCGATTATCAGTGCAATGCCGCGATGGCCCTGGCTGGGCGTTTACGCAAGCCGCCGCGCGAAATTGCGCAACAGGTGGTCTCTCAGCCCTTGCCCGATTGCCTGGAGCGGGTGGAGATTGCCGGACCTGGATTTATCAACATGCACCTGCGAACCGATTGGTTGGCCATAGCCTTGGCGGCGTCGGAAGGCGAATCAGTTTCCCTTGTGCCGCCGGTGGGCTCGGGCAAAACCGTTGTCATTGACTACTCCAGTCCGAACGTAGCCAAGCCCATGCACATCGGGCATATCCGTTCCACCGTGATTGGCAATGCCCTCGACCGGATATACCGCTCGCTGGGGTATCGGGTCATTGCCGACAACCATGTGGGCGACTGGGGAACCCAGTTCGGCCTGATGATTCTCGGGTACAAACACTTCGTTCAGCCGGAAGCCCTGGAGCGCGATCCTATCGAGGAACTCGAGCGCATCTATCGGGAGAGCTACAACAAATCCAAAGAAGAAGAAGCCTGGCTGAACGCCGCACGCTCCGAGTTGCTCAAACTCCAGCAGGGTGATCCCGAAAACCTGGCACTCTGGAAACGCTTTATTGAATTGAGCAAAATCGAATTCAACAAGATATATGATCGACTTGGGGTTCGCTTCGATATCGAACGCGGAGAGAGTTCTTACAACGAGGCCCTTCAGGGCGTGGTGGATGAATTGGATCGGAAAGGTCTACTGCAGGAAAGCGAAGGTGCTCAGGTGGTGAATCTGGAGGAGGAGGGTCTGGCCGTAAGTATCGTGCGCAAGAGCGACGGCGCCTTTAATTACACCACCACCGATCTTGCCACGGCCCTCTCGCGCCATCAGGAATTCAACCCCGATGAAGTCATCTATGTGACCGACGAACGGCAGCAACTGCACTTCAAACAGGTCTTCGCGATTCTTCGTAAAATGGACGTACCGTTGAACCTGCGGCACGTCTGGTTCGGATTGATGCGCCTACCGGATGCTACGTTTTCCACGCGCCAGGGCAACGTCATCAAGCTGGAGGTGCTGTTGGATGAGGCGGAGAAGCGTGCGCTGGATATTATCCGCCAACCCGGCAGCACGCTTACGCCCGAACAGCAGCAGGAGGTGGCCCGTGCGGTGGGCATTGGGGCGGTGAAATATGCTGATCTAAGCCAGAACCCGCAGTCGCTCGTGACCTTTACGTGGGAGAAGGCCATGGCGCTCGATGGCAATTCAGCACCTTACCTGCAATATGCCTATGCACGCATTTCCAGCGTACGCGATAAATACCGCGAGCGCTTTCCGGAGGTCGACCCGACCGCCTTTCCGCTGCTTCTTCAGGAGCCCATTGAACGCCGACTGGCCGTGCATCTGCTGCGCTTCGGCGACACGGTGATTGCCGCCGCCCGCACCTATCGTCCGAATTATCTGGCGGACTACTGTTACGCGCTGGCCCAGCTTTACAGCACCTTCTATCAGACCGTGCCTTTCCTGAAAGCCGAAGAAGGCATCCGGGAAAGCCGGGTGCGCCTGTGCGGGCTTGTCGCCCGCACGTTGCGTCAGGGACTCGACCTGCTCGGCATCGAAACGCCCGAACGAATCTAGCCGCACACACGAAAAAAATTCAGAACCGACAGCGAAAGGAAAGTCCGTCATGAACTATGCAGAAGCCCGGCAGGGCCGCACCTTTATTCTGCGCTTGGAAGATGGTGACATTGTTCACGAAACCATCGAGCAATTCGCCCGCGATAAAAAAATTCAGTCCGCTTCTCTGATTATTCTGGGTGGAGCAGACGACGGAAGCAAACTGGTGACCGGCCCGCGGGAAGCACGTGCCAAGCCCATCATTCCGCTGCACAGCGAGCTGAGCGGCGTTCATGAAGTGACGGGCACTGGTACACTCTTCCCCGACCAGCACGGCCAACCGATCCTGCACATGCACCTGGCCTGCGGGCGCGAAGACCGCACGATGACCGGTTGCATTCGACGCGGCGTGAAAACTTGGCATGTCCTCGAAGTGATCCTGACCGAACTGTTGGATCATGCCGCCAGGCGCCTACCCGACCCCGAGACCGGGTTTGAATTGCTCGTGCCCTAGAGCAGTCGCAACGATCAGAGTTAATCTGCGCGATTAGATTTTAAACACCTGAGTCCGACGGATTGCCAGGACGAGGGCATTCACCGGGCGGATACGTTTCAGATCAACCCGCCTTGAAGAAAGTAGTTGGCGGATTTTTCGCGCTCCATGTTGGTGTCGGGGCCGTGTCCGGGGATGATGCGGGTACTATCGGGCATGGTTTTGAGGCGCTTGATGGAACGGGCAAGCTCAGCGGAATCCCCGCCGGGGAGATCGGTGCGCCCGACGGACCCTTTGAAGAGGGTATCGCCGGAAATGAGGAGACCCTGTTCTTCCAGAAAGTAGCAGACAGAGCCGGGGCTGTGTCCGGGGGTGTGGAGAACCTGAATTTCACCAAGTTCGGTGGCGATGCGCTGGTTATCGGAAACGGGCAGGAGGGGTACGTCGGGTTTTCGAGGGGTGTCGTAATACGGCAGCATCTGATTGGCTTTGGTGAAGGCCCAGACGGCATCGGACGGATGCATATAGATAGGGCACGGATAGGCATCGCAGAAATCGGCCAGTGCGCTGACGTGGTCCATGTGCCCGTGGGTGAGGAGGCCGACGACGGGTTTCAAATTGAGGCGTTTCAGAGCGGCTAGGAGAACAGAAGCATCGCCGCCGGGGTCCGCGACGATCGCATGGCGTGATTCATCATACAGGATGACGCAGTTGGCCTCGAACATTCCCAGGGGTATGGTTTCCTCTTTCATACGAACCTCCTTCAGGTCTAAACAGGACGACCGCGCAGGAAATCATGCGCGGTCGTCCGAATGATCGGGTTTGAACAACTCCTGCTTACATGATTTCGCCCATGCGCTTGTAGAATTCCATGCGTTTCTTGGCATCCGCTTCGGCGGCCTGGAAGAGTGCTTCCGCCTCGTTCGGTGCCGTTTTGAGCAGGGCCGTATAGCGGCGTTCGCTTCGGATGAAGTCCTGGAACGACGCGGTGGGCTCCTTGGTTTCCCACATAAAGCGTTTGCCGTCTTCGAGGCGCGGATCGTAGCGGAAGAGGGGCCAGTAGCCGGATTCGACGGCACGTTTTTCCTCATCCTGCGATTTCATCATGTCGATACCATGCGCGATACACGGGGAATAACAGATGATGATCGAGGGGCCGTCATAATTCACGGCGTCCATGAAGGCCTTCTGCGTCTGCATCCGGTTAGCGCCCATCGAGACAGAGGCCACATAAACGTAGCCATAGCTCATGCACATGAAGGCGAGCTTTTTCTTTCCGAGGCGCTTGCCGCCATTGGCAAACTGGGCCACGGCAGCGATCGGCGTCGACTTGGAGGCCTGGCCGCCGGTGTTGGAATAGACTTCCGTATCCAGCACCAGAATGTTGACGTTCTTGCCGGAGGCTACCACATGGTCGAGTCCGCCATAGCCAATGTCGTAGGCCCATCCATCACCGCCGATGATCCAGACGGCCTTGTCCACAAAGTAATCCTGCAGTTCAGTGATCTTGCGCAGGATGGGCTTGACGGCCTCGTTCGCGTCCTGGAGGGCTATGGGCAGAAGCAGCTTGACGGCATTCTGCGCGGCGACGGCCTCGTCGCTGATGACGTTTTCTTTGCAGACTTCCTTGGCCTTGAGCAGGGCGGCTTTGAGGTCTTCCGTGGTGCCCTTTTCAAGCAGTTGATCCACGTTGAGCCAAAGCTGTTTGCGATTGCTGTCCACGGCAAGGCGCATGCCCATTCCATATTCGGCATTATCCTCGAAGAGCGAGTTGCCCCAAGCGGGGCCTCGACCTTCCTTGGATTTGCAATAGGGAATGGTGGGGAAAGTCCCGCCATAGATGGAGGAGCAGCCGGTGGCATTGGCCACCACCATGTGTTCGCCGCAAATCTGAGTGAGCAACTTCACGTACGGAGTTTCACCGCAGCCGGCGCAGGCACCCGAGAATTCAAAGAGCGGTTTTTTGAATTGCAGGCCCTTGACGGTGGTCACGGCGGCACCGTCCACCACGTTGTCGGGCAGGTCATCAAAAAATTCCGCTTTTTTCCGTTCGCCGGCCTCGCGCAATTTCTCGAGTGTCGTGAATTCAAGGGCCTTGGTTTTGGCGGGGCAGGTCTCTACGCACACACCGCACCCGGTGCAGTCTTCAATATAAACCTGAATCCGGTATTTAAGGTCGCGCTCATTCTTGGTTTTTGAATCGAGTACGTCGAACCCATCGGGCGCGCCTTCCAACTCTTTCGGATCGATCTGCTTGGCGCGGATGACCGCATGGGGGCAGCTCATCACGCACTGATTGCACTGGATGCAGTTTTCCTTGATCCAGTGGGGAACGCGCGGGGCGATGCCGCGTTTTTCCAGTCGAGTCGTGGCTGTGGGGAGGGTGCCATCGAACGACATTTTCGAGACGGGCACGTCATCGCCTTTCTGCAACATGACCGGGAGGATGATGTCCTTGGTAAAGGCGTCGGCATCATCGGCAATCAGCGTGGGCGGAACGAACGACTTCGTGATTTGGGCTGGAATGGGGACTTCCTCAATAGCGGCGACGGAGGCGTCGATGGCCTTCCAGTTCATTTCCACAATGTCCATGCCCTTCTTTTCGAAGGTCTTCTTGGCCGCTTTTTTGATCAGCTCGATGGCTTCCGCCTGAGGTAGGATGCCGGAAAGCTGGAAGAAGGCGGTCTGCATGACGGTATTGATGCGTCCGCCGAGCCCGACATCCGTGGCGATCTTCAGAGCGTCCATGTTATAGAAGCGGATTTTGCGCTCCATAATAATGGTCTGCTCTTCTTTCGTCAGATGCTCGAAGACCTTGGCGGTGGGAATTTCCGAGTTTAGGAGGAAGGTGCCGCCCGGCTTGAGGACACTGAGCATGTCGTACCGACCGATATAGGCCGGGTTGTGACAGGCCACGAAGTCGGCGTGGTTGATCAGGAACGGATAGTTGACCGAGCTGTCGCCAAAGCGAAGATGGGAGACGGTGACACCGCCGGACTTTTTGGAGTCGTAAACGAAGTAGGCCTGCGCATTCTTATCGGTATTTCCGCCGATGATCTTGATGGAGTTTTTGTTGGCACCGACGGTGCCGTCGGACCCGAGACCCCAGAAGATGCAACTGACGACATCCTTCGGAAGAATATTCAACCCTTTGCCCACTTCGAGGGAGAGATGGGTCACATCGTCTTTGATGCCGACGGTGAAGTTGTGGGTGGCTTTCCCATCGAGATGATCAAAGACCGCCTTGACCATGTCGGGCGTGAATTCCTTGGAGGAGAGGCCGTAGCGCCCGCCAATGATGGCGATGGGCTTGCCTTGGAGCGCGGTCACCACATCTTGATAGAGCGGCTCGCCGATGGCACCTGGTTCTTTGGTGCGGTCGAGCACAGCGATTTTTTTCACGGAGGCGGGAATCGCATCAAGAAAATGCTTTACGCTGAAGGGCCGGAAGAGACGTATCTTGAGCAGGCCGAGCTTGGCACCCTGTTGATTCAGGTAGGCGATGGTGGGTTCAATCACATCGCAGGCGGAACCCATGGCCACGATCACCTTCTCGGCATCGGCCGCGCCGACGTAATCAAAGAGCTTGTAGGAGCGTCCGACTTTTTCGCCGACCTTGTTCATGTAGTCCTGCACGATTTCGGGGAGGGCGTCATAGTACTTGTTGACCGTTTCGCGTCCCTGGAAATAGACATCCGGATTCTGTGCGCCGACTTTGCAGATGGGCTGATCCGGGCGCAGTCCGCGTGCACGGAATTCTTCGATGTATTGGGGTTCGACGAGGGAGTTCATCACATCGAAGCTGATTTCCTCGACCTTCTGCACTTCGTGTGAAGTACGGAAGCCATCGAAAAAGTTCAGGAAAGGTACCTTGCTCTTGAGGGTGGCCAGGTGAGCGACAAGGGCGAGGTCCATCGTTTCCTGGATACCGCTGGCCGCCATGAGCGCAAAGCCCGTATTGCGCACGGACATAACGTCGGCATGATCACCAAAGATGGAGAGGGACTGCGCCGCCAGCGAGCGGGCCGAGACGTGAAAAACCGTCGGCAGCATTTCGCCGGCGATTTTGTGCATGTTCGGGATCATGAGCAGAAGGCCTTGTGAGGCGGTGAACGTGGTGGTCAGCGCGCCTGCAGAGAGGGCTCCGTGCAGGGCACCCGCCGCGCCGCCTTCGGACTGCATTTCCACGACATCCACGGTTGTGCCGAAGAGGTTGACCCGTCCCTGACTGGACCAGGTGTCGGAAATCTCGCCCATGGGCGAGGAGGGGGTGATGGGATAGATGGCGGCGACTTCGCTGAAGGCGTAGGCGACATGGGCGGCGGCGGTATTGCCGTCGATAGTAACCATTTTTTTGGTCATGAGGTTCTCCTTTGCTGTCATTTTCGTTTGTAAACCGATGTTTGGCTGAGCCAAGCAGGCTGATGCGTGAAAAAATCGCGGACATAGTCCTATGATTGCACGGTCAGTGCAAGCCGATTTGCCGAGATAATTATTTGCTTGGATCGGAAGTCTGAAAGAGGCAAGTTGTGCGACTAAGCGGTGCAGGAGAAAAATAATGTTTAGCAGGAAAAACAAAGCGGGTCGTAATGATCCGTGTCCGTGCGGAAGCGGGAAAAAGTACAAGCAGTGTTGTTTGCACAAAAAAGAGACGTCGCTGGCGCAGCGCACGCCGGGGCACTATCTCCGCAAGCATCAGGTGATCTTGAAAACCCCGGAGCAGATTGAGGGCATCCGGCGGGCGGGGGTATTGGTGGTGGATTTGTTGGACCGGGTGGAGCAGATGATACGCCCGGGCCTGGTCACGGAAGAAATCAATGTCTTTGTGGATGAGTATACGCGGGCGCAGGGGGCGATTCCGGCGCCGCTGAATTACCGGGGCTACCCGAAAAGCGTGTGCATCTCGGTGAACGAGGTGGTTTGTCACGGGATACCGGGTGATTGGGCGCTTGAGGATGGCGATATTGTCAATGTGGATGTGACGCCGATTCTGAACGGCTATTACGCGGATGGGAACAAAACCTTTTTCGTGGGCACGCCAAATGCGGACGCACGCAAGATTGTCTCGGTGGCCCGGGAATCGCTGCGTCTGGGAATGGCTGCGGTGCGTCCCGGTGCTATGGTCGGGGACATCGGCTGGGCGATACAGCAATACGCTGAGGGACAGAAATGTTCGGTGGTACGTGAGTATGTGGGGCACGGAGTGGGTGTGAAATTTCATGAGCGCCCCGATATTCCGCACTATGGTCAACCTAGGCGTGGGCTCGAATTGGTCCCCGGCATGACGTTCACCATCGAGCCGATGATCAACCTCGGGCGGCGCCAGCTCTATGTGCTGGATGATGATTGGACGGCGGTGACCGACGACGATTCGCTCTCGGCCCAGTTCGAGCAGACGTTGGTGGTCACCGATACCGGATATGAAAGTCTGACACCGTATGACCTCGAAACTCCCATGTGATCGTTTTGTTCTTACCGGCTCGATGCAGTCGGGCAAGAGTACCGTGGTGAGGCAGGTGCTGGCGCAGTTGAAGCCGGGTCGAGTGGGAGGATTCCGAACCGAACCGCTCCCCGAAGGGCGGCAGGCGGGATTTCAACTCTCTTCATGGGACGGCTCGTGTGTGCCGTTTGTTCGTTTTCCCAGACCTAACGCCGGGCTGTGGGAAGCGCAGGTGGATGCCGACGTTTTTTCCAATCAGGCTGCAGGCTGGCTGCGTGCGTCGGCGAATGTGGATTGGTGCGTCATCGATGAACTCGGCATCCTGGAGCAGGGGGTTGAGCCGTTTGTGCGGGAGGTCGAGAGGTTGGTCGATTCGAAGGTCCCGCTGCTGGCGGTTATTCAGGAGCGGGCACTCTCCTTCTGGTTGCCCCGCTTTCCACAGGAACGATGCCGATTTTACACGCTGAGCATGGACAATCGTGATTCCCTAGCCGATCAACTGGCAAAGGAATTAAAACAGGCGCACTCGAACAGGCTACCAGGTTAAACACCACCGGTGAAAATTGAGTAAAGTCAGAGGTATTTTCGTATGACGGCTCGGACGACTCCGCCGATTTCCAGGGAGTTCTGCGGACGGATGCGGGTGTAATGCGCGTTGGCGGGATCAAGATAAACCCCCTGACGGTCTTTCCCGAAGTATTTGAGCGTCCATTCGCCATCCACCTGCGCAATGACAATTTCATTTCGACGGGGCTTGGCGCTTTTATCAATCAGCACGATGTCTCCAGGATGGATACCTGCATCGATCATGGAGTCGCCACTGACGGTGAGCATAAAGGTGGAGGCGGGCTTTTCGATCAGAAAATCGTCGAGACTAATGGTATCGACCAGTTCTTCTTCGGCAGGCGAGGGGAACCCGGCCTGCACACTGCCGAGCAGTTTCACCGAACCGGTCAGCTTGCCAGTGAAAGAAATTTTTCCCTTTTCGTTGCGGGTGAGGTAGCCGTGTTCCTCGAGTTTACCAAGCAGGCGATGAACGGCATTTTTGGAGCGATAGCCGAAGAGTGTCAGCATTTCAGCATATCCAGGGGCGCGTCCCTCCTGCCTGTGAAAGGACCGCAGGAGTTCCAGCTTGGCATTGAGATCGGTTGTTCTGGGCATGGCGAACCTCGTGGTGTTGAAGAGCAGAAATATACGTGAACGATGGTTCACGTTTCAAGGGTTATGTTTGGGCTTCTTCGCGCGTCAATTCTTCTCCGCGATCTCCGCGAGCTTTGCGTGAGAACATTCTTGTCCACAGATTGCACCGATTTTGGGAGGGAGTATCTTTGCTTCGTGTGAGAAATTACCTCAAGAATTTAACCGCAGAGCACAGTGAAAACACCACGCTCTCTCCGAATTCCTGTAATTTTTGGATAAAAAACAAATATAGAATTGGCCTAGCTCATGGAAATCGCTTAAATAACGCCACTCAGTTGGCGAGAGCCGAAAAAGTAAATGGAGAAAATGCGAGAATGCCGTTTCAACGGGAACTGCCTCCTCGGTACCACACTACAAATAAAATCTGAAACTTGCGCATCGCGTTCCAACATGGAGAGCGCCGATGTTTGTCATGCAAAAATGAATATTAAAAAAAGGACAAGCAGCCATGATAGAAATGGAAACACCATCTTGGGAAGCTGCTCGGTTAATTCCGGTTTCAGGAATTCGGAATTCTGAGGAACAAGAAAAACGGGCGACTTCAGCGCTCTTAGCAGTATTATTTGCCGTTGAAGAATTTGGTGCTTCAATAACCAAACCATTTGGTGCGCCCAAGTCAAAATTATCCACCTACATTGAGCCATCGTTTGAATTATTGGATGGTAGAAAAGTCCGACCAGATGGTCTCATCCGTGCTAAAAGAGGAAAACAATGTTGGACGGCCTTGATTGAGGTTAAAACCGGCAATAACGAGCTAGGGCAAGACCAAGTGGAGGCGTATTTGGACCTAGCTAAAGAACAAGAATTCGATTGCGTAATCACGATTTCAAATCAAATCCCCCGAATTCCAGGGGAGCATCCGGTTGCCGTCGACAAAAGAAAAACAAAAAAGATTCCGTTGCATCATTTGTGTTGGTCAAAAATTCTAACAGAAGCCGTTCTCCAAAAATCACATAGGGGAGTCGCAGATCCTGATCAGGCTTGGATACTTGGTGAGCTAATCAGATACCTTGAACACCCCAATGCAGGCGCTGTCGATTTCTACGATATGGGAGCACGATGGGTTAGCGTTCGAGATGCAATTAAAAACCGAACGCTTCGCCACTCTGATGACGCGGCAAAAGAAGTCGCAAGCAAGTGGGAAGAACTCGTTTCTTTTGCCGCCTTACGATTAGGAAGAAAATTAGGCACTGATGTTCAGGAGGTTCTTTCTTTAAAGGAACGAAACGATATCAACCTTAGAATCTCTACGATTGTCGACTACATGGTGGAAAACGGCACTCTTCCTGGAGTGATCCGAATTCCAAATACGGTTGGTGACATCAGAATTCTTGCCGATTTACGGGCTCAGCAAATCACCTGCTCTGTCTCCGTTCCAGGATTCGAATTATCCGAACTCATAACTGGCAATGCCGAACACGCGTTCTGTCGAAAAATGGGGCACCACTCGCGAATACATGCGTACCGTGTCGAAGAGTTGGATCATTCCGAACCGCTCGGTGAGGGACATAGCGGCGGGGTTGACCTCCGGCACCTCCAGGGCCACCGACGCGCTGCCCGAGAGAGTGCCCATGGCGAGCAGTAGTTCTTCGGCGACTTCGCCGTCATCGGCCAACAGGGGCCCCACGCGGAATCCGCGCAACGCCTGACGCACCACGCCAAAGCCGGCCAGACGTCCGTTCCGCAGGCAGGCGAAACCGCCCGCGCCATAGGCATCGAGCCAGAGGCGCATAAACCGCTCACGGCGCGCCGGAAAACAGGCCGCGTCATAACTGCACAGTTCATCAAACGGAATTTCCGCCAGGGGCACGATGGAAGGCGAAAGGCGATGCCCGGCAATCGGTCCTTCAAAGCGCAGGTGACGGTAGGCGCGAAGATGACCGAGTCCGGCGGAAAAACGCTGGGAGGTGGGCATGGTGTCTACTCCGAAATTCCGGCCACCCAGATGCTCCATCGCCCGACGGTAAAGCAGGAGCGGAATGCTATTTGCTTTTCCGCGCAGAGTTGGGTCCACCACCAGCGCACCGATAAAACCGAAGGTGTCATCGTAGGCGATCACCGTGGCGCAGCCCACCGGACGTCCGTCCATCTCGGCCATTAACATGCCTTCGGGATCAATCGCCAGCAGGCACGCTCCATCTTTAATGCCGGGATTCCATCCCAACGCCGCCACCCAGGAAAAAAGCGCCTCGCTGTCCGTGTCTTCGATTTTCCTGATGGTCAGTCCCATACCCGCTCCTTAAATTTCATGAACTCTTTTTTATCCCGAAAGGCGGTTTTCATTTTGAAGGGTCCTGTCCGCTGTCTGTTTTCAATATATTGTTTGACGAGCTGCGAAGAAAACAGTTCCACGCGAGGCAAGGCCAGGACGCGGGTATGCAGACGGGCTTCCTGATAATCTGCCGAAACACTCATCAAGGCTTGATCGATGTGCTCTGCCAGGTCGTCACGGGATATACGGGTATCGGTGGCAAATATCCACTCATAGGCGGGTTGGCCGGAAGACACTTCCGAGGGATAAACAAAGTAGTGTTCGATGGTCAGAGGAAGACGCTGTTGCAGCAGCTGAATCGCCTTGGCGGTTTCGACTTCCGACACCTTTTCCGCGGCGACATTCATGGCCGCACCTAAGCGACCCTGAAATTCAAACTGCACAAAGGGATTCACCTCGGTGATTTTAATATAATCGTTCATGCCGTAGTGAAGCAGACCATTCGGTGTGCCCACATTCACCGAATACTCTCCGCCCACCTTCAATTCGTCCATGGTCAACGGAACGGATTCCCGGCCATTCAAATCGCAAAAACTGTAAAGGACCAGATCGGGCGCAAAGAACATAGGCCTCTTCCCCGTGGATAGCGCGGGCATTTCAAATCCAACCGGACACTCGGTAGACACATAGGCCCCGAAATACTTCAACTCCGTACCGGCCCATTGATTTAAACTTTTTTCATACTGACGAACGGATGTGCCCGAATAGACGCACGCCTCCAGACGGGGCCAGATTTCCCGTAGGTTTTCGATCTTCAGGTGCTCGACGATGTCTTTGAGGATCTGCAGCAAATAGGCGGGCAAGCCGGACACCAGACGAACATCCCGGTGGCGCGTCTGCTCCACGATGCGTTGTATTTTGGTTTCCCAGCAAGGCTCCGCCAGCACGTCCTGCGAAGGAACTACATATTCCTTCAACACATTCGGTATCAAGGAGGGTAGCACGCCGCTAATGTAATCTTTTGGAATGCCGCGAACAAACTCCGCACGGCTCCGTGACCCGTAGGCAAAGCGATCCGAGGTGAGCTTCACCCCGTGGCATTCAGGAAATACCACCGACATGACTTTTTGCTGAAAGCGGAAAATAACGTTTTTCAATCCCGTATTGCAGGGAATGACTTTGCTGTTAAATCCCGAGGTTCCGGATGTCATAAAATAATATTCGGTATCGTCCCGGTACATGACCCCGTTTTCACCGTTGAGAATCCGTTGAACATAAGGATCGTAAAAGGCATAGGGCTGCGGTCGAAAACGTTTTATAAAATCGCTGAAGGAGGCATAACGATCCAGGTTGATGTCACGGCCCAGCGCCGTCCCGGCCAACTGTTTCTGAAAGGTGACAAACAACCGCTCCTGTACAACACGCGCGTTTCGTAGTGCGGCCACCTGATTCCGATAAACCTTCTTCAGGTACACCTCGCCGACTCGATGGATGACAGCATGTTTAAGGGCACTGCTCATGACGGCCTCATCATTCGCCAAGAGGACGCCAGTTCGTGAAGGAAATAGACGGCACGCGCAAAGAGATCGGTTAGGTCATAAAAAAACTCCACCGCTTCCGTACGTACGGTGCCCGGCATCTCGCACTGCTTGTTGCGCAGAGCCTGCATCATTTCGCCCCGATCAGCGGTCAGAAGGGCGAGATCTTCCCACTCGTCCGCATTTTTAGAGGCGAGTGCATCGGCGGCCGTGAGCAGGAGAAATTCGAGACTTTGAACGAGTTGGTCGGAGGGTGTCGCGGTGCTGACTTCTCCGGATGGAACGATCAGCTCACAAAAACGGCGAACCGCCGTTTCAATGTGGTGCAGGTGCTCGGCGGCTTCGGCGAGTGCCGTCGTTTGCGCAAGCAGAGCCGGACTCAGCTTGTGCAGAGAGAGTGTCGTGGCCTCACGTCGCCCTTCTTCGAGCGCGGCGGACGTGGATTGCAGATGCTCCGTGGCGTCGGACGATGCACCAGCCATCAGCACGGCGGGATATTGGGCGATGGCCCGCATCACATCGGACAGGCTGCTCCGTATGCGTTCCAGTGCGCGATTATTTTCCTCGATGCAGCCATCTTCCAGCATGAGAATGCGGTCGGCAATGTCCAGAATGCGATTATCGTGCGTGACCAGCAGAATGGCGCACTGCTGTTCGCGGGCCAGTTTTTGAAGCAAGTCCACCAATTCGCGCCCGGAATGACTATCCAGTGCGGCGGTCGGTTCATCCGCCAGAATGATGGCCGGTTCACGTACCAGCGCGCGGGCTATGGCCACGCGCTGACGCTGGCCGCCGGAAAGTTGAGACGGTGGTTTATGAGCGTGATCCGCAAGCCCCACGCGTTTCAGCATGACTCCGGCCCGACGACGTGATTCGGCAAACGACATGGAGGGCTGATGTGCCATACCCATCTGCACATTTTCGAGCGCAGTCAGGGATTCCAGCAGGTTGTGATGCTGAAAGATGAACCCGATGTGCTGTCGGACGTCCAGTTGCTGCCGGGCTGATGCTCCGAATAATTCGCGACCGACCACCTGCACGCTTCCGTTTTGCGGCGAGCGCAGGGCGCCGACTAACGTCAGGAGCGTGGTCTTTCCAGCGCCGGATGGCCCCATCACGATCACGATTTCGCCGGCATAAAAATGCACGCTGATATTTTTAAGCACGGTGCGAGCGGTCTCACCCCGCCCGAAGGTGTGGCTGAGTGCTTCAATCGCAATGAGGGGTTCGGTTTTCATGGTTAAAAAATATCCGCAGGGTCGGCCGCACGCAGACGGCGTGTAGCCAACAAACCCGCAATAATACAAGACAGAATGGTCAGGCTAAACACCAGCAGGGTGTCGGGAACCGTCAAATGCGTGGGGATGCCTCCCAGGCCGTCGGCAAGACGGAACAGCATCGCCGCCAGCAATAATCCCGGGATGAAACCGAAGGCGGGCAAGATGGCGGCCTCCTGCACAATGAGGCGCAGAAAGAATCCGTTGCCCAGTCCTAGGGCTTTCAAGGTTGCATATTCGCGCATGTGATCATTGATGTCGGTGTACAGGGTTTGATAAGCGATGACTGACCCGACCAGCAGGGCGATAATCATCCCGGCGGTCACTATGAATCCGAGCGGCGTGTTTACCTGCCAATAGGATTTTTCCCGGCGGATCAGGTCTTCGCGTGTGATTACCTCTACATCATCGGGGAGTAGTTCATTGAGGCGACGGGCCACGTCGGGGGCGTTCGCACCTGCGCGAAGCTTGATCATCCCCAGCTCAATGGTGTGGGTCTTTCGTTCGGTTACGCGTCGGAACGTTTCCGCACCGAGTAGCATGTGCCCATTGACGGCAAGGGTGCGGCCATGCTTGTAGGTGCCGAGTACGCGGACGCGCCACTTATTAACTTCACCCTGAATCACGCCATCACGCGCCAGCAAGCCGGGAACGTCCCCGAATTTCTTCGGCGATTGTTCGTCATAAAGCGCCCCGTCCGGAAGCGCAAGGATGCCTTCCTGCGCGATCACTTCGGGAAGAATAAACGGATGGGCATTCGCCTGGACGCCGTAGAGCGCCACTTTGCACTGCATGCCGGTTTCCGGATTACGCCACGAGCCGAACTTGATCATCACCGGGAAAACTTCTTGCACCTCGGGCAGAGCAAGTGCCTGAGTCAGCCGCCGTTCCGGGAAAGGTTCCGTGGTCATGATGTACTGAAAGTCCCGGTTGATCATGGCCAACTCGCCCTTCATCGCATTCATGGGTCTCACCGACATACGCATGAATGCCTGAAAGATGCCGAGTTGAAACAACATGAGAATGACGCCGAACGAAACACCCCCCACGGCCACAAAAAAGCGCTTCTTTTCGCCCATGAGTTGACGCCACGCCAAGGGAATCCCGCCGGGTTGCCACGGTGCCAGAACTTTTTGAAGGATGCTCATGGGGCCAGAATGGTGACCGTCACTTGCGCGTTGTTCAAAGACGCAAGGGAGTGCGAATCATCCGGTCGTATCCGGACGGCCACGATGCGGCTATCCACGTAGGCGGAAGGATCCAACGGAAAGACGCGACTGCTTTCGAGCACCTTCTGAATCTCCACGACTTCGCCGCCCAAGTCTCCTTTAAAGGCCTGTCCGCGAATCAGTGCACGCTGACCGAGTTTCACGCGCGGCAAATCCGATTCATACACCTCGGCCACGATCATCATGTTCGTTGTGTCTCCGAGGCTGGCGATAGCGCCACCATCCCAAATACTTTCACCAGGCCAGGCATGAACATCCAGTACTTCGCCTGCAAAAGGTGCCCGGATATATTGCAATGCGAGGTTGGCTTCGGCTTCGGCAGCCTGGGCTTCGGCAAGCCGGACCGCAATCTCCGCCTTGGTGATCACCTCGGGACGACAGGCGCGAAGGCTCTCCAGCACGCTTCGTTCGCGGTGAATCGTGGCCCGCAACGAATCGAGCTGACTCAGCACGTCATCGTATTGATCCTGTGCAACGTGTTTCTCTTCGATCAGTGTTCCATAGCGCTGTACACGACTCTCTAGCAAGTGGGCTTCCGCCTCGTTCGCGGCGATGAGCGATTCCTGGGCCTCCACCAGCTCGTGGCGTTCCCCCGCGCATAGCAGCGTCAAATCTGCTTCGGCCAGCGCGACCTGTTGTTTTGCCCGGTCGAGTTGAGCCTGATAAATCAGGGCATCCCGAAGTACGGCGATCACATCGTCCTTAGCGACCTGAGAGCCGCGGGTAACCCGTAATTCGGCAATTATGGCGTTCGCCGGAGCGGCCACACGAACCACTCGATCGCCAGGAACCACTTGCCCCATACAGGCCACCTGCTGCGCAGATATTGTGCGAATCGGAAGTGCCACGACCATCAGCAGCCCCATCAACACCCAAACACCTGATATTTTCATATGTTTTTAAACCCTGCATGCCCGGTCTGTGACCGTTATTTTTCTTCCCGGAAGTAGGGATGTCCCATTTCGGCGGGTCCGGCGCTTCCGCGTGATTTGCGTACCGAGGAAATGACCAGAATCAGGATGGTGACCAGGTAGGGCAGCATATCAATGATGTACTGGGAGATCGGGATGTTGAACCGCTGCAGGCGGAAACCGATGATGTCGAGCCCGCCGAACAGATAGGCACCGAGAAAAACAACCCAAGGATTCCATTTGCAGAAGATGACTAGGGCGATGGCGATCCATCCGCGTCCGGCGGTGATGTTGTCCTGCCAGGCGGGCACATCCACTAGGGAGAGATACGCCCCGCCCAGTCCGCACAGGACACCCCCGAGCACGACGTGGACGTATTGATAAAGTGTGACACGGATGCCCGCCGCATCGGCGGCGGCGGTGTTTTCGCCGACGGCCCGCAAGTGGAGTCCGCACCGGGTTCGGTAGAGATACAGCGATCCGATGACGACGGCGGCGTACCCGCCGTAGACGAGGGGGTCGCGCGCAAAGAGAATGGGCCCGAGGAAGGGGATGTCGCAGAGGAGGGGAATGGGATAGGGCTGGAAGAACTGTTTGATGGCTTCAGGGAGGGCTTCACCCACAAGGTTTTTTCCGATGAAGCTGGAGAAGCCCATGCCGAACATGGTGAGGGCCAGTCCGGTGACCACCTGATTCGAGCGCAGGGTGATCGTCAGCACGGCGAAAATCAGGGCGCCTGCACCACCGGCAATCATGGCGGATAGGACGGCGAGGCCGACGTTGGCTGTGGAGAGGCCCACCTGAAAGCCGACGACGGCACCCATGAGCATCATGCCCTCGAGACCCAGGTTCAGCTTGCCGCTGCGTTCGGCGAATATCTCGCCCAGCACTGCAAAGAGCAGGGGGGTTCCGGCTACAATCGCCGCCACCAGAAAGTCACTCAGCATACGAATGCTCCTTCCATCGCCTTACCGTTTGAAAACCAGTTTGTACCGGATGAAAAATTCACTGCCCAGTACGAAGAAAAGGATAATGGCCTGTAACAGTTGTGCGGCGGATTGGGGAATGTGGTGGGCCATCTGGATATAGGTTCCACCCTGAATCATCGCGGCAAAAAGGACGCAGACGACCACCATGACCGGCGCGCTGAGGCCCGAGAGCCAGGCGGTGATGATGGCGGTGTAGCCCACGCCGCCGGAGACGTGAACGGAGAGTGTACGGCTGACGCCGGAGGCTTCGATCATGCCGGCCAATCCGCAAACGGCGCCGCTGATGGCCATGGTCAGCATGATAATGCCGCCCACTTTCATTCCGGCGTAACGGGCGGTGTTTTCGCTTTCGCCGACCACGGATATTTCATAGCCCTTCTTGGTGTGGCGCATAAACACATACATGATCACCGTGGCAAGCAGCGCGATGATCCAGCCCATGTGCACATTCCATACCTTGGGCAGTATGGCATTGGTGGCGAAGGTAGGAATTTTGGGGAAGCCCATGGCACGCGGATCGCGCCAGGGGCCGTATTGCAGGTAGGTGATGATGTTGAGGGCCACATAATTCATCATGAGGGTGAAGATGGTTTCATTGGTTTTGAAGCGGGCGCGGAAGAAGGCCGGTATGAGACCCCAGAGGCCACCGGCCAGAATGGCGGCAAGCATCATGGTTCCGAGCAGGAGCGGCTGCGGCCAGTTGGCACCGTGCAGGGCGAAAAAGGTGGCGGCGATGCTGCCGACCATCAGTTGGCCCTCGGCACCGATGTTCCAGAACTTCATGCGGAAGGCGGCGGCAATGCCCAGCGAGCAGAGCAGGAGGGGAACGGCTTTCACAATGGTTTCCGAAATGCGGTATTTGGTGCCTGCCGCGCCTTCAATCATGGCCCAGTAAACCTGAAGCGGATTCTGTTTAATGATGAGAATGAAGATGGAGGCCGTCAGGAGCGCCAGCAGCACGGCACCTAAACGCACGGCAAAAAGATACCAGCCGGGACAATGGGTTCTGGCCTGCATCTGAATCATACCCACTCCTCCCGGTCCAGTTTGCGGGCCCCGGACATCATGAAGCCCAGCGCTTCTTTGTCCACCTGGTTCGGATCCACGATCCCGGCGATACGCCCGTTGCACAGGACCATGATGCGATCGCTTAACTCCAGCAGCACGTCCAAATCTTCGCCGAAATACAGAATGGCCACCCCTTTGATCTTTTGCTCGTTCAGCAGTTCATAGACCACATGCGACGAGCCGACATCGAGTCCCCGGGTGGCATAGGCGGTGACAATCACGTTGGGCTCACAGGCAATTTCACGTCCGAGCAGCACTTTTTGAATGTTGCCGCCCGAAAGTTTTTTGACGGCGTGGTGTATGCCGGGCGTCTGGATGTTCAGGGTGGTGACGAGGCCTTCGGCCTTAATCTCAGAAGGCCGCCGATGGAGGAGGAAACTCTTTTGGCGGTAGTAGTCGCGCAGGATAATGTTGTCGACCATGTCCATATTGGCCACCAGCCCCATACCGAGGCGATCTTCCGGAATGAAGCTCACGGAAATGCCGCTCAGGCTGATTGCACGTGGTGAAAGGCCGGCCATGTCGCGTCCCCGAAAATGAATGCTGCCGGATTCGAGAGGCTGAAGGCCGGTGAGTGCTTCGCACAACTGCTTTTGTCCGCTTCCGGCGACGCCTGCGACGCCCAGAATCTCACCGCCATGCAGCTCAAAGCCGATGTGGTCCAGGCGCAACACGCCTTCTTTGTCGCGTACGCACAGATCGGCCACCTTGAACACGCCCGGTTCTTTTTTGGCCTCGGGGCGGTGGATGGAGAGGCTTACGGTTTTGCCGACCATCATGTTGGTCAGTTCGGTGGGATTGGTCTCGCTGGTCCTGACCGTTCCCACTGTTTCCCCTTTGCGCATGACGGATACCCAGTCGCTGATTTCCATCACCTCGTTCAGCTTGTGGGTGATGATGACGATGGCGCAGCCCTGTTCTTTCATGGCGCGCATGACATCAAAGAGCTTGCGGGTTTCCTGGGGTGTGAGTACGGCAGTGGGCTCATCGAGGATCAGGATGTCGGCACCGCGATAGAGGACTTTTAGAATTTCCACGGTTTGTTTTTCGCTCACGGACATATCGTAGGCTTGTTTGTCCGGATCGATGGAGAATCCATACTGATCGGCCAGTTCCTGGATGCGCCGACGCAGGGCGTGCTTGTTCAGAATGAAATTTCCTTTTTGGCCGAGGATGATGTTTTCTGTGGCGGTCAGTGGGTCGACCAGTTTGAAATGCTGATAGATCATGCCGATGCCCGCTTCGATCGATTGGCTGGGCGCGGTGAAATGTTTCTCCTCACCGTGTACGAAGATGCGCCCGCCGTCGGGCGTATAGATGCCGGAGAGGATATTCATCAGGGTGCTTTTGCCTGCACCGTTTTCTCCGAGGAGGGCGTAGATTTCTCCCTTATGCACCTCGAAGGAGATGTTGTGATTGGCGCGGACTTCCCCAAAGGTCTTGCAGATATCCTGCATCTTGACGTAAAGGTCCTTTTCGATAGTCATACTCCCGATCTGAATAGAGACGCTTTGCCACGCTGACAAGCCGTCTATTGAAATAGGGATTCACCATACCCGAAGAGGTTGCTCTGATAAACAGAAAAGCGAATGTTTTGCTGGCAATCTGCGTTGAACAGCCGCCACACTGAAGTTCGATGCAATACTTTACCGCATCGGTGTAGAAAGTTGGGTTAGTTGGAGGGCGAGCGTCCCGGGCGCCGCTGAGGTGCCGTGGCTGGGTGTTCAACTCATCTTTTGTTGCCAGGCGACTTGGGCCGCGAGACCTTCGCGGACGGTGGTGGCGGGTTTATACCCAAGCAGTTCGCGTGCTTTGTCAATGCAGGCGGAGGTGTGCTTTTGGTCGCCGGGGCGCACGGGCAAGTGCTCAATAACGGCTTTTTCGCCGGTTAATTCCTGCAGCAGGTCAATGACCTGATTGAGGGAAATGATTTCTCCTCCTCCGACGTTGAAGGCCTGGCCGAGGGCTTTGTCGCGCTGTTTCCAGGAAAGGATGGTGGCCTGCACACAGTCGGCAACGTAGGTGTTGCTTCGGGTTTGCTCACCATCGCCGAACATCTTGAAGGAGGTATGTTCCGCCAGGGCGCGAATGAGGATGTTGTAGGCCATGTCGGGTCGCTGGCGGGGGCCGTAGACGGAGAAGTAGCGCAGGATGGTGATGGGGAGGTTGAAGTTGGTTTCGTAGGCGCGGCAGAGGTTTTCGGCGGCGAGCTTGGTGATGCCGTAGGGGGAGAAGGGAGTTAGTGGAGTATCTTCGGCACCGGTGGCTTCTTTGCCGTAGACGCTGGAGGTGGAGACATGGATGAACTGGGGGATGTGGTGCATCCGGGCGGCGTCCAGCATGCGGTGAGTAGCAATGAGGTTGCAAGAGGCATAGAGTTCGAGGTCACTCCAGCTCAGCATGAGGCCGGCCATGGCGGCGAGATGAAAAATCACGTCGGCCCCTTCGACGAGGTCATCGCGCACGGGTTTGCGCAGGTCTTCTTCGTGGAAGGAGAAGTTTGGATGGATTTTCAGCGCGGTGAGATTGGTTTCTTTAAGGGGGCGGGGATAGTAGGGGATGAAGGCATCCACGCCGATGACTTCATGTCCTTCTGCAAGCAGTGCCTCAGAGAGGTGCGATCCGATAAACCCGGCGGCGCCTGTGACCAAACAGCGACTCATGATACTGACTCCCGAATAGTGTGAAAAAAGAAACTGGCAGACATCATAGCAATGATGCCTGCCAGTTCAACCCAAGATTTGTCGGATTATTTTATGCAAAGATCCGTGGGCGACATTTGTGCTGAAGAAGTAACGCGGTTGGTCGGTCGATTAGTCAGTCTGTTTCATTCGATTCTTCTAAGATACAACAGCTATTTGCTGTTGTTATATAGCAGGATGGCGGGCCAAAGCCCGCCATCCTGCTAGGGTTAGGGTTTCGCAATGCGTGCGAAGGGGGCGGTGAAGTGGTCGGTATCGGCCCATTCAAAGGAGCTGTTGTAGACTTCCACACCCGGGGTATCGGTGGTGGCGGCATCGTTCGGGATGGTGTCCATGGCGGAATTACCGCCTGAACCGACCATGACGCCGATGCCGTTGGCTTCTAGATCCGCTTTGGTCAGGCCTAGGGCCGCCAACGGAATTTTGACTTCATAGAAGCTGTCGCGGTCGGTTCGAGTGTGCGCGCCGTCTTTGAAGTTTTCCAAAGCGGCTTCGCCATCGTTTCGGTTGTCGCAGTCGCGCACACCCCAAACCGAGGGGGCGACGAGGCTTGCGCTGTTGTCATAGGTGATGCCGCGTGCGGAGCAGGCGTAGTATTCGCCTTCGTCCACGGGAAACACGCCGCCGCTTTGATGAGAGATATACCCCTGCCAGAGGCTGCCGGCCATGTACATCATGTAGTCGGGCTGGTGGGGGCCGCCCCAGGTTTGTGTTTTGCCCCACATGTCGTTGGTGCATCCGCCGGCTTCCGTATCAAGCATCATCCATACGAGAATGCCGTCGTTTCGGTTGATGGGGTCGCCGCTGCCCGCGTTTGAGCCGTCGATAACATCCGTGACATCCACCATTTGCCAGGCGACGTAGAGGTTGTTGTTGTCCCAGCAGGCCCAGAGATGGGTGAAATCAATCGGCGCTTCGTGGGTGGTCCAGTTGTCGCCGAGGGTACGTGGATCGTCGTTGGCGACATCCAAAGCGATCAGCATGTCGTCGGTCCATTCACCGGAGGTGTTGGCGCCATCGATGGTGATCCCTGCGGAGCGGTATTTGCCGAGATTTGGATTGGTGGAGTAGGGCTTGGTGGAGCCCGGCGTGAAATCACTGTTGACGGTGATTTCGTAATTGGCGCCTCCGTTGTTATTCCAAGTTTCCGTGTCGCTGTTGTCGGTTGTGACGAGTGCGAATTCGAGGGTGGTTCCCTTGGCCTGACTGCCGATGGTGACGGACCAAATATCGTTACTGGCGTTGCTGCCGGTCTTGGTCAGGGAGGTGGCGGGCCAGGTGGAGCCGCCGTCCAGGGAGTAGACCATGCCGACCGAGGCGGCGGCACCGATCGGCGCGGTCTGGAAGGTGATGGTGATCGATTCGTCCTCATCCCAGCTTCCTGCAGCGGGATCGGTGGTGACGCCACCGGTCCAGGTCACATTCTGTGGAGCGCTGATGCGGTTGAAGGTGTAGACCTGCTGATGAGTGACGCCGCTGAGAGTGGCGCCTTGCAGGGTTAGTGTTCGGTATTGCCCCACGGCCATGTCGGCGCCGAAGGTGATGGTATTGCCATGGCTGTAGTTAATCGCGTTTCCGCCCTGAACGGTATAGGTGGAGGAGGCTACATTCACGCCGGATACATTCAGGGTGACCTGAATGCCAGCGGCACTGAAGGTTCCGCCTGCCGGGGTGGCGCTCACGGTGACCGATTCGTTCACCATGTTGGCGGGCACTTCGGCACGTAGTTTGTAGAAGAGGCTGCTCTTGTTGGAGGCCGTGCCGTCGATGTATTCCGTCATCGGGAGGCGTCCGGTGATATTGCTTTGCAACACCTGGAATGTGCCATAGGCCAGATTGGTGCTTCGGTAGAGGGTGTAGCGGCGTCCAATATCGGCCACGGGCCATGCCAGGGTCACGGCGCCGCTGGAGCGCATGGATTGATCGAGGGCCAGAACGGAGTTCGCATCTTTAGGGTCTGTTCCTGCGATGTATTCGCGTTTGTTGCTGACGCCATCGCCATCGGAGTCCAGATCGGCGATTGGGGAGGTGGCGCTGAATCCGTACTTGCCTGCCCAGGTGTCCGGGATGCCGTCGCCATTGCTGTCGCTGACTTCGCATTCATCGAGTTCGATGGTCCAGTTGGCGTTGGCGTTATTGTCCCAGAGTGTGCCATCGGAGAAGCAGATTTGGATGCTGAGGCAGTCTGTGGGGATGTTGAGTTGTTTGGTCCACACGTCACCTGCGTCAGTCATGGCCGCGTCGGCCCAGTTGGTGGCGGTGGCGGAGAAAAATCCATAGACCACTTTAACGGAGGCAGCGCCGGAGAGGGGGCCGCTGTTCGGGGTGTAGCTGATGTCCACCGTGCCGCCGAAGCAGTTGTCGGGCGTGTCAGGCGTCCAGTCCACGACCGAGGGATTGCCGGCATTCACGGAAACAGAATAATCGCTGCCTCCGTTGTTGGCCCACACCTCACTGTCGGAACCCTGCACGCAGACGGCGTAGCGGATCGTTGTTTCGCCGGGGAAATGGCCCAAATTCACATGCCAGGCATCGAAGCCTCCGACGGAGGTGTCCGCATCCATTTGTGCGTTATTCCACGTGGTTCCGGCATCGGTGGTGTAGGCGACGTAGGCATTGGACGAGGCCCCGATGGGTTCGGCTTCGACGTTGATCCAGAGGTCGTCCGTGGCGTTCACGTCGCCGTCGAGGGGCCAATGGTAGGCGCGATTGATGGAGAGCTGCGGAGCGCCGCCCGCGATGAAGATTTTGGATTCCTTGCCGCTGAGGGAGAAGCTGATCTTCCCGCCGCTGGAGGAGAGCGTTTCGCCGGGGTTGAGGACGTTCTCGAAGAGGGTTCCGTCCTCGGCATCCACCGGGGGATTGATGGAGCGGTTGTCGTAGGAGGTGTTGAAGGCCACGAGCGCTTCTTCATCGCCGTAGGAGCGGCTGTAGGCATAGGCCCCGGCGGAGCCTTCTTGCCAGCGCTCGGAGAAGCTGCCACGTGTCAGGCTCTTGTGGTTTTTGCGTGCGGCATTGATGGCGGCGATATGGTTGTAGAGGGCGGGTCGGGCCACATCGAACTTGTTGCCAGCGGCGGGGCCAGGCTGGAAGCCGCGGTCGAACATACATTCGCGCTGATGGTCGCCATCCTCGGCGCCGTCGGCATTGTTGTAATGGCCACCCTGATCGAAACAGTGTTCGGTGCCGTAGTAGAGGAGGGGCACGGGCATGGCGGTGTAGAGAAACGTCATGGCGGGCATGAGCCTGAGCATGTCATCGTTGTAGTCGCCGCCCATTTCAAGGGCGATGCGGTTCACGTCGTGGTTGTCAATAAAGGCAACGAGTCGGTTGGCTCCTTCGCCGTAGGTGCTGACATTATTGCGCTGGGATGTGAGTTGTCCTGTTCCCTGGCTGTCCTTAAAGACGCTCTTGATGGTGTTGGCCATGGGGAAGAAGAGGGCGGAGTTGAAGGAATAGCCGTCATCCTTGCAGTAGCTGGCCAGCGCGTTGTTGTCGTAGACGAAGAGTTCGCCGAAGAGGATGAAGTCATTTTTTCCGAGCGAGGCGGCATGCTTGCGCATGTCGTCGGCCCATTTTTTGCACCAGTTGTATTCCACGTGCTTGATGGCGTCCACGCGGAAGCCGTCGCAGTCGGTGGCGTCGATCAGATTTTTGAAGGCGGCGTCGAGTTCGGCCTGTACGTCGGCGCGTTCGGTGGCGAGGTCATCAGTGCCTTTGAATTGACCGAGCAGGTTTTCAGGGGAGGCATCCCAGTTGTTGATGGTGCCGTTATTGTGGAACCAATCGAGACGGTCAAAAGCGCCGCGATGCCGTACGGCGGAATTCCACCAGGTGTAGGAGGTGTTTCCGCTGGCCCAGTAGACTTTGTCGTCATTGCCGTTGGGCAGTCCGGCCAAGTCGGCCATGTGATTGATGACCACGTCGAGAATCACATAGATGCCTCGGCTGTGACAGTCGTCCACGAGATCTTTGAGTTCCTGGAAGGTGCCGGAGACGGGGTCGCAGCGCCAGAAATCGGTCGGGTGATACATGTGATACGGGGTGAAGCGGGTATCTTTTCCTTGCGCATTCATTTGTACGCCGGAAATCCAGATGGCATTGACGCCCATGTCATCGAGATAATCGAGCTTTTGGCGCAGGCCGACCCAGTCGCCACCGTGGTGAAAATTCTTGGTGTAAGGATAGTCTTTTCCAGTGACGAACCAGCCGGAGCGGTCCATGCTCAGGGCATCGGTCGTGTTGTTGTTCGGATCACCGTCAAAAAAACGGTCGGTGAACAACTGATAGATGTTGATGTCGCGCCAGTCAGTGGGGCTGGCCTTGTACTGATAGGCGGGGGTGGTTTCACGTCGTGAAACGAGCAGATAATCGTCGGCAAGTGCCCAGGGCCCGAGGGCCATCACAACAAGCAGTAAAGCGCTTGACCTTGTGGTGTAAAAAAAATGACGCAGTATGGCCGCCATAAGTTCCTCTTTTTCATTAGTTTATCGTTCTACGTTGATAATTAAACCGTTTTACCTAGTAAATACATACGCGCTGATACGCCCGATGTTAAGAAAAAAAGATATTATTTTTCAACAGCAATCCGCCGGGCTTCAGGTGTTTAAAACCCGATCGTGCCAGCTCTCAACGCTGATATAACGCAAGACGCAGTGGCGTGGAGACGCAGAGGAATGTTCTCGGGGAGGGCCCGTCCCCACGGGCCAAGCGGAGAGTGAGCGCGGAGAGCAAGAGAAATAAGGAATGAGCAGGAGATAAATAAAAGGACGCTGAGGACAGCATCCCTCCCAAATTCGCAATACTTGCTTCTCTGCGTTCAGGGCCTCTTCAATCTATAGCCGCGCAGCTCCTCACGAAAAAGCCGGAAGAACCAAAGCCCGACAGCCTGCTAGGTGGGCCCTCAGGTTTTCTTTGATGCGTTTCAAATTGGGCTGAAGATGCTGTGCGAGTTGGATCAGACCGGTCGGTAGAATGCAGGGATGCCGGTCTGGCGGACATTGAAGATAGTATTCGGGCCCGGCGGCATAGTCGGCGATCAGTTCCTGACTCAGCACCGGACGGCACTGGCCGGGGTAATAAAGGGTCGTTTGGCTGGTGAAAAGGTTCAGGGCTTCGGCCTTTTTCGTGGAGACGACGCTGATGTCTATTTTTTTAATAAATTCAGGTTTGCAGTAGCGGCGGATATCCTTGCGGGGAAGTAGGGGATAGTTCACGTAAACAAAATATTCGAGCAGAACGACATTCGGTGCGTGGCGTGTTGCGGCGCGCCGTCCGGCGGAATAGAGGGCGAGGTGATCGGGATGCTGATCAAAGCGGAAGGGAAGCAAGATGGTGGCGGGTTGGAGGTTTTGGATGACGCCTTCGAGTTCTCTTGTCAGTATCTCGTGTTCGGCGGCGAGGTGCTTCTCGGGCAGATTCAGAAAATGGAGTTGGTTGGATGGGATTCCGAGGTGTTGCAGCGCGGCGATGGATTCCTGTTTTCGTATTTCACCGATATCCTTTGGTGCATCGGCGTGCCGGGTGGCAATGGGCAGGCTGTCGCCCGCCGTGGCAAAGAGGACGTGGATGCGCTGCTTATCCGGGAGGAGGGCGAGGAGACCGCCGCAACCGAGAATTTCGTCGTCGTAGTGTGGGGAAAGCAGCAGCAGATTGCCTTCGAGTCCTTCTTGCCATGGGGTGTCTTGGTTCATGCTGCTTGTTTTTCGGTTAAGGTTTTGAATTCCAAGCTTCCTTTCGCATGGAAAGGAGGCGGACACCCTGATGTTTCAACTGACGAAAGGTGGCGCCTTGCGTGATGTAGTGATTGACGAGATCGGCATCCGTCACTCGGCATCCGCTGATGACATCCACACCATAGTCAAAGAGTACGGGAGAGAGCGGTGAGGTGGGGCCGGTGAGGATTACGAAGGCATTTCGGCACAGCGCCATCATGCGGTCGAAGGAGTGGTTGATCAGGGTGGTGCCAGTCATGCAGACCACATCGCATTGCGGCAGGATGTTCTCCGCTTCCGACTCGGGTAGGGTGCCGGGCTTCTTGGCGCGTTCCAGTATCCACAGGTTTGCGGCCTGTGCGCGGAGTTTTTGTGCAAAGGGAAAGTGCCCGATAATGGCGATGTTTTTTCCTGCGCCTTTTTCGGCGGCCACTTCCGATGCGTTTATTTCTTCGCAGCGGGACTCGTCCACTTCGAGCGCGGAGTTCAGTGCGGCCATCCCGATGGAGGCGGCTACGGTGTTTTCCGAGAGGGCGTAGCGGGCCAGTTCGGAAGCGGTCAAACCGTCGAGTGTGCCAGCCTGCTGCACCATGCTTGGTTTGTCGGTATGCTGCTGATCGGCCTCGCGATAGGTGGTGGCGAGGCCGGTATGCGCGGAGGTCACGGTGGTCCAGAAGGCACCGGTACACACGCGGCGCACCGGTGCATCGCCGTGCGGGAGGGATGCCAAGAGGTCGTTGAATACATTCATCATGCGCAAAGTAGAACGCAACGGCGGTTGTTTTTCAACGCTTAATATTTATACGTGCTTCCGCCGATGAATTCGCGGAGCAGGGCATTATCGGGGATACAGGAATCATCGGTGAGTTCTGTCATGGGGTTCAGGAATTCATAGATGCGTTTGGCGCGAATGTAGGCGTCCTGGCGTTTTGGGTCGTCCTGGTAGCGGACCATGCCTTCCGGGAAATAGCGGAAGAGGCGGTTTTTCAGGACGGGCAGTTCATAGGGCAGGGCGCTGTTGACGAGGTAGTCCACGCTGCCGATGAAGGGAATGATGTATTGCAGTTCGCTTCGGCGGACGTAGTGCCAATGGGTGAGCGTTTCGAGTGGTTGGAGGTTGCGATGCCAACTGTCGCGAATCATGCGGCGCATGAGGCGGTTGTCGGCCCAACGCATAAAGACGCCGCCTTCCCCGCGAACCTGCCCGAGCGTTTCAATGTAGAGACGGAATTTTTTAGCAGTGGGGATGCTGCTGGTCATGCCTTCGTAGAGTCCGTGCAGACTGTCGATCAGTAGAATCTCATCTTTGGCCAGCGAGAGTTCATGCACGTTCAACTGACGGGTGCCGGTTTTGAAGTCGTAGTGCGGGGTTTTGATGGTTTTGCCGTCGAGCAGTTGGGTGAGGTGCTCGTTGATCAGGTTCAGGTCGAGTGCATTTGGTGTTTCGTAATCGTAGTCGCCGAATTCATCTTTGGGATGCATATCGAGATCGTAGAAATAATGATCAATATTGATGCCGACGAGTTTGTTGATTCCGGCCTCGCGGAGTTTTTCGGTCATCTTGATCATGGTGGTGGTTTTGCCAGAGGAGGAGGGTCCGGCAATGATGGCCATGCGCACCTCGGGGAGGCGCTTGATAATGGTGTCGGCGCCGCTGGAAACTTCGGCCAGATAACGCTCGTTACAGGCTTGAACGAGATCCGGGTAGGTCCCGTCGGCCATGATTTGGTTGAGTCCCTCGACGGATTCGCAGCCGTGATCCATATTCCAGCGGAGTACTTCGTAGATTTTTTTGTAGGGGATGTTGTCGGCGGCGTCCATCCGGGTGTTCATGCGGGAGGCGCGTGCCTGGGCGCGTTCGCGGCGATAGATGATGAAGGCGCGGGAGGTGTGGGTGTGTCCTTTTTTGATCAGGACATCTTCGACGGCGTCCTGGACTTCCTCCACCGAGGGGGTACAGCCGGGACCGTACATATCCACGATGGAGTGCTCGACGCATCGTGCCAGATAGGCGGAGGTTTCGCGGTCGTCTCCGCCCACGGATGCGGCGGCCTTGAAAATGGCCGTGGTAATGCGGTCCGGATCATAATCCACAAGGGTTCCATTGCGCTTGATGACCTGCTTGATTGTGCTTTCGCCGGACATAGGTTCCTCCTCCTGTTGTGTAATGGAGCGCTGGTCGTGCCTTGCGCCCTTGTTGAGCAACATAAGTTTGAATATACCGTTGCAGGGTCATTCCGTACATTAAAAAAACCGGATGGTCGTTTGACCATCCGGTTTTTGAATGTATCTGTGTCTGTTGTTTATGCCTTGCGCCCGGAAATGCCCTTGGTGTTCTTATCGATCACGTGGGCCTGTTCTTTCGGGCGGAGGCTGCGCACGGCGGCACCGGCCTGCCACATCTCCGAATCGCGGATGGTGGCCAGCTCAGCGGCCAGCGCCGTCTGGTAGTCCTTGCGTCCGCATACGGTGATGACGCGCGCGGCTTCCTTGCCGGTCTTCACCCGGTTGTAGAGTTCTTTGAAGACTGGCGCGACGGCCTTTTTGAATTTGGGTTTCCAATCCAGTGCGCCGCGCTGTGCGGTGGCGGAACAGTTGGAGTACATCCAGTCCATGCCGTTTTCATCGACCAGGCGGATCAGGCTCTGCGTCAGTTCTTCCACCGTTTCATTGAAGGCTTCGCTGGGCGAGTGGCCGTTTTTGCGGAGGATGTCGTACTGGGCTTCCATGACACCCGCGAGGGCGCCCATCAGAATGCCGCGTTCGCCGACGAGGTCACTGTTGGTCTCGTTCTCGAAGGTGGTCGGGAACAGATAGCCGGAACCGATGCCGATGCCGACGGCTATGCAGCGCTCTTCTGCGCGCCCAGTATAGTCCTGATAAACGGCGTAGCTCGAGTTGATGCCTGCGCCGGAGAGGAAGTTGCGGCGGACGGACGTGCCGGACCCTTTGGGAGCCACCATGATGACATCTACATCGGCGGGCGGAACCACCTTGGTCTGTTTCTGATAGGTGATGGAGAAACCATGCGAGAAATAAAGCGCATCACCGGGGTTGAGGCATTTCTTGATGGCGGGCCAGACAATGCGCTGGGCGGCATCGGTCACGAGCATCTGGATAATCGTGCCTTTGGTGGCGGCTTCTTCGATGTCAAACAGGGTTTTGCCAGGCACCCAGCCATCCTTGACGGCGCGATTCCAGTCGCGCTTGAAGGCCTTGGACTGGCCGATAATGACGTTCAGTCCGTTTTCTTTCATGTTCAGCGCCTGGGCTGGGCCCTGGACGCCGTAGCCGATCACGGCGATGACTTCGTTCTTCAGAACTTTGCGTGCCTTGGACAGCGAAAATTCTTTACGTTTGACCACGGTCTCTTTGGAGCCGCCGAAATTAATAATAGCCATGTAACTCTCTCTCCTTCACTGTGGGGACCCGTGGTCCCTGATTTGAACTTCTCGTGTATCGGCGAAGATGTCCCTGCATAAAGAAACACCGTCCGTCGGTTGCGGGGAACTTGATAGGGCCGAACAGGGGCTTCGTCAAGTCTAAGCTCAAAATAATCCATGCCGGAAACCTTGTGTTCACAGGGGAAAGCCTCTATAACACCGGAGTCTTCGAGAACTTGGAAGAGATAGTCTATGCGAGTGCTATTCATCAGTAATCGACTTCCTTATGCGGGCGTGACGGGTGGGTATTCCATCATCCATCAGCGTATCGAGGGGTTGTGTCGCCGTGGTCACGAGGTGGGGTTGGCCACCTTCCACCGTACAGAGACGCCCGAACAGGTCGAGGCCATGCGGGCGCAACTTTTCGAGCTGGAACTGGTCGAGGCACCTCGCGACCGCAATCTGCTTCGCCGCCTGTTTGACTATTTTTTCCTGCCAGTCCCTTCGCGGTTTCGTTCCTGCCGGTCGGTGGCCATGAAGCGCTGTATTGGGGAGATGGTGGAGCGCTCGCATTATGACGTAGTGGTTGCTGAGTTTGCGCGGGTGAGTCAGCACCTCTACAAGAATCCGTATTTGCCAGCGGTGCGCCGGGTGATTTCATCTCATCGGAGTTTGAGCCTACTGCATCAGAACGAGATCAACTATCTTGGATGGGGGCCCACGGGGGTGTTTCAGCGGCTTCGCATGAAGGGGATGGAGAGTTTTGAGTTCACGTTGTATCGGAATGCGGACCATGTGCTCGTACTTTCTCCGGAGGAGCGGTATTGGATGCAGTCGCGGATTCCGAGTGTGCGGGTTTCCGTGGTGTCGGGCGGCGTGGATACGGCCTTTTTTACGATGCGGACGGAACCGGCTAAGGAGCCGGTAATTATTTTCACGGGCAGCTATCGCGACCGCGCGAACGAGGATGCCATGCTGTGGTTTCTGAAGGCTGGCTGGCCTTTGCTGAAGGAGCGCGCGCCGGCGGCCCGGTTGTTGATCGTGGGCCCGGAAGCGACACCCGCCATGTATGCGGCGGCAGAGCGGGATGCCTCGGTGGAGATGACGGGCTACGTGGATGATCTGCGCCCCTATTTGCATCGGGCCCGGGTGTTTGTTTGTCCGATTCGGCTTGGTGCGGGTATCCGGACGAAGCTGCTGGAGGCGATGGCTTCGGGGGTGCCGGTGGTATCCACTGCACTCGGGGTGCAGGGGCTCCCGGTTCAGGTGGGAGACAATTGCTTCCTAGCGGATCAGCCTTCGATGATGGTGGAATATATCCACCTGCTCCTGCAGGATGATGCGTTGGCCTACTCCATCGCCCGGCGGGCAAGAAAAATGATTGAGGAGCGCTTTATGCTGGATACAGGCGTGACTCGATTGGAGCAGACGCTGAACCGCATTATTGGGCACTAGCACTAGCAGCCTGTCGGGCTTTGGCCCGCCAGGCTGCTAGTAAACAACAGCGAGCTGTTGTGTCTGTGAGATTGGTCGATGAAAAGACCGACAACATCCAACTCATAATCGGTATCGAAATCGGCTCATTCGTCATTGTCTCGATCCCATTTATTCAAGACGTTGAAAAGTGGAGGGCGTCGGGCTCCGACGCCTTGGGTGCGGGGAGTCACTCTGGCAGGAGGAAATTTTTACGGCTGTGGGGTTTTAGGCTTTGACGCCGAGGCACGCGGGCTGCACGCCGTCCAAGAGTGGAGGTGGACGTGTTGGTAGCGTGGTGCTCGCCGAGCGCCACGTTTTTGTGTGCGGTGATAGCTGACCTCCGTCCGCTCGGTGAGCAGACGGCTACGCAAGAACAGCGTGCCGGAGGCTGGGTCATCGTTTTTCCAACGATTGGAAAAACCAGTAAAAAAGTTTCCAATGATTGGAAGAAGTGCCGATAAAGTTTCCAATGGTTGGAAAAATCGGGTTGGAATTTTCCAACGGTTGGAAAAAATATAAATGAGGCGTGGGGCTCCGATGCCTTGTGAAAGTCACGCGAGCCGCGTGCCGTCCAGTGGAGGGGCGATGGTGCGCGGGACGTGTGCTGTCCAGAGGGCTTTTATGGCGTGGCAATTGCGCGGGAGAGGGTGGAGGTGATCACGCAGCCGACGGGGAGAAAGACTTCGGTTTGAAAGGGTTGTTCGCCTTCGCGTTGCAGTAGGATGCGGGCGGCCTTGGGCCAGTCTTCTTGTTTGGCGGATTGGCAGGTGGCGCTCCAGGTGCCCTCGTGCAGCATCTCCACCCGAAAGGCGGCGAGGCTGCTCAGTAGGATGTTGGTTTCGGTGTGCGCTTCGTCGGCGAATGGATTCGGCGTGATTTCTCTTATGAGTTCCCGGTTGTGCCGATCGGTTTCGCGCAGGGCGTAGCGGACGCGCTGGACGGATTGCCATTCGGGATCACGGCCTTCAAGCGGGTCGGGCACCAGGAAGAGCAGGGTGAGTTCGGAGGCGTTGGTGGAGGTCCCGGTCGGTGCCAGGGTCAGGGAAGCATCGGCTCCATCGAGCGGCAGGGCGCACATGAGGTCGCGCGAGATTTCATTCAGTAGGCGCATAACGGCCACGGGGCCTTCTTCCCGGTCTTCTGTGCTTTTGTGTATGGTTATAATCGTTTGATGAATGGAATAGACGACGGAAAGGATGAGGACGGCAATGACCAAGGAAAGGGAGGCTTCCAGGATGGTGAATCCTTTGTTTCCTGCGCGTGATGGGATGCCTGAAGGCATGGCGGTTAGTGGGTGTTGATCAAGGTCCACGCAAAGTAGCCGACTCCGGCCAGCGCGCCCGCACCCAGGAGGACCATCATGGCGTACCAGGCACCTTTGGATTCTCTTACGCGCGTATTGAATGGAGAAATATTGGTGAAAGATTGCGGGGCCGCCGCGCCGGCGGTGTCGATTTCCACATCGGTTTCGAGGTAGGCACCGTCGGCTTCGTCGGCATTGGCTTCATCTTCAAAGAGAAATTCAATGGCACCCACCTGCAACAGGTTTTTGTGCTTTAGGGCCTGATGGATGATGCGTCGGGAATTGATGCGGGTGCCGTTGGTGGAGTTGAGGTCTTCGATGGCGAAGTGTCCGTCTTCTTCGATGATACGGCAGTGATGACCGGATACGGAGCCGGTATCGAGCGGGATGGAGTTGTCCGGGGCCCGCCCGAGGGTAAAGGGCAGGTTATCCAGTTCAAACCGCTTTCCGCGGACCTCTTCCGACATGCCAATGAGTACAGCCATGATGCTTCTCCAAAAACGCCCGGTGAAAAAAAGCCGCGCATGATCTTGTTGCTGGTGGGCAGTATAGGCACCCGCAGGAAGGCTTGTAAAGAAGTAGATTTCATTCGTAGACGGATTTTGTCTCTTCCATGAATTCGTAGCCGGTATGGTCCAGCATAATGGGGGTGATGGAGACAAACCCATCGTCGATGGCCTGCAAATCGGTGTTTTCAGCGTAGTCGCGTCGGTCTTCGAGCGCTTCAATATCACCGTCGAGCCAGTAATAGACTCGTCCGCGCGGGTCCTGTCGGCGGTGGAAGGTTTCCCTAAAACGTGAGCGGGCGGTACGGGTGACTTTAAACCCTTGGATTTCGTCGAAGGGCCGGTTGGGAATATTGACGTTGATCAGGCAGTCGGGTGGTGGCGGATGGCGCAGAAAGCGTTCCGCGACGAGCCGTGCGCATTTGCCAGCGGTTTCCCACTGCGGATGCACAAAGGTGGAGAGGGAAATGGCCAGACTGGGAATGCCGAGAATGGCGCCTTCGGTGGCGGCCGATACGGTGCCGGAATAAATCACACTGATGCCCGCGTTCGGGCCGAGATTGATGCCGCTGATCACGCAGTCGGGCAGGGTATCCATCAGGGCGCAACAGGCCAGCTTGACGCAGTCGGCCGGGGTGCCGCCAACGGCACGTCCGAAAAGGCGACCCTCCCGATGAATGTCCTGAACCTTGAGTGGGTCGGCAATAGTGATGGCATGGCCCACGGCGCTGCGTTCGGCATCCGGTGCGACCACGCAGAGTTCGCCGAGGCCGGCGAGGCTTTCATACAGCGCCTGAATGCCGGGCGCGTGTATACCGTCGTCATTGGAAAGTAGAATTTTCATGCGGTGAGCTTCGCACGGGGTCAGGTGTTCGGGCAAGCCTGATCTTCCGTCTGGAAGTTAACACAGCGAGTACACTGTTTTGATAAGGTCTTGTTCATAAATAAATAGGACGCTGAGGACAGCATCCCTCCCGAATGCGTTCCGCACCAAGTCGCAAGCGGATATCCGGCAACATTAGCATTTTTTGGGATTGCAGGGGGAGGGTGCGGTGCTATAGTGCGCCTGTTTTTTTGCAGGGTTGGACCTCACACTCACTCAGGAGAATGTTGATGAAAATCTATATGAATGGCAAGTTGGTGGACAAGAAGGACGCGAAGGTTTCTGTGTTTGATCACGGGCTGCTGTACGGCGATGGCGTTTTTGAAGGTATCCGCGCTTATAATGGCCTGGTTTTTCAGTTGGATGAACACATTGACCGTTTGTACGATTCTGCCAAGGCCATCAATCTGGATATCGGCGTATCGAAGAAGACCATGATGAATGCGGTGGTCAAAACCTGTGCGGCCAACAAAATCAAGGATGGCTATGTCCGTTTGGTGGTGACGCGCGGCGAGGGCACCTTGGGATTGAATCCCTACTTGTGCAAGAAGCCGCAGGTGATCATCATCGCGGCGGCGATTCAGCTTTATCCGCCGGAAGTATATGAGCAGGGCCTGAAAATTGTGACGGTCGGCACCACGCGCAATATGTCGGAGGCGTTGAATCCGCGCATCAAGAGTCTGAATTATTTGAATAATATTCTGGCGAAGATCGAGGCGATCAACTGCGGCGTGATGGAGGCGATCATGCTGAATGGGCAGGGCTATGTGGCGGAGGCGACGGGTGATAATGTGTTTGCCCTCAAGAACGGCCTGCTGATCACGCCGCCCGCTTGGTGCGGGGCTCTCGAAGGCGTGACGCGCAATAAGTGCATGGATATTGCGGATGATATGGGCCTAGATGTGTGTGAGGACGTGATGTCCCGCTACGATCTGTATGTGGCTGATGAAGTGTTTCTCACGGGAACGGCGGCTGAAATCATTGCGGTGGTGGAAGTGGATGGACGTAAAATCGGAAACGGCAAGCCGGGTGAGGTCACCCGGGCACTGGAAGCCAGCTTCCGCGATTTCGCCCGGAACAATGGTACGCCCATCAACGGCTGATTGACGCAGCGCGTTTCCAAAGCCTATTCCGGGCCGGCTTTCCGGTTTCCGGAGCTACCCTGGGACAAGGTATGCTGTGCGATAAATGTCAGAAGGCCCCGGCGGTCGTGCATCTTACGCAGGTGACGGATGGTCAGATGAAGAAGATTCACCTGTGTGAGGCGTGTGCGGCTAAGACGGGTATTGATCTTCAAAAAACCATGTCGGTGACGGATGTGCTGATGGGGCTGGATCATCTGCTGCCGGAATCGGGTGCCGAAAAGGTGGAGGTGGATGCGTCTTGCCTAAAATGCGGCATCAGCCGCAGTGAATACAAGCGGTGCGGGCGGTTGGGTTGCGCGGCCTGTTACGAGGCGTTTTGCGACGATCTGATTCCGATGATTCGTGCCGTGCATCATCATCTGCGACATAGCGGGAAAAAGCCGGTGACGCATGGCGCTCCCTCTGCGGATACGGGTTTTTCGGGGGATTTAAATGCCGCGCTGGCGAAGGCCGTGGAGGTTGAAGATTACGAGACCGCCGCCCGCTTGCGCGACCAGATGAAAGACGGCAACCCGATGGGGCAGGAGCGTCATGGAACTTGACCGAATACTCGATCATTCCAGCGTCTGTGTGATGCCGGAGACGGAAAGCGGCATCGTGGTGAGCAGTCGCATTCGGGTGGCTCGCAATCTGCGAGCGTTTTCTTTTCCCGGTTGGCTGGATGTGGATGGGCGTGTGGAAGTTTGGCGGATGCTGCTTGGGGCGATCGACTCCATCCCGGCTTGTTCTGAACGTGTGATTTGTCCCATGAGCGAGCTGACAGAATTGGAGAAGCACCTGCTTTTCGAGCGGCATTTGATCAGCCGGGAAATGATGGCACGCGGCGAAGGGTGCGGCGTGATTGTTTTTCCGGAGGACGGTTTTTCGCTGATGATCAACGAGGAGGATCATGTCCGACTGCAAGTGTTGGATGCCGGATTGAATCTGCGAAGCGCACTGAAGCGGGCCGACGCGCTCGATGATGCCATCGAGGCGCAGGCGGAATATGCTTTTTCCTCGAAATGGGGTTATCTGACCTCTTGTCCGACCAATGTGGGCACGGGGCTTCGAGCGAGTGCCATGCTGCATCTTCCGGCGCTGGTGCTGATGCAGGAAATGCGTCCGATCATTAACGGGCTCGGGAAAATCGGCATCGCCGTGCGTGGGCTCTGGGGCGAGAACACCGAGGCGGCAGGGCACATGTTTCAGGTGTCCAATCAGATCACGCTCGGTGATTCGGAGGAGGGCATTATTTCACAGAACGAGCAGATTGTGCAGGAACTGGTTCAGCACGAAGAGAATGCCCGCATACGCCTGCTCGAAGAAAAGAACGTGCTGCTGCAGGATTATGTGGGCAGGGCGGTCGGTATTCTGGAAAAAGCGCATCTACTTTCTTCTAAGGAAGCACTGAATCTGCTTTCGGCCCTTCGCCTGGGCATCGAACTTGGGTTGATCACGTATCTGAGGCGATCGGTAATAGATGAGTTGTTACTATTGACTCAGCCCGCGCATTTACAGAAGATGTTCGCATCGGATATGAAACCCGAAGCGCGCGATCAGGCACGCTCTGAGCTGGTAAAAAAACGTATAACACAACAGACGGGTGATGAAACAACATGAACAATTTTACACCAAGAGCGCAGCAGGTTCTGCAACTGGCACGCAAGGAGGCCGAGCGCTTTAATCATGGGTATGTCGGCACAGAGCATATTCTGCTTGGGCTGGTCACGCTGGGGCAGGGCGTGGCGGTCAATGCGCTGCTGAAAATGGGCGTGGACCTGGAGTCGCTCCGCCTCGAAGTCGAGAATGCGGTGGGCGTCGGCCCGGAAACCAAGACCGTGGGCAATCTGCCTTTCACGCCGCGCGTGAAGAAAATTCTGGCCCTCTCGAGCAGTGAGGCGCGTGCGCTGAATCACTCGTACGTCGGCACGGAGCACATTCTGCTCGGATTGCTGCGTGAGGGCGAGGGCGTGGCTTCGCGCGTACTCAAAAATTTGAATGTGGACCTGGATAAGACCCGCATTGAAATCATGCGCGAGCTGGACCCAAATTATGATCCCTCCGGCGAGGAAGTGGCCGCTGGCGGCAGTGCGAACCCGATGGCAGCGCAAGATTCAAAAACGCCTGCGCTGAAGGCGTTTGGACGCGATTTGACCGAGCTGGCTGAGAAGGGCGAACTGGATCCGGTGGTGGGCCGGGCCAATGAAATCGAGCGCGTGGTGCAGATACTGTGCCGCCGTACCAAGAACAATCCCGTGTTGCTGGGCGAGGCCGGCGTGGGCAAGACGGCGATCGTGGAAGGGTTGGCCCAGTCGATCGGACGGGGCGATGTGCCGGAACTGCTACGTGGGAAACGGGTGATCACCCTGGACCTGGCCCTGATGGTGGCTGGCACGAAATACCGGGGACAGTTCGAAGAGCGTATTAAAGCGGTGATGGACGAAGTACGGCGGAGCAAGGACGTACTGTTGTTTCTGGATGAACTGCACACGATTGTCGGAGCCGGTTCGGCGGAAGGGGCGATGGATGCCTCGAACATCATGAAGCCCGCCCTTTCGCGGGGAGAGATGCAGTGCATCGGTGCCACCACGCTCAAGGAATACCGCAAATTTATTGAAAAAGACGCCGCGCTCGAACGGCGTTTTCAGACGGTTTTGGTCCCCGAGCCCAGCGTGGAAGAGGCGCTGGAAATTCTGAAGGGATTGCGTCCCAAATATGAGGAACATCATCATGCCAGTATCACCGACGAGGCCCTGAAGTCAGCCGTAGAACTTTCGGCGAGATACCTGCCGGATCGTTTTCTCCCGGACAAGGCGATCGACGTGATGGACGAGGCCGGCGCCCGCGCCCGCATCGGCTCAATGACCCGCCCGCCGGACTTGAAGGATCAGGAACAGCGGCTTGTGGAAATCAAACGCAAAAAAGAAGACGCCATTCGCGCCCAGCAGTTTGAAGCCGCCGCGCAATACCGCGATGAAGAACGTACCGCACGAGAGGCCATGGAAAAGGTGCTCGATGAATGGCGCAAGACGCGGGATGAAAAAGTGGTGCAGGTTAATGAAGACGACATCATGGTCATTGTCTCCAAGTGGACGGGCGTTCCGCTGACCCGCCTGGAAGACAAAGAAATGGCGCGCCTACTGAATATGGAAAAGGAACTGGAGGAGAAGGTTATCGGTCAGAACGAGGCCGTGCACGCCATTTCCAAATCGCTGCGTCGCTCGCGGGCCAATTTGAAAGACCCACGCCGCCCGATCGGTTCGTTTGTGTTTCTGGGCCCCACAGGCGTCGGAAAGACCCTCCTCGCCAAACAGCTTGCTCACTTTATGTTTAACGATGCCGATGCGCTGATTCAGGTGGACATGTCCGAATACATGGAGAAATTTTCGTCCTCGCGGATGGTGGGCTCGCCGCCGGGGTATGTCGGGCATGACGATGGCGGCCAATTGACCGAAAAGGTCCGGCGCCGCCCCTATTCGGTGGTCCTGTTTGATGAAATGGAAAAGGCGCATCCCGACGTCATGCATCTGCTGCTCCAAATCCTGGAAGAAGGCAAACTGACCGATAGCTTGGGCCGCGCGATTGATTTCCGCAATACCGTCATCATCATGACCTCCAATCTCGGTGCGGACCTCGTGAAGAAGGGCCCCGGTCTCGGATTCAATCCGGGCAAGGACGACAAGGCCGACTACGAAAAACTGAAAACGCAGATGCTCGATGCCTCGAAGAAGGTCTTCAAACCCGAACTGCTCAACCGCATTGATGACATCATCGTCTTCCGTCAGCTCTCGAAGGATAATATGGAGCAGATTCTGGAGATCGAACTGCAGAAGGTGAAGGACCGTCTCGACAGCCGTAAGATTGAGCTGGTGCTGCTGCCCGAGGCCCGGGAATTTCTGATCGGGAAGGGCTACGATCCCTTGTATGGTGCACGCCCGATGCGCCGTTCCATCGAAAAATATTTGGAAGACCCCTTGGCCGAGGACATTCTGCGCGGAAACATATCCCGCAACGAAAGCATCGAGGTGACGGTGACGGAAGAAAAGCTGACGTTCAGGCAGGTTGCGGCGGCAGTGAGCTGAGCTTGATCCGTCGGTCTCGCGTCAGTCAATGAACAATGAAGGGGAATGCGCCGCATCAAAGCGGTGCAGGCCCGTCCCGTTCTTCTATGCCAAAGAGCGCCTGCCGGATCGGAGAAACAACGATGACCAGACAAAAACAAGCCTATATCCTGACAGCCGACCTCGGGAATACCACGCTGACGATGGGCCTCTACCGAAAGGGAAAAATCTCGCACCGGGTCAGTCTGCCGCATGCCGACCTGCGGACGAATTTTTTGCGGGAGGCTCTGTCGGGGCTGACCGGTTCGGCCACGGTTGAAGGGATCGCCTTCGCATCGGTGGCACCGGCGCTCAACGGACGATTCGAGAAATGCCTACGTAGAGCGGCGAAGGTGCCCTTCCTACGCGTGGATAATTACTGCGATTTCGGCATGAAGGTCAGTTATCCGAAGCCGGAAACGCTGGGGGTGGATCGTCTGCTCAATGCCGCTTGGGTGGCGCATCGTTACGGTGCCCCCGCCATCGTGTGCGATATCGGCACGGCGACTACGGTGGACCTGCTGCTCCCGGAGCGCGGCTTCGTCGGCGGCGTGATTCTGCCGGGACCCGCCTTGATGTTGGATTATCTGGCGGAGCGCACGGGCAAACTGCCTGCGATCAAACTCGCTGGTTCGGTGAAACGATCGTACGGGCGCTCAACCGAAGAGGCCATGCACATCGGCGCGCGTCGCGGATTCAACGGGATGATCCGTGAAGTGGTGGAAGCCATACAGGCCGAACATCTGAAGATGCCCTTTCGGTTGGTTGTCGCCGGTGGTTATGCTCGCGCTGTTCACCTGCTCCCGGAGATGCGCCCAGACCTTGACTTGAACATGACGCTGTGCGGGCTTGGCCTGGTGTTTGAGCTCATGCACCCCGGGGCCGAAAAACCTGAAAAAGAAGAATCAATTGATAAGAGGAGCTAGACCGTATATGACCAAACGATTTGCCGTGATACTGGCCGGAGGAAAAGGGGAGCGGTTCTGGCCGCTCAGTACGGCGGAGCACCCCAAACAGTTTCTCTCGCTTATCGGCGAGAAAAATTTGCTGGCGCAGGCCGTGGAGCGGTTGGAGGGCGTGGTGGATACCTCCTGCATTTACGTCATTACCAGCAGTGAGCTGGCCGAGGTGGCCCGGCGTTCCGCGCCCGAGCTTCCGCCCGAAAATATCATTGGAGAACCGGTGGGTCGTGATACCGCCGCCGCGATTGCACTGGGTGCGGCCCTGGTTGCGCGGCAGGATCCCGAGGGCGTTATGGCCGTGCTGACGGCAGATCACATCATCGGCGATCTGGAATGCTTCCGTAGCACCCTGCGCGACGCCATGGACCTGGCCCACTCGGAAAACTTGCTTCTCACCATTGGCGTGAAACCTTCCTTTCCCAGCACGGGGTACGGCTACATCCAGACAGGAGAACATCTCGCGGATGCCCCCGCAGGGACGGTCTTCGATCGTGCGAAGCGGTTTGTGGAAAAACCGGACGCCGTCACCGCGCAGCAGTACTTGAAGGAGGGAAGTTACTATTGGAACTCCGGCATGTTCATCTGGTCGGCTGCTTCCATCACCCGCGCCTTCCAAGCCTTCCGCCCACCGCTTTATGAAATGATTTGCGCACTGAATGCCGCCGCCGATCGGCGGGATTTTGATCAAACCTTTGAGCGCATTTATGAAGGACTCGAAAAAATTTCCATTGATTATGCGGTGATGGAAAGAGCAGAAAACGTGGGCATGGCGCGCGGCGTTTTTGCATGGGATGATGTAGGCTCCTGGCCTGCGCTCGATAATCACTTCACGCACGATGACGCTGGCAACGTGGTGATCGGCGACGGAGTCACGCTTGAGGCCTCCGACAACATCATCTACTCGAAAGATCGGCTGACCGCTGTGATCGGGCTCTCGGATGTGATGGTGGTTCAGGCCGATGGCGTCACGCTCGTCTGCCCGAAAGATCAGGCGCAGCAGATCAAGGAACTGGTTCAGCGGTTGCGGCAGGACGCGCGGTATGCCCGGCTGACCTGACAGAAGAGGTGTACGATGGGAAGAGTGCTTGGATTGGACTACGGCGATAAACGTATCGGGGTGGCGCTCAGCGATCCCACCCGCTTTCTGGCTTCCCCGCATACGATGATTGAACGGGGTGCCGACGATGCTGAAGTCACTCGGCGCATCATGGAAATCTGCGCCGATAAGGAGGTGGATTTGATTGTGCTTGGCCTGCCGCTGAATATGAACGGCACGCGCGGTCCGGCGGTCGAAAAGGCAATGGCCTTCAAGGAGCGATTGCACACCGCTCTACCCGAGATGCCGATCAAAACCTGGGATGAACGCCTCAGCACCGTCAGCGCGCAGCGCGTATTGATCGACGCAGGTGAGAGCCGAAAAAGGCGAAAAGGACTCGTGGATAAAATCGCCGCTCAATTCATTTTGCAAAACTGGCTCGATGCTCAATGATCGTTTTTCCAATGATTGGAAAAAACTCAAAAAAAAGTTCCAATGGTTGGAAAAGCAATGAAGGAGGTCCATGACGAAGCGAAAAATCATTCTGCTGGATGGGAGCAGTGGATACGACGTGTTTCGTCATTGGTTGGAGCGGCTGAGCGATGCGTTTTGCAGCCTCGGGGAGGAGGCGCTGATTGTTCCCTGCATGATGGAGGAGGATGCAGAATTGGGAGAGTCGGATGTCACGCTCGGATTCAATCTGATCCGCAACTGGTGCACCAGCACGGCGATGCGCCGGCATGTGGTTTGGATGGTGGACCCGCCACCTTATCACGGGTACTTTTTTTCTCACGCACTGAGCCGGATGCCGGTGAATCCGGAGCGGTGTTGCGTGGGTTGCGTGGATCGCAACTGGGTCGCGTTCGCACAGAAGGCGTATGGGTATAACAAGGTCTTTTTTCTGCCGCACGCCTCCTCCGTGTTGGAGGCGACAGCTCCGGCTGATTCGGGGCGTGACCTAGACGCAGTATTCTTGGGCAGCCTGCAAGCGCCCGAGGGGATTATGGAACGGATACACATGCAGGCAGGCCCAAACGCGCCGCTGCTGAACGAACTGGTGACGCAATTGGATCAAGCCGGATCGGTCGGATCACTGGGGCAGACACTACTGAATTTAACGCAGGCGCTGCATCTGCCGGAGGATAAAAAACAGATTTTCATCAACGTATTCTATCCATTGCTCGATCAGTATTTCCGCAACCGTGATCGGATTCGACTGCTTTCATCTATCACGGGCTGTAGAGTACATGTGTTTGGTCAGGGTGATTGGGGTTCGGTGAACTGGCCGGATCACCTCGTGTTGCATGAGGCGATTCCCTTCCCCGAAACCTTTTCCGTCCTGCGCCGTGCGAAAGTGGTCATCAATCACGCGCCCTCGCATACGGACGGTGCCCACGAACGGATATTCGATGCGCTGATGTGCGGAGCCTCGGTGCTGACGACCCCCTCTTCGTATGTGCAGGAAGTCTTTGGGAAAAAATGCGGCGTGCGAATGCTGCATGCCGACGGAGATGCGGGCGCGGCGCTGAAAGAAATGCTTGCGGATTCGGACCGAGCCGAGCGGGTGCGCGCCGGTCAGGCTATCGTGCAATCAGGCCATCTGATGAAACACCGGGCGGCAGTTCTGCTCGAGCGTTTCATGTGAAGAAGGAATAAAGGACGAACGTTCATCACAAAGAGCACACAGACTTGGGCTTCGCTGTTTTTGTCCACAGATTACACCGATTTGCACAGATTGGGATGAGGAGTGGCTCGGGCTTCTATATTTTTTTGACCCTCCAATTCGATTAGGCCAAGGCACAATGACGGTTGCCTTCTGTCGCGGCGGGCGGTATATTAACTTCATTATGACATTAAAACTCGAACGACCTATTGTTTTTTTCGACATTGAATCCACCGGGCTGAACCGTAAAACCGACCGCATTATCGAGCTGGCGATGATCAAGATTCATCCCGATGGTTCGCGCATCAGCGTGGTGTTTCGGGTGAATCCGGAAATGCCCATTTCAGCGGAGTCCACGCGGATTCACGGTATTACTAATGAGGATGTGAAGGACTGCAAGACGTTCCAGCAGATTAGCGGCGATGTGGTCGCATTCCTGGAAGGGTGTGATCTGGCGGGGTACAATCTGATTCAGTTTGATGTGCCGATGCTGGAAGAGGAATTCAAGCGGGCTGGGGTTGTTTTGTCGCTTAAGAGTTGTCTCGTGGTGGATGCGCAACGCATTTTCTACCGCATGGAGCCGCGCGATCTGACGGCTGCGTTGGCCTTTTATTGCGGCGAGGAGCACACGGGCGCGCATGGCGCGCTGGCGGATGTGGAGGCTACGATCAAGGTGCTGGAAGGGCAGATTGCTAAATATACGGAGGTGCCGGAGGCGGTCGGGCCGCTGGCTGATTTCTGCAGCCCGAGGGAGGCGGATACGCTGGACCGGGAAGGCAAACTGCGTTGGGGGCCGGATGGGGACGTGCAGATCAATTTCGGACAGAACAAGGGTAAATCGTTGCGCGTTTTGGCGGAGAATGACAAATCCTATCTGAACTGGATTCTGAACAAGGATTTCCCGGACGATGTGAAGGCCGTGGTACGTCAGGCACTGGACGGTGTGTTTCCGAAAAAGGAAGGCTGAGGGAGGCTGTATTCAGCATCCCTTTTCGTAAACGGCATGGGTATCCCCGTGCCGTTTACTGCCAGGGGAAGCCGCCCTTCTTTTTGTCTTCGGGGAGGAGCCTCGCAATGACGCGCCGGTCGATGTGATTTTTTGTCAGGATGCGTTCGAGTACAGTCCGGTCCCGCCCTTTGTTGGCTTTGAGCAGTTTTTTGGCGCGGGTGGTGTGCTCGGTGAGTCGTTCCTCGGTGAGAAGCTGAATGAGCTGTTTATTTTCGTCGGCTATGGTGCGTAGGCGTCGGCTGAGGGTGACCATGTCGGCGGTTTGATCGGCGGTGAGTTTTCGGCCTTCTTCCCCGGTGTCGTGCAGTTTGACTTCTATTTTATCTCGTGCTTCGAGTGCGCGCTCGATACTACTGGAGAGCATTTTTCGGGCTTCGTCGCGTTTGTTGAGTTTGATGTAGATGCGGGCGATGACCTGGAGAATGGATACTTCGTCGATGATGGTTTTGACCTGCGGGGATCGTTCGAAGGTCTGGTCATAGTAGTTTACGGCTTTGTAGAGGGCCTCATACTCATTGCGGGGCATGGCGGGCCAGAATTCTTTGACTTCTTCGTAGAGTTCATCGAGGCGGGGCCGCGTGGCGGCGAGGGCCTCGGGATTGTTGGAGAGGTCGCGGTAGAGCCAGGCCAAGTGCAGGCAGTAACGGCCCAGATTCAGGAAGTATTGCTTTACCATATCCTCAATAAGTTCGAGCTCGAGTACGGCCAGCAGGTGCAGCTTGAGCCCCTGAAAAAAATTCATGTGTTCAATGTCGAGTCCACGACTGAGAATATGGACCAGCTTGTGAAAATCGCCCTTGGCCGCATAGGTATCGCGGATGCGCGCGGAAACCGCGTCGGTTTTGACGTAGACATCCTTAAGGGGATGGATGAAGTGTCGATAGCCGGCGGTGAAGTGGCACTCGGGGCAATACCACATGTAATAGAGGGGCGGGTGAAAGTCCGGGTCGATGTGGTCGAGTTTGGCATAGTTTTGGGGTTGCAGATCGACATCGATGTCGCGATTCCAGAAAACGCGGTTGTTCAACCGGCACTGATAGCTGGCCTCCTGACACATCGGACAGCGGACACGGCAACGGATGGTGGGTTGCGGCTTCTTATCGTCCTTATCGGGTTTGGAACGGGGTATCATGGTACATCGGCGGTCAGGGTGTCGGGTTCGATATTCAATTCCGGTTCGGGCGAATCCGCAGGCGTTTCGTTTTGCAGATCGATTATGTCCTGAATGATGTTCAGGGCTTCATCCAGAATCAAATCGTTTTTAGGCGGGGCCTCGGCGTTTTTTTCGCCAGGGTCTTCTTTTTGTTCTTCCTCGGCGTAGTCGAGATCGTCGTTGGCGGTGGATTCCACGATAAAATCAGACATTTCGTTTTCTCTTCGGGCCATGGGCAGGCGGTCTTCCAGTCGAAGGGAAATAGTTTTGGATTGGCGTTGCTCGGCCAGGTAGGTGAGCAATTGTTCATAGGCGATGAAGCGGGGTTCTTCGGTGCGGCGCTTCGCGGAGCGGCCGCCTAGTTCCGCGATCAGTTCCTTCAGGGCGAAGGCGTGCCGGTAGATGGCCGGATCGACCACGGTCCATTCCAGCGCACCGGGCAAGTATTCCTCGCCGATCTCCATGCTGTCGAGCACGGAGGGAATGATGAGGTCGGGGGTGATGCCTTTTTTCTGGGTGGAACCGCCGGCGATTCGATAGTAGCTGGCCGTCGTGAGCTTGAGGGACCCGAGTTTCGGGTTGTAGGTGCGCAGGGGAAAGAGGGTTTGTACGGTACCTTTGCCGTGCGTTTTGGAATCGCCGACGATCAGCGCGCGCCCGTAGTCCTGCAGGGCACCTGCGAAGATTTCGGAGGCGGAGGCGCTTTGGCGGTTCACTAGTACGAGCAGGGGGCCGGCATAGGCGATGGTGGGATCGCTGTCGGGCAGGGTGATGACGCGCTCTTCGGTTTTGACCTGCACCACGGGCCCGCTGTCGATAAAGAGTCCGGTCAATTCTACCGCTTCGGTGAGGGAGCCTCCGCCGTTATTGCGCAGGTCCAGAATGAGGCCTTCGATCTGGTTGGTGGCTAGATCGTACAGGATATTCTGCACATCGCGGGTAACGCTGCGGGCTTCGCGGTCGTTGCGGGCGTTGATGTCGGCATAGAAGTCGGGGATGGAGATGATGCCGATGGGGTAGGCGCGGCCTTGGGCGTTCGTCACGGAGGTGACGCGCCCCTTGGCGGCACCCTCTTCGAGTTTCACTTCATCGCGAATCAGATCGACCACTTTGATGGTGGAGCCGGAGATGTCCGACGCCGGGATAACGTGCAACACGACACGGGTGTTTTTCTCGCCGCGTATTTTGCGGACGCTCTTGCTGAGCGGCCAGTGGAGTATGTCCACAGGTTCCTCATCGCCCTGACCCACGGCGACGATTTTATCGCCGGGTTGGAGGCGCCCGTCTTTTTCAGCGGGGCCGCCGGGAATGATGCGCACGATTTTGGCGGCACCGTCTTCGGAGCTGAGCAGGGCGCCGATGCCCACGAGCGAGAGCTTCATGCTGATGTCAAAATCCTCGGTGCTGTTTTGCGACATATAATCGGAGTGTGGGTCATAGGCGTGGACAAACGAGGAGATGTAGAGGGGCAGCAGCCAGTGGGCATCATTGTCGTTCAGGACGCTGAGATATTGGCGGTATTCTTTGCGTATGGCTTCTTCCGGCGTGAGCTTGGGCGCGGGAAGTATCACCTCAGCGTTGTTCTCTTCTTCGGTCGCGGCCTCGCTCTCGGTATCGCCATCGGTAGCGAAATCGCCTTCGGTCACTGCATCGCTCTCGACATCGGACACCAGTGCGTCTTCATTCTCAACGTCGGTCGCGGTTTCGCTCTCGCTTTCCACCGGCGGCCTCATCTCGCCCTCGCCCGGGATGTGAACCTGTACCTGATTTCCGGCCCCATCCTTATCCACCTTGGCGATACCCTCCATCACGTCCTCGGAGGCGACTTCTTTCTCCGCTTTTTCGCGGGCCTTTTTCTCTTCTGCCAGTTGCTCTGCCACGACTCGCGCCACGTACTGGTTTTTCACCTTTCTGCGCCAGAGGTCGTTCCACTCCTCTTCGGAGGCGGCCCAGGGCAAGTCTTTACGACGCCAGTTGTAGGATTCTTCTTTGTCCAGGTCGAACCCGGCATCGAGGATGGAGTCGACGAAATCAATTCGATTGCTGGCGCGGCCCATGAAGACTTCGTAGATATCGAAGGCCATGGAGAGATCGCCTGATTTCAGGCGTTCATCGAGGTTGGTGGCTTGGGCTTGAAAGGACTCGATGTCGGAGGCGAGAAAATAGGTGCGGTCGAAGTCGAGCAGGGAAATGAAGCGGTTGAGCGCGTTGGTGGCGATCTGGTCTTCAAACGAGGCATGGTTCAAATGTTTGTAGGGCATTTCATAGGTGATGATTTTCCCGGCCCGCGAGTAGGTATCGAGAGTCTCCGGCTGAACGGGTGCGAGGGCCTGGGCGGAGAGCGAGGCCGTTACAAACAAAAGAGCCGCAATCGTGCGCGTCATCATAGAGTATCCTTTAAATGCTTCATGGGTTTTGGGCGGTGACAATAGTCTTTACTATGTGAAAGTTAAAGCTATTTTATCCGTTTTACCGCGTCCGGGTTTCTGCTAGGACGCCGTATTCGCGGGCCAACAGATAATCAGAAGAAATGAGGTTGAGGAATGAGTAATATGGATTTGGGTGATGTTCGGATTGATGCAAAGAATCTGTACCGCGAGGAGACCTTCACGGATTTGCAGGTAGGTTCCATTCAAAGATTAACGCCAGTGCTCTCCGATGGCACACCCGATGCCGCACGCCAGCCGCAGTTTATGATCCGCACGCAGCTCATGTCGCCGATGGGTCCTGTGCCGGTGCACGCGCCGGTGGAGGCGGCCTCGATTGAAGAGGTGATTGAAAAGTTCCCGCAGGCGGTGCAGGAGGCGGTGGAACGGATGGTGCGCGAAGCCGAGGAAATGCAGCGCGAGCAGGCGTCGCGCATTGTGGTGCCTGGGCGTAACGCCGGACCGGACCTTAAACTGGTCTAACCCTGGCAGGTTGACTCTTTCTGTGCCCTCTGCGTGTTCTGGGCAAAAATCCGGTTCTTCTGGGAACTTCGTGAAAAAACCAGATCCTTCTGGTGTGGTTGTCGATTTTTTGAAAGGTCGGGACAACGACTAAGGCGTCGGCCCGTTTTTCCTCTCGGGGCCCGTGTCCCCACGGGCCAAGCGGAGAGTGAGCGTGCTTCAGGAGGGCGAGCGTCCCCGCGAGCCGTGCGGAGAGTAAGAGAAACAAGGAATGATCTGGAGAAAAACAAAAGGACGCTGGGGACAGCATCCCTCCCGAAATTCGTCGTTTTTCGCGGTGTTCTCCATCTGATCTTCCAAATCGCGATAGCGATTTTATCCAAACCGGGTTGGCACCCGGCGATCAGTCGGAAATCAGGCCATGGCAGAATCAACCAACGTCAAGTGGGTGTGGGGAACCCGCTTTGGTTCGAGGTGATGCGTCCGCGGTGGATGGTCAGCATGGGGCGTGCGCTCAGGGTCCATCCGAGAAACGGGGTGTTCGCTGACAGCGAGGCGAAGTCCTCGGCACGGACCGTCCAGTTTGCATTGGGATTGATGAGCAGGAGGTCGGCGGGTTCGCCCAACGTTAGGGATGGCACGGGCCGTCCAATCAATTCGTTAGGGTTCATGGTCCAGCGGCGTACCCAGTCCAGCGGCGAGAGCATGCCGCTCTCCACGAGTATTTCGTAGGTCACGCCCACGGCGGTTTCGAGCCCGATGATGCCGAACGGCGCATGCAGGAATCCCTTCCGTTTGGCTTCGGCAGTATGCGGTGCATGATCGGTGGCGAGGATGCCGACAACGCCCTCAACGACGGCCTCGCGCAGGGCCCGCCGATCCTCGGCCGAGCGGAGCGGCGGATTCATTTTGAAGGAGGGGTTGTTCGGGTCCACGTCGTCGTCGGTGAGTGCCAGATGATGCGGGGTGGCCTCGGCGGTGACGGGCAGCCCCCGCGACTGCGCGTCGCGAATCAGCTCGATGCTTTCACGTGCTGAGAGATGTTGAATGTGCATCCGGCATCCAGTTCGGTCAGCCAGTTCGATGTCGCGGCGCACGATGTTCACTTCGGAGGCGGAGGGGATGCCGGGCAGGCTGGCACGTACGGCGGCGGCTCCTTCGTGCATGACGCCTTTAACTGGCAGGGTGGAATCTTCGGCGTGGTCCATGATAGGAATATTCAATCGTGCGGCGGCGCACGCGGCGGTCCGCATGAGTTCGGCGGAGGCGGGGGTGCTTCCATCATCCGTGAAGGCCACCACGCCGGCTTCCTTCAGGGCCTCAAAATCGACGGGTTGCCGTCCGAGGCGTCCGAGCGAGATGCACCCGGATGCGAGTACTTCACAGGGGGCGTTTTCGGCCTTGGCCAGCATGGCGCGAAGGACGTCGGGGTGATCTAGGGAGGGGGAGGTGTTGGGCATGGCGACCACACGGGTGAAACCACCGCGTGCAGCGGCCTGTGTGCCGGAGGCGATGGTTTCGGCGGCTTCGTGGCCTGGTTCGCGCAGATGTACATGCACATCGGTCAGGGCGGGGCAGACGATCCAGCCGGGGACGTTCAGTACCCTGCACGAGGAGGAGAGAACGCGCGGGGGTGGGCGCAGGCGTCCATCGGCTATGTACAGGTCGCCCGTTACGTCCTGATTGGAGAGCGGGTCCAGGATGCGTACATTCTGTAGGAGCAGTTCATGGATGGGTTCGTTATTTTTCATGGCACCCGGTTTTTCCTTGTTTTTTTGAAAGAGGTGGTGAGTATAGCCAGCGTTATGCGTAAAGGGTATCTATTTTTCCGTTGTCTGGGTTATCTCGCCGGCATTCTGGGTGCGGTGTGTCTGTTTGTTTTGAAGGAGGTTTCCTGGGCAGAGCAGGTGGGGATGGGACTGCTGGGGCTGATGTTTGTTTCGTTTCTTCTTTCCTTTGTGGTGTTTGTCTGGCTCAAGCTGGATTTTCACCGGCGAGATGACGAAACAAAATAATGCGGAAATGAATTTGACACCCCTATAGGCCTCGGCTATGTTTTGCCGCTGTCTTTCAAAAAATAGAGCAGCATTTAAGGGAATACCGATGAAGTCATTTGCAGCAAAAACGGAAGAGGCCGAACGTTCATGGATGGTGGTGGATGCCACGGATCAACCCACGGGGCGTTTGGCGGTGCGCATTGCAGAAGTTCTGCGTGGAAAAGATAAGCCGACGTTCACCCCGAATGCCGACATGGGTGGCTTCGTGGTGGTGGTCAATGCCGAGAAGATTAAACTATCGGGCGGCAAGGACGAAAAGAAAATTTACAAGCATTATACGGGCTATTCGAGCGGTCTTCGTCAATATCCGGCCAAGACCGTGCGTGAAAAAGACCCGACGCGAATCATCACGCAGGCCGTTCGCGGCATGTTGCCGAAGAATCGCCTGAGCCGCGTATTGATGAAGAGATTAAAAGTGTATGCGGGGGCCGAGCATCCTCACGAAGCTCAGCAGCCGCAGCAAGTTGTATTGTTGTAATTCACCGAGGAATAAAGGGAGCATATTGTGGCACAGAAAGTGGTAGAATACGCGGCAACCGGACGCCGCAAAGAGGCCGTGGCCCGGATTAAATTGGCGCTGGGTGTTGGCAAGACAACGGTCAATGGACAATCCCTGCAGGATTATTTCAAAACGGAAACGATGAGTACCTTCGTGGTAGCGCCACTGGTGCTGACCGATACGCTCAAGAAATATGATATAGTCGCGAAGGTCAGTGGCGGTGGCTTGCGCGGTCAGGCTGGAGCCATCCGTCACGGGTTGGCTCGGGCCTTGGTACTGGCAGACGAGGCCACCAAGGAAGCCCTCAAGGGTGGTGGGTTCCTCACGCGCGATTCGCGTATGAAGGAACGTAAGAAGACCGGTCAGCCGGGTGCTCGCGCTCGCTTCCAGTTCTCGAAACGTTAAGCGAACAAAGCTTTATCAGCTTGATTACCCCGGGCATTCCGTGCTCGGGGTTTTTTTATGGAAGGAGAGGGTCTCTCGATTTTGCATTTGGGAGAAAGAGGTCCTCACACAAAAGCACCAAGACACCAAGAAAGAAGACCTTCGCGGGGAGAGGGGGATATTCTCTCGCAAAGCTCGCGGAGAGCGCAGAGGAAAGATTGGCCGCGAAAGAACGCAGGGAACGCGAAATAAAAGGATGGGAGATCGTCGTATGAAGACCTCATTGCCATTGCCGAAACATTTTCAGGCGGCGGGGATTGCCGCAGGTATCAAGCAGCAGAACGTGTTGGATATGGCGCTGCTCTATAGCACCGTGCCCGCCGTCGTTGCCGGAACCTTTACCACCAACAAGATCAAAGCGGCCTCCGTGAAGCTTTGCATGGCCCGCATTGAACAGGCCGAGAGCGGTCAGGCTGTGATCATCAACAGCGGAAACGCCAATGCCTGCACCGGTAAGCAGGGCGTACTCGATGCCGCAGCCATGGCCGCAAAAACCGCCGCAACGTTGGGCGTTCGCGAGGACCAAGTCTACGTCTGCTCCACCGGGCGTATTGGTGTACCGCTTCCGATGCCCTGCATTGAAAAAGGAATTGAGCAGGCCGTGCCGCATCTCTCCGAAGAACACGGCGCACTGGCCGCGCAGGCCATCATGACCACCGATACCCGCCCGAAAACCTTTACCGAAACCCTGATGGTGGATGGATGCGAAGTCCGCCTGACCGCGCTGGCAAAAGGGGCGGGGATGATCGAGCCAAACATGGCTACCATGCTGGCCTTCCTGCTGACGGATGCCGCTGTGGAGAAGCGCGCCCTGCGGGCCGCCCTGCGTGAATCGGTGACGAAGAGTTTCAACCGCATCAGCGTGGATGGGGATATGAGTACGAACGATACGGTCCTGTGCTTTGCGAACGGTGTTGCGGGCAATCAGCTCCTGAAGCCCGGCCACGACCAGTGGGATGCGTTTTGCGCCCTGCTGGACCGGGCCACGTACGCCTTGGCCATGATGATCATCGGCGATGGAGAAGGCGCGAAGAAAGTGGTGACCATTACGGTGAATGGAGCGGCGACCGACGAAGACGCCGAACGTGCGGCACGCGCCATAGCCAATTCTCTGCTCGTGAAGACCTCCTGGGTGCTGCGTGATGCCAACTGGGGACGCGTGATGGATGCCTTGGGTTACTCGGGTGCCGACGTGCAGGAATCCTCCGTGGACATTTTTTATAATGACGCGCCCGCCGTCCTAGGCGGCGTGGCGGCGGATACACCCGAAGAAGTCTTGCGGCAGGCGGTTGATTCTGCGGCGTTCAGCATCACGGTGGACTTACATCTCGGCATCGGCACGGCCACGGTCTATTCATGCGACTGCACGGAAGAGTATGTGAAAATCAACGTCTGAGAGATTTTCTCGCAAAGGTCGTGGAGCGCGCAGAAAAAATTAGTATGGATCAATTTGCCCTTCGAGTGCTCTGCGTGAAAATTTTTTGCCGTCCCTGAGGAGTCTCTGGATGCTGCAAAATCCTGTTTTAAAAGTGTTGTTCTTTCAACGCCTCAGGGCATAATCTGCTTGGTCGTTTCGGTCCGCAAGCGGGGTGGGGTGGAAAGCAGGGAGCGATACCTCTTCCGTAGGATGGTTTGGGCGATTTGTGTTGTTGAATGGTTCACCATATCGTGGAGGTCTTATGCAGCTCAACGTGACACCCCGAAGCGGGCGGGTCTCTTTTTCCCAACCATTGGAAACTTTTCAGACGATTTTTCCAATCATTGGAAACTTTTTGTCGGATTTTTCCAATCATTGGAAACTTTTTTTGGCGGCCTTCCTCGTCCTGGCAACGCTTGCTTCCGCGCAGTCGGATTATGCGAGACTGTCGAATGCGGTGCATGAAGTTCGCACGGAGCTGGAAGCGTCGCTGGGGAAGTCCGTACCCTCGCTGAGTATCTGCCTGCAGACGTCGAACGAAACCTTCTTTGCGTCCTCGGCGGCATCCCCGGAACTGCAACTGGCGACCAACACGACCTTCCGCTTCGCGAGCAACACGAAAAATTTCACGTCGACCGCCGTGCTGCACCTGCATCAGCGCGGGTTGCTTAACATCACCAACCGGATCATCGACATGATGCCGTGGACCAATCAGGCGTATGTCCCCGACGGCACGAACTGGGCGATTCCCTACAAGGAACTCATTACCATCAAGCAGCTCCTACAGCACAGCGCGGGAGTGTACGATGTGGACAACGATCCGGTGCCGGGCTGCGGGGGAAGCAGCTATGTAGAATGGATGCTGGACCAGGATTCGTCACACCAGTTCACGCCCGAAGAACTGGTGGGCGTGGTGGCTTATCATCAGCTTTCATTCTTTGAACCGGGCATCGGCTACCACTACAGCGATACCGGCTATTCGCTGCTGGCGGCCATCGTCGGGCGCGTCTATTCCCTCGAAACGGGCGAGGATAAAAACCTGACGGATTATCTCTACGACCACGGAATTGCCGCCCCGGACATCCGTTTTCCGTACCTGGCGGACGACACCGCGTTGCCGGGCCCGTTCGTTCCGGGCACGGTCTATCTGCCCTCGGATGTGACCGAGGTCATTTCCAATTACAATGTGAGCCAGCATGTAGGCGAAGGCAACGGGTACGGCACCCTGCCCGCGCTCAACCGGCACATCCGCTCAATCATGAAAGGCCTGAATGTGCTGAGTAATGATATGGTGCACCTGATGCAGACCGCCACGTCGGTATCCAACGCCAATTACGGGCTGGGCTGCCAGTTTAAACCGGATATGGGATTTGGACACGGCGGCGCCGTCCTGGGCTATCTGACGCTCATGTCGTACAATCCCGAAACCGATGTTTCCGTTGCCGGTTGTCTGCCGCTGTGGGATCTGTCCGGCGGCATGAATACCTTATTGCTGTGCAACCAGTCTGTGTTCGACGCCGCGACCCGCGCACTTGAAGCACTGGGCTACCCGCGCACGCCGACCCTCGCGCACGGTTCGCACACCAACCTCAGTCTGTCCGCCGGCGAAACCAACACCTTTTACTTCACTGCCGTAAACGGGGCGTTTTACGCCGTGACCTTCAGCAACGCCACGGCCTCTGTTTTCACCGAACTTTCCGCCGCTGTGAATCCGGGCGAGACGCTGCGGCTCACCAACAACTTCACCTGGCAGGGCGACGCGCCGGGGACGTATCGCCTCGCTGTTTCTTCGACCTCGGCCACGGAATGCGCCCTTTCACTGATCGCATTGAAATGGCCCGATCCGTCCGACTTCAGCGCGCTCAACTGGACCAACGCCTTCATCGCCGCGCATGAAGTCTTTTCGCGTCAGTATGCCTTCGGAGACTGGAAGTCGGTGGACTGGGGCGCGCTCTACAGCAACACCCTGCCGCGCATTGTCGCCGCGCAGACGACCACCAACGAGGTGGCGTATTACGCGGCGCTCCATGAATATGTCGGCTCCGTTCCAGATGGACATATCGCGTTGAAAGCGACCAATGCAGCAGTCCCTGCCGCCTGGGGCGAAGAGATTGCAGGGGGCGGATACGGGCTGGCCGTGGCAGAGTTGGATGACGGGCGCGTGATCGCGGCGGCTTTGCTGACCAATGGTCCGGCGCAGCTCGCGGGCATGGAGGCCGGCGCGGAAATCGTGAGCTGGGACGGACTGGCCCCCACCTCGGCCATTGCACAAATCAATGCGGCGGCTTATCCGCTTCGGGCGCTGGCCGGGCCGATGGCGAGCAGTCCGCAGGCCACACGGACGCAACAACGCCTCGAACAGGCGCGGCTCCTCGTACGCGGGCCTGCGGGCACAAATGTGGACGTTCGATTCATCAATCCCGGCTCGCTCGCCACCCAAACCGTTGCGCTCACCGCCACCGCCGACACCAATGCCACCTTTGGACTCCTGGATTTTGCCTGGCGGCAAAACCCCTCAAGTGATCCCGTCGAATACCGCCTCATGACCAACGGACTGGGTTATTTGCTCATACGCTTCGAAGCCAACTTTGCAGAGCCGGAAAATTTGTATGTCATCAACAGCAACGTGGCCGAGGCCGTGAAATTATTTGTCGCCTCCAATGCGCCCGGGGTCATTGTGGACGTGCGCGGCAACCTGGGTGGCGACGATCAACTGGCGGCGACGCTGTGCGGCTACTTCCACCGAACGAACATGTTTTACGAAAGGCAGACCTGGTACAACACCCTCAATGACACGTTCACGGAACTCACCTTTGATTCGATGAACGGATGGGCGCCTCTGGATTACATGACCATCCAAACGCAGTCCGTGTTTTACGGCGGACCGGTCGCCGTGCTGGTCAACCTGGGCACGGTCAGTTCGGGCGAAGGGGTGGCCATGGGCATTGGGGCGCTGCCGAATGCCCGCGTCATCGGCTTTCACGGCACCCACGGCTCATTCGGTATGGCCGGGGCCATCATTACGCTGCCCGGCGGCTACTCAATCCACTACCCGTACGGTCAATCGCTGGACGAACACGGCGTCATTCAGCTCGACAGCCAAAACGGGGTGGGGGGTGTCGCGCCGGAAATCCGCATCCCCATGAACGCCTCGAATGTGCTGGCGTTCGCCGCGGGCACGGATGTGGAATTGAATTATGCTTCCGATTTCCTGTTGAATTTTCCGGAATTGAGGGTGGGGGAAAGTGCCACCGGCACGCTGGCCTCCGGGGAGACGGAACTCTTCCGGTTCACCATCGCCACGCCCGTCTGGCATGGCGTGCATGCGATGCCGTCTGGACTGTCCGTTCGCGTGGACGGTGCCGACCTTTCCGTTCCCGGAACCTACTCTGTTACGCTGTCGAATCTCTCGACTTCCCCCGCACCCTACACCCTTCGCCTCTACACCCTCACCAACACCATCGCTCGCGTTTCCTCGCTCATCACCAACCTCATGGCCGAGCACAACCTCGTCGGCTGCGGCATATCCCTGGTGGATGGTGATCAGGTGGTTATGCAGACCGGCTTCGGCTATGCCGACAAAGCGCGTGATAGAATCGCCGACGAAAACACCGTCTTCATGATCGGTTCGTGCAGCAAAACCTTCGGTGCTATCGCCGCCATGCAGCTTCTCGAAGAAGGGCGTCTCGATCTCGACACCTCCATCACCAACGCGCTTCCCGGATTCACGATCCATCAGCGCTTCGCCAACAACGTCATCACCCCGCGCACCATTCTCACGCATCATTCCGGACTGCCCGGCGATGTTTTCAATCAGGGCTTCACCGTGCGTCCGTTGCTCAGTGCCCCCGACGCCGTGCAGGCTATGCTCACCAACGAATACACCCTGATGCCCACCAATACCTTCTGGGCCTACAACAACAGCGGCCTCGTCCTGCTCGGTCAGATGTTCCGCCATATCACCGGACAATCCCTCGACGTCTTCGCCCGCGAACGCCTCTTCGATCGCATGGGCATGACCCATTCCTCCATCGTTTACGATCTGCCCAGCATCCGGGAAAATCTCGCCCGCCCCTATATTGACGGCGTCGTGCAACCCGACGAATATGTCAATCTATTCTTTGCCGGGGCCATTTACTCCACCGCTTCCGACATGGCTCGCTACACGCGCATGCTCCTTGCCGACGGCATGGGTGACCATGCCCGCGTGATCTCCAACGCGACCCTCCGCGCCATGACCACCAAACAAAATGCCGACATACCGCTCGATCAGTTCAACACGCTGCTGAACATGGGCATCGGCTTCATACTCGACCCGCCCGCGCTGCAATACCTGGGCAAGGTCATCTGGCACGATGGCGGCACCGTTTATTTTCGCACCCTTCTGCGTGTGGCGCTGGATGCGCAGCTTGGCTGCTTCATTTCGTGCAACTCCGCCGAGGGCGGCAGCCTGAACTATGCCGTCGTCGACGCCGCCCTGAAATGGGCCTACGAAGAGAAAACCGGCATCGCTCCGCCATCCCCGGTGGATCCCGGAACGCCAGCCGCCGCGATTCCCCCGCCCGAACTCATCACCCTCGCCACCAACGGCGTGTTCGTCACCGGCCAGGGATACAGCCGTTTCACCTGGGACGGGCAACACCTCCTGACCACCTTCTTCGCAGAATCGGATGGTGCCACCCCCGTCCCCTTCATCTACCGTGAAAACGGCTGGTTCACACCCACCAATCTCTTCTCCCCGCAGATCGCCTTCACGCAGTCAGCCGGACGCGTCATCAATGTCTACAAGTCCTTCGAGAACAGCGTGACCAACCTCGTCCTCTTCGGCGACCGCTCCCCGGGCATCGCCTGCTTCCATTCCGCTTGGAGCAACCGTCTCGGACGCTGGTGGGCTATCGACATACATCCCGACGACATATCCTGGCAAGGCGATGAGGTCATCGAAACGGAAATCACCCTCGAACTGTCGATGCGCGACGATATGCTGCTGGTGCAGGAAAACTATGTGATGGCCGCCACCAACGATTCCCTCGCTTTTGCCGCCGGACTCGGACGCAACAAAGGCTCCGCCCTGCAGGTTCGTCCCGATGGCGCGTTGTCGTTTCTTGGAGTGCATTACCGCTCCGCCGACAGCATCCCGACGCTGACCCCCGGCTCCTCCACCAACGGCGTAACCACCGGCGACGAAACCCACTGGCTGCACATCGCCGCGCCGACCGGACAGCCTTTGACCATTGACCTCGCCACCGACCACGACCTTGCCGCCTACCTCTACGACACCAACGGCTCGCAGCTCGGCCAGGCCAATCGCGCCCATGCTTTTCATCTCGACGCCACCAACGCGCAGCCCGTCATAGCCGCCATTTTGCGCAACGGAACCAACACCGGCCCGTGGAAACTCACCGCGCACACCAATGCCATGCCGTTCCGTGTTGAAGTGCCCTTCAACGAATGGCCCGCCGAACTCATTGCTCGTTCCAATCTCTTCCCCAACACCGATTTCGGCCATGTCTTCGCCCGTGAAAATCGAACCAACCAAATAGGCAACGTGCTAAAAATTGCCATCGCCCGAATGAAGTCGTCCAATTCTTCCAAGCGCCCGCTCTTTTTCTGCAACGGTGGCCCCGGGGACAGTGGCATCCGCTGCGCCTATCAATATTTTCTCAAAGCCTTTACCGACACCCACGATATTTATCTGATTGACCCGCGGGGTGTCAGCTATTCGCAACCGGCGCTGGATTTCCTCGGGGATGAATCGCTCGACGAATGGCAATACCACCTCACCATGTTGCAACAAGCCGATATCTCCTCGCTCAATACCCTTGAATCCAGCTACGACCTTGAAGACATCGCCGCCGCGTTCGGCATCACCGAAGCCGATCTCATCGGCCAATCCTACGGCACACTGCTCGCCCAAACCCTCATGCGCCGCGATCCCGACTGGCTGCGCGCCGTCATCCTCGATGGCGTGGTCGCCCCGAACATTCCCGGACTCAGCCATGCCGGACCCGTGCGCAACGAGGCCCTCGAAAATCTCTTTGCCGATGTCGCCGCCCATCCTCAGGCATCCGTGTGGTATCCCCAGTTTGACCTCGCCTTCCACACCCTCTCCACCAACCTCCAAAACAATCCGGTCTCGTTTATCCTCTCGGGCGAAACCAACGAAATGAATGGGCTGAGCTTTCTCAATGCCGTATTCAACCAGCTCACCTCCACCGATCTGGCCGGACGCGAACGCATCCCGAATATCGTCTGGCGCGCCACATACGGCGAAACCGCCGCCCTGGCCGAGCTGCTCACCGACTTCCGCAAGGACACCAATGAGTTTGTTGCCTCGGTGCATAACGAGCTACAGCAGATGCTCGTTATCAAGCACGACTTCCTGCCTTTTGACTCGCTCACTGCGGCCTCAAACGCATGTGCCGCCCTCCCTCCGCTGGTGGCTGAAACCGCCCTCGACTTCATGCGTGGTGCCGTCGAAGGCTCCGCTCTTTTCGACGACTACGGACGTGCGGACAGCTCCTTCACCAATCCCGTCACGGTTACCATTCCCACCCTCGTCATCAACGGAACGTACGACACCCAGACCGGCACCAACTGGGCCGCCGAAGTGGCTCGGCATCTCCCCAACGCCTACCTCGTCGTTCCTCCTGCCGTCGGACACGGCGTACTCTTCGCTTCCAACGGCTGCATGACCCAACTTTTCCGCGACTTCCTCGCCAACCCCACCAACTCGCCCGATACCTCCTGCCTCACCAACATGACGCTCGAATTCCCTCCGCCCTGGCCGAGCAACATGAGCGCGCTTGCTTTTGGGCAAACCGTCACCGGCGAATATGCGCAGGCCGAAAGCGCAAGCTGGGGCCAATTCGCTGCCGTCAGCGGGGTGGTGTATACCCTCACGCAAAG
>CAZBEO010000005.1:0-73725 GCA_964490935.1 uncultured Verrucomicrobiota bacterium
GGCACGAGAATCGGTGCGCGAGCCGTGATTCTTACCCCGGGAACCTTCCTCAATGGCGTTATCTATATAGGAAAGAAGCAGATTCCCGGAGGACGCTGGGAGGATCCCGCCGCTGTGGCGCTCGGAGAAGAACTCCGAAAAATGGGCTTTCAACTCGAACGACTCAAAACTGGGACCCCTCCGCGACTGCACAAAGATAGTCTGGACTATTCTGCCATGACCCCGCAGCCCGGCGAATCCCCGCCTCCCTTTCTCTCCCGACAGGCAGCCGAAGAATGGCAAACGTTCCACGTGGAACACTCCGTGAACCCAGCTCCCGATTCCTCTCTGTTCCACGTGGAACACTCCTCCTCCTGCCTGCGCCCCTGGGCCCCCGGTTGGAACCAAATTCCCTGCTTCCTCACGCATACCACCGACCGTACACACGAAATAATTGCCAAAAACCTAACGAAAAGCGCCCTCTATGGCGGCGATATCACCGGTACCGGTGTCCGCTATTGCCCTTCTATCGAGGATAAAATCGTCAAATTTGCCTCCAAAAGCACGCACCATGTCTTTATTGAGCCGGAAGGACGCCACACCGACCGAATTTACCCGAATGGCACCTCGAACAGTCTGCCAGAAGACATCCAACTAGAAATGATTCATTCCATTCCAGGTCTCGAAAAAGCGGTGATGCTCCGTCCCGGCTATGGCATCGAATACGATTTCATTCTCCCCACCCAACTCCTCCCCACGCTTGAATCCAAAGCATGGCCGAATCTCTATTTTGCAGGCCAAATCAATGGAACCACCGGCTATGAAGAAGCCGCAGGACAGGGCATCGTGGCCGCTATCAACGCCGTCTTTCAACTTCGTGGCGAATCGCCGTTGGTCTTGTCCCGTTCGGAATCCTACATCGGCGTGCTGATTGATGACCTAGTCACCAAGGGGACCAACGAACCCTACCGCATGTTCACCTCGCGCGCCGAATACCGACTGCTCCTGCGTCAGGCCAATGCCGACTACCGTATGTTGCCTCATGCCCGGCGACTCGGCGTCACCCCAGAAAACCTGCTGAACACCATGGAAACAGAACAGCAGGAAATCACCCGGGAAGTGGAGCGACTCCGCGTCCTCCGAGTCGATGGGAAATCCGTGTCCACGGTTCTTTCAGAAACAGACTCCGCCTATGATCAACTGCCCGGGGCCCATTCCTCCCTCACGCCTCAACAAAAACTGGAAATAGAAACGCACCTCAAATACGATGGCTATATCGTCCGGGAATTGGAACAAATCGCCAAGACCGCCAAACTCGAAAACAAGCATATTCCGGCGCAGATCAATTACGACGAAATCAAGGCCCTGCGCTTTGAAGCACGGGAAAAATTAAAGCAGATTCAACCCCAAACCCTCGGACAAGCCTCCCGTATTTCAGGCGTCAATCCTCCAGATATATCTATCCTGGCCATATGGATACGAAAAATATCTTAGAGCTGCACGGGCTGGATAACAATAGTTTGGACAGGATTAACGGGATAAACCGGATTTTGCATCAGAAAAGACGGTCCGCAGATTGAGAGAGAAAAAACTTAGTGTGCTTCGCGTCCTTCTGTAAAAAGCCACTTCCCAAAAAAGGCCTTTTAAAGGTTCTTCCGGCATTATCGCAAATAACGTGAACTTCTATTACATTTAAAAGCACCCAAAAGAACCATTTTCAGTTTTTAGAACCGCGAATGAACGCGAATAGACGCGAATACTAAAAGAGATTCTTCGCGCATATCCTGCTAATCATCAGCATAATAAGTCATTCTACTCTTTATCCGTCTGCTGCATAATTCGCGTTCATTCGCGTCCATTAGCGGTTCTCTTCTCTTTCATACAACCTCACGAAATTCCCGGAAGATACGTTTTTCGCGACCTTTCGCGTGTTTCGTAGTTAAAAAATGTATTTTCCGGGTCTCCCCCCCTCAAAAGTGCCGCTTTGCCAGTCTCAATCTGTGAAAATCTGTGTAATCTGTGGGCAAATAAATATTGGTTACGTCTCTGTTGCGTTAGGAAAATGAGTGCCAATTAGTGATTCGTTTCTTCTTCGTGTCTTGGCGCCTTTGTGTGAGAACCTCTCCATCATTTTTTCGAAAATTTCGTGTCAATCAATCGATCCGTTGCTACTCTTTTCACGCATGAAGAAAATCAAACATGTGCTCGAATATGTACTCCTCCGGCTGCTGTCGGGCCTCATTCGCGTCCTTCCACTGCGCCTGGCATTTGCCCTTGCCTGGGTCTTGGCCTGGTTTTCGCACCGCGTCATTCGATTTCGGGTCCGGTCTGCACGTCAACGCATACACGAGGTGTTTGGCGAGCGTTTTTCCAGACCAGAAGTCAATCGTATCGCTTGGATATCCTGGCGAAATCTCTGTTTCACAGCAATAGAAGTCTTTCGTATGCAATCGATTACGAAAGAATATATTGCAAAGTATATGGAAACGGATCAGCTGTCCCGGCTCCAAAACGTGATTTCTTCCGGAACCGGTGCCGTTCTTTGTGTTCCTCACATGGGGAGCTGGGAGATGGGTGGACTTTCCGCGCATCTGATGGGCATTCCTTTCTTTTTCATTGCCCGACGACAAAAAAATCCCCTGACGGATGCCTATTTGCACAAAAGGAGACAAGTGACCGGGGCAGACACGATGATGAGTGACGACCAGGGTATGCTGCGTAACGCCGTCAAACGCCTGAAACGGGGCATGGTCTTTGCCATTCTGCCCGATGTACGCTCGCGCACGCCGGCACTGAAAATTCCGTTTTTGAATGGCGAGGCCAATATCGCACAAGGTACGGCTTTGTTCGCTCACCTAGCCAACGTCCCGGTGGTCCCAGCCTACACCCGGCGCGTCGGCTGGCTGCGTCATGCATGGTCAATTGGCGATCCGGTTTATCCGGACAAAACCATCGACCGCGAAAAAGACCTACAGCGTATGACGGAAACAATTTTCAATTATTTTGACCAGGCCATCCAAGAAACCCCCGAACAATATTTCTGGTATAACAAACGCTGGGTCCTCGACCCGCTTACGGAATGATCGGTCGAACTGTTCTGTCGAGTTAAAGGGAAACATTCTCTCGGAGCGTGTACATGGCGGAAAAAGTGATATGGCGTGCGAAGTTCACTGGAAGACGGGCATTGCTAGTTCTGGCCCTGCTCCTGCTGGCTCTGACTGCCTACATAAGGAAAGATAATGATTGATCAAAATAAACTATTAAACGAAATACAGACGTTACTCCATATCCAGCATTTTGGCGTGTTGGCCACACAGGGAATCGACTATCCCTATTGCTCCCTCATCGGTTACGCCGACACGGAGGACGCAACGCAGATCCTATTTGCCACGATTCGAGATACCCACAAATATAGAAATCTTAACACATCCCCCAACGTTTCACTGTTAATCGACAGTCAAACGAACCACGTACAAGATATTAAGGATGCACAAGCGTTAACGGTGCTGGGCGTAGCCCAAGAGGTGGAGCCGAAGCACTATGCAGCCGGTCTCCCCTTGTATTTGAATAAACACCCGTATCTTAAAGAATTTGTTACGGCACCGGATTGTGCCTTAATCAGCATTCACGTTAAAAAATATATTTTTGTGAAAAATTTTCAAACAGTCATGGAGTATCCAATCGCATAATACAAACGGGTAGACTGGTTAACTCAAGCGCATCCTGAATCTTGTATTTGAGGCCTATACATTTCGTTGCTTTCATGTTCAGACGCTCCCCCGTATAGCCCAGCTTATCCAGCGTCATTCCTTAACGATTTGAAGTTTCCAATCCATGAATATTCCTCTATAAATAGCAGATAGTATACGAACCCAATCTACGAAGGCATCAACATGAAGATCTCTGACTATCTGAAAACAAAACAGGTGCTGGTCGATCTGGCCATCAAGGATTTCCTCCCGTCTGAACTCACTCGCCCCGGACTGCTGCACGAAGCCATGCGTTATTCCGTTCTCAACGGCGGCAAGCGAATCCGCCCGATTCTCTGCATTGCCTCGGCGGAGCTCTTCGGACTTGACGACCACGCGGTGCTGGCCCCCGCGGTTTCGCTGGAGCTGTTCCACTGCTCAACGCTAATTCATGATGATCTGCCGTGCATGGATGATGACGATCTGCGCCGAGGCCAACCATCCTGCCATATTAAATATGGCGAAGCCAATGCCATTCTGACCGGCGATGCCCTGATGGTTCATGCCTTTCAGCTGTTGGCCGAATACGGCAACTCCCGGCTCAGTATTGAGTTGGCACGGGCCGTCGGTTCCTGCGGAGTGATTGCCGGCCAGGTGGAAGACTTAGCCGCGGAAGGGTGCGAACCCAATGCCGATTTGATTGAATTCATTCACTTGAATAAAACCGCCGTCCTAGTCAAAGCGGCTGTGCGCATGGGTGCCATTGCTGGCGGAGCCCGCGAGGACGATCTCGAAAGCCTGAGTATCTTCGGCGAAAAGATCGGACTCGCCTTCCAGATTGAAGATGACATTCTGGATGAAACCTCAACCGATGATGTGCTGGGAAAACCGACCGGCTCCGATGCAGAGAAGCATAAGATGACCTACCCCGCTGTTCATGGAATGGCGAAGGCGAAGGCCAGGGTCAGGACACTAACCAATGATGCGATTTCGGCACTAGATCTGCTGCAACGCGAAACACAGACGCTCCGCGAAATTGCACAGTATCTGATTAACCGCGACTATTAATGCATTGAACAATATAGAGTTTAAAGTCGAAGATGAGTTTGCTTTTAATCTTTAGTCTAGCAGTTATCAACCTGATCATTCTATTGGTCGTGCTCATCAATGCAATCAAGTGGCCAGGCCTTAAGACTCTGTCAACCACCGCTGATGCATCGGTCTCTATTCTGATCCCGGCCCGCAATGAGGCCACCCATATGGAGGAAGCACTTCGGTCGGCAATCATCCAGGGTCCGACGGTTAAGGAGATTCTTGTTTATGATGACCATTCCGATGACGGTACAGGGGAGATTGTGGAATTAATGCGGCAGGAGTCCCCTTTGATTCAACTGGTGCAACCGATCCCTCTGGCCGAAGGCTGGTTTGGCAAACCGTTTGCGTGCGCCCAGCTTGGTCGTAGCGCATCTGGACAATGGCTCCTCTTCCTTGATGCCGACACCCGTTTACATGCCGGAGCCGTGTCTCTTATGCTGGGTGAAGCAAAACAGCGTGGAATAACTTTTCTCTCGTGCTGGCCCGCTCTGCTCGCCGGTTCTTTCTGGGAACATGTTTTTATGCCGATGCTGAATTTTGTGGTCTTCAGCCTGTTTCCCACGCCGATGCAGGAAAGAGATTCCAGACCATCGTTCGGCTTGGCTCATGGTGCCTGTCTGTTTATCCATCGTGCAGAATATGAATCCATCGGGGGGCATGCCTGCGTTAAGCAGGAAATATTTGAGGACACCGTGTTGGCACGGGTCTGGCGGGAGAACAACCTGAAAGGGCTTTGCTTGGATGGCCAAAAAATGGTCTCGGTTCGCATGTACACTAATCTGCGGGAAATGATCCAAGGCTTTTCCAAGATTGCCTATCCGGCCTTCCGCAAGGAATGTTCTTTCTGGTTGTTTATCGGCTTTCACTCACTTTTTATGCTCATGCCGATGGTGTTGCTGTTCTTTGCAAAACCGCTGGGTCTCTCCATCCTCGGCTTGAGTATTGCGACTGGAGCCGTAGTATCAGCGCGTGCGGTCCAGTGCTTTCAGTTCGGCTATCCGATCTGGTCCGTCCTTTTTCATCCGGTTGCTGAAATCGGATTGATCGGCCTTGGCCTGTATGCTCGGCATCAATGCCGGCATCGATCCGGCGTACAGTGGAAAGGCCGAACCTATAACCCAACGGAACAACGATGAACAAACGGAAAAGAGCCGTCGTAATCGGGGCCGGCCTCGGAGGAATGGCACTGGCTCTCCGCCTAGCGGCCAAAGGTTGGGAGGTTTGCATTTGCGAACGCTCGGCTACACCCGGCGGAAAAATGAACCGGTGGAGCGCCGAAGGGTTTACCTTCGATACCGGACCCTCTCTCATTACGATGCCGGATGTTTTTCAGGAACTCTACCAGGTTTCCGGAACCGATATGCGCGAACATATTGAACTGATGGCCCTAACCCGTCAGGTACACTATACCTTTGATGACGGAACGAAATGCTGCCAATCCGCCTCCCTGCCCGAATGGCTTGATACCGTCAGAAGGTTCGAGGGCCAGACCGACGGATTTATGAAATACATGGAGCTTGGGGCCAGACTCCACGCTATTTCTAAATCCACGTTTTTTGCGCGCAGTCCGATTGAACCGCCCGGAAAGGAAACCCTAGGAGTCCTTTCTTCGATGCCTTTGCTTCGCGGCTGGGGCAACTATCATAAGGAAATGTGTCATTATATAAAAAGCCCTTATCTGCGGATGATTTTTGACCGGTATATGACCTACGTAGGATCCTCTCCTTACAAAACCCCCGGCACACTGTGCGTGGTGCCCTATATTGAATATGCACAGGGCGGATGGCATGTACGCGGCGGGCTATATGAAATCATTCGATCCTTTCTAAATCTGATGGAAACATTGGGTGTTGAATTACGCCTTAACGCTCCTGTGGCTGAAATTGCGCATTCCGGTAAACGGGTGAAAGGTGTGCGACTTGAAAACGGAGACCGGATTGATGCGGATGTCGTTATCATGAACGGAGACGCTTCCACGGCGGGGCTATTACTCGGACGGGAAGGTTATCGCGCGTACCCGCCAGAAGAGCGCTCGCTTTCTGGGCTGATCTTTCTATTTGCTCTGAAAAACCGGCATTCGGACTGGCACCATCACCAGGTGCTTTTTTCAAAGGACTATCCAAAGGAATTCAGCCAGCTATTCGATGAACGTTGCTTCCCTGATGATCCGACCATCTATGTGAATATGCCAAGCATCACCGATCGCAGCCTGACACCGGGCGATGGCGAGGTCATGTTTGTGATGGCCAATGCACCGGCCAACGAAAAAGTCCGGTGGGATGCTGAAGGAATTGAATCGGCCAGACAACGCGTGCTCAAGCGGCTCCAGGCGTCCGGCTTCCCCGATTTCGAACATGAAATTGTGGTTTCCGATGTCTGGACACCTGCGCGGATGGAACAAACCTATGATATGCCGGGCGGTGCAATCTATGGCCGCAACTCCCATGGGAAAAAGAATGCATTTATTCGTCCCTTTAACAAGGACCTGCGTTTTAAAGGCATGTATTTTGTTGGGGGAAGTACGCATCCGGGCGGAGGAACCCCGACCGTACTGATGTCGGCTCGCATTACAGGCAACCTTATTGAAAAAAATGAACGATAAAATTAAAATCTGGATAAAGAGGGGGGCGGTTGCCTTTTACGCAATGCTCTGGATCGGCGGGGTCATCAGTTACGTACTCTGGGGAGAGCCTCCGGAAAATGTTACATGGACCGCTCCAACCTTTCTCTGGCTGGCCGCCCTGTTGGTTCTGATGGCGGTTCCTAAACGGGAACAAGGAATTCTTGTCGGCTGTGCGTTGGCCGGCTATCTGGTTGAGGTTTCGGGCGTGCATACCGGATTTCCCTTCGGAGGGTATGCCTATACAGACGTGCTGTATCCACTGGTATTCGGCACCCCGATTGTTATGGGAGCCGCGTGGGTGATTCTGCTGGCGTATACTCGCCATCTCATCCCTAAATGGCCCTTCGACCGCTTCTCAGCCGCCGCTCTGGGAGCACTCTGGATGGTGGCCATTGATCTGGTGATTGACCCGCTGGCGGCAGGACCTCTCGCCTATTGGGTATGGGATCATCCCCATGGATATTACGGCGTTCCGTTGAGTAATTTTTTCGGTTGGTGGATTACCGCATTTTTAATCCTGCTGTTTTATGCCGCACCGACATCGAAGTCCGTTGCTGTATTAAGAACGGGATTGAGTACCGTGCTCTTCTTTACGATTCTTGCGTTGGTTCACCAAATGTGGATTCCGACGTTTGCGGGACTGAGCCTTGTTGCGGTACATCTTTTGACTCAGCGGGCGCGCGTTCTTCAGTCTCCTCATCGGCCAGAAGAGCGTCCACAATAACATAACAGGCTTCTAACTTTTTTTCGGATGCCGCCCCAGAAGTCCGAAAAGTCACCATTCCGTCTTTGGTAATAATGAAAATATCAGCGACCTTGGGTTTGTAACTGAGCGCCTCACAGATTTCTCCGCTCCAATCCATCATGACCGGATAATCGATTCCACTTTTGAATAGCCCGCGAATCATCGGTTTCAATAATCCCGGAACGCCCTTCAGATTGGCGATGCCACAGATATCAACCTGATCGGTATAGCGTTTATAAAAAGGAGTAACCCAGTCTTCCAACTGATCCGAACCTTTTCGATCAGCCAACGCAAAGATGCTTGCCCGGCTTTTGGGAAAGACCTGTTCATGCGTTTTCTTGAACTGGTCATCCAACACGAAGTCTTTAACCTGCATTTGATTGGCGACTGAATGCTGCACTGGTTTATCGCCAAATGAGGCGCATACCAGTAGTAGAAAATAAAAGAGCATATGTTTATAGCGAACAATCATGGTGAATTTCATCCTTCTTTCCTGATTAAGTCTAGCTATACTAATTCGTAGATCGCCTTTTGCAAGACGAACATGAATAAAGCGGGAGTTACTAAAACATGGCTAAACATGAATGGACGCTGGACGAATGGAAAGATCTTGAAGCCGAGATCAATGTGAACTTAAAAGCCAGCACCACAGATTCTGATGCTCGGAAGGTCATCACACGGCATGCCCGTCATGTAATGAGAAACTATACAACCGGTTTTTTCATCGTGAGTCGTTTTTTGCCAAAGATCAAACGAGATGATGTCGAGCTCATCTACGCCGCAGTCCGCTATCCCGACGAGGTCGTCGATACCTTTCCTATTTCTGACGAAAAGAAACGGGAACTTTTGACCCGTTGGAGAACGGCTTATGCAGAGGCCATGCAATCCGAGTCAATAACCAGTAATCTTGGCAAAGATATTCCACCGTTCATCGCGGCATTTGCTGACCTGGCCAAACGGCACAAGATACCGGCAGAACACTATGTATCTTTTCTGGATGCCATGCAGTTCGACATTGCTCCTCAACCATTTGAAACGCTCGATGACTTGATTGATAAGTACATTTACGGCAGCGCCATTGTGGTGGGTTATTTTTTAACCTATGTATACTCTGCCTCATCACCGGGTGCATTTGATGACGCCTTAGAAAGTGCCCGCAATCTGGGTATCGGCCTTCAACTGACCAACTTTCTGAGGGATATTCAGGACGATGCGCGGCGCGGGCGCGTCTACCTGCCACAGGACCTGCTACGGGCCCATGGCATTCATCAGTTCAACCCGGAAGATACTGAACAGCAGGTTCTCCTGAAATCGGTTGTTAAAGCAATGACCCATATTGCGGATACCTATTACGAAAAATCTTTCCAGACCCTGAATGCCTTTCATCCAGACAGCCGGATTGCCATAAAAGCCTGCATCGATGTGTATCGGATGCTCAACACTCGGATCGCCGAAAGTGATCTGGGGATCAACCACCGGGAAAGCGTTCCCATGATGGAAAAACTCAAACCCCTGCCAGCGAGCAAATTCTGGAGAATTCCGCTGGCGTATATGGTGCCTTAATTATGAGAACAGAACGTACAGATCAAAAAGCGCTGGTGATCGGCGGGGGCTTAGGTGGCCTGAGTGCCGCCATACATCTACAGCTCAAGGGCTTTGATGTTACCCTGCTGGAAAAAAACAAAACGGTGGGCGGGCGCGCCAATCGGATCGAAATAGAGGGATTCCATTTTGATACCGGCCCCTCCCTGCTCAACTATCCGTGGGTCTTTAAAGAACTGTTCGAAGCGGCCGGAAAAAAGATGACGGACTATATCAAGCTGATTCAGGTTGACCCATCCATCACCTTCCATTGGCCAGACCAGAAGACCTTTACCCTATCATCGCAGATCACCACCTTGATAAAAGAGTGCGAAAAAATGGAGCCCGGAGTAACATCAAAGCTATTCGCATTTCTCAGCGATGCAGAATGCAAATACCGCTTTTCATTCGACAAACTGGTGCTGACCAATGAAGACAATCCAATCAAATGGGTACTCAGCCTGAAACCCAGTGAACTGTTAAAAATGGGGGTATGGCATTCGCTCAACAAGGAACTTTCGCGCTTTTTCAAAAGCTCCTACCTGTGCGAAGCATTTGGCTCCTACGCCATGTATCTCGGCGGCTCCCCGTGGGCACTTCCTGGTCTCTTTTCCATCTTGCCCTATGGCGAACTCGCCTATGGGCTCTGGCTTCCGGAAGGCGGTATTTACGGTATGGTTCAGGCTATTGAAAGGCTCGCGAAAGAGGTGGGTGTAAAAATTCAAACAGAAACCGAGGTGAAAAGTATTACCACCAAGGACCGTATAGTTACCGGGGTAGAACTGCAGGACGGCACAGCCATCGCCTGCCCGATTGTTGTGTCCAACGTCGATGTGCCGCAAACACAAGCCACCCTGCTCAATGATCCTCATTATAAAAAACCCAAGGTTCCCAGGATGACCTGCGGGGTAATCACACTCTACTGGGGCATTCGCCATCAATCCACCGGCCTGCCGCATCACTCCATCTTTCTGCCAAAAGACAGCCGGACCAGCTTTGGACAGTTGTTGAATGATGAAATAATTCCGGATGAAATCCCGTTTTATATCAGTCTGGCCTCGGAAACCGATGCTTCATTGGCTCCGGAAGGACATACTAGTGCCTTCGTACTTGCTCCAGTTCCACTGATTTCACAGTGGGGCGAAGACTGGGATACCGCCATTGCATCCATCAAAACAAAAGTATTTGAGCGTCTTAAGCATCACGGCATTTCACTAACCGCGGAAGACATTATCGTTGAACGGGTATGGACTCCGGTTGAATGGCGCGAGCAATACGGGCTGCATGACGGCTCCGCATTCGGTGCCGCCCATCATATGTTTGAAGTCGGCCCCTTCCGTTCCAAAAATTATGACAAGCAGCTTAAAGGGCTGTATTACGTCGGGGCCAGCACGACACCCGGCACCGGCATGCCCATGGTCGTACTCGGTGGAAAAATGACCGCAGAAAGAATCTGTTCCCATGTTTTGTAAAACCTACGGCAACGGCCCTCAGCTCTACCTGGCCTTTCACGGTTGGGCAGGAGACCACCGCGAGTTTGCCGCCATAGCATCAAGGCTTCCCGAAGCCGCGACCTGGATCAGCGTAGACCTCCCCGGATATGGTGAATCTCCGACTCCGGCGGACTGGAGCGTCGCATCGATTATCCAGCAGATGGATGAGGAACTGGATGAGGTATATGAGCGCTATACCAACATCACACTGGTGGGTTTCTGCAGCGGCTCGATTTTTGGTGTGGAACTAGCTAAAAGGCGCCCTGAGGCATTCAAGCGCATCGTTATGATCGATCCATTCGCCTTCCTTCCTTGGTACTTCCGTATTTTTACGCTGGGTGAATTCGGAAGGAGGGCCTATGCATCAACCTTCATGAGTGCCACAGGACGAAAAATAACAGACCGGATTCTTTCATCCATGCAGACATCCGATGCTGACTTCACCGCAGCCTTTAAAGATGCAGATCATGAGCTGATACAAAATTATCTCCGACTCTTCTCTCAACTGGACGGACCATCCGTCTTTTCAGCATTTGATATCGAGGTGGAAATTGCACTGGGTGAAAAAACCTTCGGAGCCGTCAAAAAATCGGTCAAGAAAATCAAACAGCAATGGCCCGAGGCTCCCGTTCATGAACTGCTCCGCACAGGTCACCTGCCCCTGGTTAAAGGGGCTCGGGCATTGCGAAAAATTATCTTTACTCCATAATTTTTCCAATGATTGGAACTTTTTTCAGTGAATCTTCCAATCATTGGAACTTTTCCGAGGCATTTTTCCAATGATTGGAAACTTTTTTAGCGTTTTTTCCAATGATTGGAAAACCGAATACAGACCATTGCATCATCATTTCTGATCCGGTTTCGATAAGTTTTCAGTAAGCAGGCGGCCATGGGGAGTCAACCGATACTTCTGCAAACGACTATTTGGTTTATCGGGAATAGTGTATTCGATAAGAACTCGGAGCATAGATAATGAATGGGCCCCCGGCTGGATCGATTCCACATACCGCCTAAATATCCCGGAAAACCAGCTTTCATCGATTTCCATTTCAGCTTCTGTTTACGACCCCTATTCCTGTTAAAGTTATCGAAAAATCATAGCAATAAATAATCCTGCAGGGTTGTTTTTCCGTAACGAATCATGGCACTACTATCCTTGATTTGCTTAGCTACTCTAGCCATTAACACTTTCACACCAGGTGTTTTTTCTGGATCTGTCTGAGGCAATAAGCGAACAGTTAAGCTTGTATTCTTTTGTGATAACTGAATAAAGAAACTCTGGTTTTTAGAGTTCTCAATAGCCAAAGAATCGATCAGAATTATGTTTCCTGTTGCATTGATATACTTCTCTCCAAGTTTGAGAATGCCAGTGTCTATTTTTAAGGTTAGCGGTTCTATCATTTGAAAGAGCTCTGTTGTTACTTTGGCTTGTTCAAGCACGACATGCGGCATAACTTTTTCTCCTTTGCATAATTTACTTTTTGAATTAATTTGTGACATCTAACGTACCCATCAACAATGTCGAGACATTAGTTTCCATCTGAATGGGCATGCTGTGCAGTCATATATTCCGGCTGTCATATGCCCAATGCAGAAGAGCCTGTCTCTGGATGGGTCTGCATCTCAAATCTCCTTTGCAGCAGTGTTTCTTGAGCTGGGCTATGTGGCGTGTCATGCCTTTCCATCGCTTAATTTGTCGCAGGTCATCTTCCGAACGCCTACCCATATAGTATCGACAGTACCACTGGAACCACCCCCGGGGATCTTGATCCCATATCCATCCCTTCTCAATCCAGTAGGAGAGCGGTTTAGAGGCTCTCACCTTGAAATAATTAAGTTCAAAGTCTGCGTGCGATGGTGACAGCTTTGCACTACGGAACCAAGATTCGGGAAACTCCTGGCGGCAATCTGTCATGTATTTTCCACCGAAGACACCCATCTGCAGCATTTGTTGCGGCGTACGTTCAGGAGAAAAGTCAGGATGAAAACAGCGACCAGTAGGTTTGCTCAGCAAGTAACAATATCCTTGCTGCATTCGGTCGTTTACAGTGATCTCTTTTGGTTTCATTTTTCTTGCCACATTCTGAATGATGTCTCTTTTGTTTACGAAAAGACAAAACGGCAGTCAAGATCATGTGTTGGCAAAATGGTATGAGTAATACAAGAGAAGAGAAAGAGGTCAGTCCCGGGTGTACTATTTAGGAGTTTTAAACCTGCCAAGGAAGGCACGAAAAGCGCATGCGGGAGCGGCTCATGTGATGAGAAATGTCTATTGGCATGGGGCTAATACGTAAAAATACAGCAGGTTGCAATCGTGCATTCAGGGGATTCAGTGGAGAACTCAAGCGAAGAAACGCCTTCGGATCACGAGTAAGGCTGAGGTTCCGAGGAAAAGAAAAGATAGAGTCGCGGGTTCTGGTACCATGCCGACACTGCCGACACTGAGCTCATCGAGCTGCATAAAGAAATTGGCATCTTTAGCTCCATTGACATCCCAATGATTACCTTGAACAGTATAGCCGGTAATTGCCGAAAGATCTAAGCCTGCGGTGGTACCAGCCGTGGTGATATTCTCGTCACTGAAGTCGACCCATCCCGAACTGAAGGTGTCCTCATTAAAGAGGCTACTTGCAAAACTAAAATTTTCTTTCGTTCCATCTGCGTCGTAGAGGAGAATCTGAATCCACTCGGCTTCATTTCCCGAAAACAGGCGCACGGTGAGTTGCAGTGCATTATTGCCCGATAGATCCAAAGATAATCCATTTGCATAGGCTCCGCCGCTGACCGTCAGAGTCCCGCAATAGATAGGACTTCCTGCCCGCAGACGGCACCATCGGTAAAGGACCGAAACTGGGTTGGATTGGACCACGACGCATTCAACGCAGTAGAATACGCAGAGGTTAATGGATTTGTGTCAGAAAAATCGGCAATGATTACACCAGCCTGAGATGCCAGACTACTCCAGAAAAAAACTAAACAAAGTACAACGAATCGATTCATATGAAAGTCCTACTTTAGGAAGTAATAACGGTCAAGTCCTGATTAAAGGGGCGCGGGCATTGCGGAAAATCATCTTTACTCAATAATCCCGCGACAATCACTTCAGAACAACTGCACCACACGTACGGCATTAAAATACTCGGTGGTGGTTGTAGCACCAGCAATGAACATCTGCAGTACTTAGTGAAGGACCAGTACTAATCCATAGGCATGTTCAGCAATCGGCACGACGCCCATCGCCAATAATAGCTAAACGAAAAGGCCATCTTTTCAGTATCCGAATATGTTTATGACCAGATAATTGACAAACCAATTGTTGCAGTTCACTTATCCGAAAAGCACGCCGAATCGATATGCAACCATCTGATGCAATGAAGCCTCTAGGAAATAATAATGGCGCAACCACCTTCCAAACGTAATAGCTGATTGCAGACCGCCGTAAATCATCAAAAACAAAACGCCGCACATCACTCTGCATGAGGCCGTTCAGAAAAATTTTGATATCGGCATCTGGGAGATGATGGAGTAAGTGGTTGCCAAAGACATAGTCAAAGCCTGCCCATGCCTGGGGATCTAGTGCATCCGCATGTCGACAAATTACACCAGGATGATCAGCCAGCTGTTCTTGTGCAAAGGCCAGCACTACAGGATGAGAGTCAAGGGCTTCCACACATAGCGACAACCCTCTTTGATGCGCTTCTTCTACAAGCCACAATGCAATATCTCCACCACCACAACCCACATCAAGAAGTCGGTACGAACGCGCTGGTTGACACGCCATATCATCCAACACCCATTTTGAAAGCAGGCTCCGATAATTTGAAAAATGCCGATTCAACCTTTTAAAGTGCTGGAGTGTCTTTCGCAATTGTTCCGTATCACACTGAAGATCATCCATAGCCTCATCTAGTAAAGCTCGACACGTGAAGTTCATCCAGAGGTACTCCCACGTTTTTGCAACAGCAGGCTGGTGACCATCCCCCCCAAACCACAGCGAGATGACACCAAGCACAAGCCCTGACGACGTAGCATTTCGATGAGAGCCGGACGATCTGGAAAGTGCCGTAAACTGGCAGCAATGTATCCGTAGACCCTGGCATCACGATGAAGTATTAACCCCCAGAGCCCACCCCAAAACCACAGCAGCACGTATTGCAACCAAAAAATCATATCCCTGTGACTCCGCGAAAAATCAAGCACGGCAAAATAGCCATTTGGCTTTAACACCCGAGCTGCCTCACAAATAGCCTGTTCAAGATCAGGCGCATTACGCAGTGCATAGCCAGCCGTGACAATGTCGCAACTGGCCCTCTTTATACCAGTATGAAGTAAATCTGCTTTCCGAAAGCATACATTCGGTTGTTTGATACAGCAGGCTGCTTCCTGTAACATTTCGGGTGATTGATCAATCCCGGTTACGATCGCTGATGGGTATTTCTGAAGGAGGCGAGCAATCAGATCTCCATTCCCGCAGGCCAAATCTGCACAAACCGGGCCGTCTAAAGCTGGCAGATCGGCAATGAGCTTGCGTTTCCAGACCGTATCGCGACCCAATGAAAGCAACTTGGTGACCATCGCATATTTTGGCGCGACAACAGCAAAGATCGCTCTATTCACCAACCGCTTGTTTTCTGATGAATCAAAAGCTGTTTTAAGCTGTATGGCTGAATGGGCTGAATGCTTAACGCGCGGGTCACGCTGACCAGGTAAATTAACCATAGAAAAAACCTGCGCCAGCCAGCGTTGCGTGACGGAGTGGCTAAGTACATACCGCACCAGAACACTTCGTACACACCCCCGCAGACCAGTGCGAGTTCCTACCCACATACCCAGAGCAGCTCTTTTGGCAGCGATACTGAACGCTCTTTTACGTTCCTTGCTGTAGCGCGACAATCCCAGTTCAAATGATTGCCCGTGCCGCAATGCTCCTGCCAACACGGAAGCCAGGTATGCGGCATCTGCAAATCCGGTATTCATACCTTGACCACCGATGGGGCTCATCATATGGGCCGCATCCCCACACAATGAGACGCGACCACGACCATAGCACTGACATAGTCGCCGGGCCGGTCTGAAGGTACTGATCCAACGACAGTCTGTTTGCTTCAAATCAAACCCAGCCAATGCCTTGACGCGCTCCACAAGAAATGTTTGCTTATCGTCAACGGTGGCAGGCATCATGGTGATCCAGCGACGTCGACCTTCTGGTAACGGGAAGGATTCTACCGAGCCAGCAACTGTAAAATACAGACGCGCTTCCTCACCCAGGCCCGTATGATCGTCAAATTCTCCCATCACAAAAGTCTCACGATATTCAGTACGTTTTTGTGAGAAGGCCAAACCATCCCGCACCTGGCTTTCAACCCCGTCACACCCTACTACATAGTGCGTTGTCAGTTGCTTGTTTTTGCTGGTTTGACCGTGGTGTAACTGCACCTCAACACCCTCGCTCATTTCCCGACAAGATTGGAAGCGGAACCCTTCATAGACTGTTATGCTATCGTTTTCGGAAACACATTCTTTCAGATAAGCCATTGTCTTACGTTGTGGAATAGCCAATATGTATTTGAATTCCGAGCCGATCGAGTCAAACGAAAGACGCCCTAGGCAACGCTCTTTATCGAATACCGAAACATCTCCGATCCGAATCCCATTGTGGACGAAGCAATCCGCCAACCCCAGCTCTGACAGCAATTCCAGAGAAGGTGGCGTCACACCGATGGCCATAGAATATGGTGGCAATGCCGTACGTTGCTCAACAAGAGCCGTAGTGATATGTTCACGGGCCAGCAAATTAGCCAACATTAATCCTACGGGTCCGGCGCCAACAATGATGACTTCATAATCCTGTGAATTTTTAGAAATATCCTGATCCATTTTGTGTTATGCAAATCGTATTAAACAGGCAAATGCGGTAAATCCAGCGCCAAATGAAAGTAACAAACCCATTGCTCCAGCTTCAGGCTGTTGTGTCTGAATTTCTTCCATGAGCACAAAGAGCACGCTGGGCGAGGATATATTGCCATATTGTTCGAAAACCTGATAAGAAGAGTGCAGGTCATCCATCGACAAATCAAGCTGACGTCGCACCTGATCCAACACAGAAGTGCCTCCTGCATGTACGGCCCAGTGCGCAATATCCTCCTGTACTAACCCCTGTCGGCTCAAAATTCTTTCCGCCGCTCTCTGGGCCAGGCGGGCGCCAACCACGGGTACTTTGACACTCAGCTGATTGCGCAAGCGACCATCCTGTTGACGATAGCGCAATAGCTCCCGCGCTGAAGGATCAATAACCGTTTCAAAATCCAGCACCTCTATCTCTCCCCTGGCAGGTTGGTCTGTCTCTTGCAGCACGACGGCGGCAGCACCATCTCCAAAAATAGCATTACTCACGGTTAGAGCTGGATCATCATCCATGAAGATCGTGGCAGAACAAATCTCTATCGCAACGCTCATCACTGGATGCCCGAGTCCAGAACGTATTAACCCTACAGCTGAGCGTAGATTTGGAATTGCCCCCCCGCATCCCATACCCATAACATCCAAAACATGAACATGATCGTTTAACTTCAAATCTTCACAGAGATATGAACTCAAGCCGGGACATAGATAACCGGTGCAACTATTCACCACCAATCCTCTTATGTCTTCTGGTTTAACACCAGCACTTTTCATAGCCTGACAGGCTGCCTGTGCCGCAATCTGACGCCCATGCTTCAGGTAACGTTCATTCAGAGCATCAGGATCCGCTATCAGTGCCTCTTCTCGAACATCCATGCCAAAATATCGGCCTTTAATGGGCCCATCGATCATTATTCGTTCGTACAGATTTTGCTGGCCTACAGACATTTTTGAATGCTCTGATAAAAAATTATAGGCATCATGTTGAGTCTGGTAAAGCGGTGGGACTGCTTTTGCCAGAGAAGAAATGGTAATACAAGACATCAGGTATCCCCCTTCTTTTTTCGGGTCCATTTTACTGTTCGTCCAAGCATACCCCAGCGATCCAGTGAGCCACGCAGTATCAGCGTGTCTCCATCGAGGGTAATGCTTGCATGATATGTCCGCCCATTTTCTGGGTCATAGATACGTCCCTTTTCCCACTCGCCAGCCTCATCGCGATGAAACCCCCAAATAATTAGTATGCCCGTCAAGGGCCGGGAACGCAACGATGGATCCGGATTGTCGCGGTCAGTCTTCAGCTCACCAGATTCGGTGCGAGGCTCTTTAAGAGCATGGATATATCCGCATAGCTCGCCCTCTTTTTCCGACAATAAAACAGTTGAACGACCACCCGCAGTGATCCAGTACCCTGTGACCTCGGCCCCCTCAATGCTTGCCGCCAAAACCAAGCCGGTAGCACATATGACACCTAGGTAGCACCCCACCAAAAACGGTCTATCAGTTTTCATAACCTGATAAGAAATCGTTTCCTCCCCCCTGTGGCAAAAAGCATGTTGAATGGTCTCTTTGTATGTTCATGTGGGGAATTGTGTTTGCGGGGAAGGCGGTAGTCAAATGTAAAATGGCACTGCATTGTCTTTTTCCCCGATAAGAACGTCCTTTTTTTTACAGACCACTTCTTCGCCGGCTATCCGTTACATCCGGATGCGTTCGCTCAGAAGTAAGATGTCCTTGAGCTGGATCTCGTTTTTGGCGGCAGCCCATCGTTCTTCGAATTCCGCATGCTGGACGATATGACCGATCGCCGCCAGCGCCTTGAGGTGCATGTTCCGCATGTCGCGGCTGCCCACAATGACAAAGAATGCCTTCACAGAGGTCCCCGGCTCAAATTCGATCCCCTCCCGGCTACGGATCAGCAAAATCCGAAACTGCTTCTCCCCTTCAATCAGAATATGCGGGATCGCCACAAAGGGCGTCACCACACAGCTTCCCTGACGCTCCCGCTCGACCAACTGATTCCTGATTTCTTCTTCCGTTAACGGAAGCGTCTTTTCCAGCTGGCGGCTCCCGATGTCCAGCAGCTCTTTTTTCTGTGCGCCCGGAGGCAGATCGATCGCCTCGGCTTTCTTCAGAATTTCATCGAACGCATCGTGCACCATTTCATCGCGATGATAGATATTCTCATAGTGCTCCTTCTCCAAGGCATCCTGGGTCAGGGTTTTCTTGAACAGCGGCTCCAGCATGTGCAGCAGGGCATATTCAATGCTGGAATGTTTTCGCCCGTAAAAGAAATACATGCCAAGGGCTAGCAGGAGGAGTCCCACACTGATTTCTATCGACTCCAGCCCCATGTCCGCAATCAGAAAAATGAAGCACCCCATGCCAAACAGCGGAAGCCAGGGATACAGTGGCGCACGAAAGGTCGGCCGGTAGTTGGTTAGATTGCTTTTCCGTAGCACCAGCACCGCCACAGCCGAGAGAATCACGCCATATATACCCACCGGGACGTCATCATTACAACGCGCCACGCTGGTGAATCAGACGGAATGTCGCTGTGTGTTGGAGCCAGTGAATACACAGGACTTGCTAACACAGCACTGGATGATGATAACTATATACGCTTTGCATGGGGCAAAACGTTCATCAATACGAATGAATGGACGTTCCTTGCCTCGGTCAAGGATGGAGACAAGTATCATATCTATGTTAATGGAATTCTTGAGGGCAGTCTCTCCGACAATCATCCTCTTGATGGTTCATCGCACAACATGCACTTCATGCACCACGGAGCGTGGGGCACCTTTTGCCACGGAATACTCGATGAGGTGCGCATCTATGATCGGGCCTTAACATCCAACGAGGTAACGCAGCTATACCAAGGCAGCCAATATGCCTCCGTTCTGCATGAACCCGGAAGCTATTTTATCTCCAACGTTTTGGGTGGTATAAACTACACTCTTTCCGCCTTTATGGATTGCGATGGCAACGGGGTGCTGGATGATGGCGAGCCGAGAGGTGAGTATGAATACAATCCACTCTCCCTGACCATCAATGCCACAGACATTGATATTACGCTTTCCGTGCCTGCGACGAGCTGGACGATGCGGGCGACACATGCGCTGGCAGAATACGACAGCCCCGGCACCAACACAGTGGAATGTGAAGTATACTTCCCGACCAACCAGAGTCTACTTGGACTGGGCTGGACGGCAGGGTTGCCGGAAGGCTGCGCGTTGGTGTCTGCGACGGGTGACGGAGGTGCATTAGCAAACCCGGAGACCGGTGAAATCCTGTTTTCGCCTCCTAAACTAACCAACAATCCAATCCGGTTTACCTACGATGTGGGCGTACCGGAAGGTCAGAGTGGGCCGAAGTCCATTCAGGGAACCGTGTTCTACACCTTGAGCGGCACGGAAACAAATGATGTACGGATGGCGGAGCCAAATCCGCTGATTGTAAATCCGGCAAGTCCGTACCACAGCTCCGACTTCCAAGACCCGATGTGGGTGATCGACATGCAGGAATGCAACCGTACGTTGTCCTATTGGCGCAACGGTGGCTATGGCGTCCGCCCTGGAACCGTGGATGGCTATGCGCCCGATGAATCGTCGCAAACAGGCCACCGTCATAAGGCAGACTACCAGGAGCCGTTCTGGAGGCTGGATGGCGAGGAGGCCTTAAGAGTAATTGGCTACTGGATGGTGGGCGGCTACCACACCGAGCCCGATGGCGAGGATGGTTATGCGCCGGGTTATCCGTCTGGAGGCAGTCTGGGGGTTATGGATGCGGGCGACATTTCCATCGCGCAAGTGGTTCCCTCCACCTATCAGCCTGGCCAAATCGTAGCCATGCACAGCTCCTTGAGTTACTCCAACGACATCGTCGCACTGCTGTGGAAGCCAATGATGCCCCCAGGCTGGAAAATACTCTCCGCATCGGCCAACGGCGGCGATCCTGAAGTGGTCAACAACGAAATCCTGTTCACGTCCAAGCTGCCGCCCAGTCCGTTGGAAATCACCTACGTGTGTGAAATCCCGGAGGGCATGACAGGCGATGCGTTGCTGCAATCCGATGTTCGGGTCGTCCGCATGGGTTCGGCCAATCCGCAAAGCCTCTTAGGCCAACTGGCCCCCGCCATGATGCAACTCGATACCGATGGCGACGGCCTCCCCGACTGGGTCGAGACCGGCACAGGCGTATACCGTAGCCCGACCGACACCGGCACCGATCCTTACAAGGCCGACACCGACGGCGATGGGACCTTGGATGGCGATGAAGTGCTCGCCGGAACCGACCCAAATGGAACCGGCTCCACCTTCAAGATCATGAGCATATCCACCTTCAGCGGCGATTCCATCTTTGCCACGGACTCGACCGCTTATCGCTTCCTGATCAAATGGAACAGTGTAGATGGAAAAACCTATTACATCTTGCGATCAACGAACCTGCTGGACGGTTTCGCAGTGCTTCGTTCCAACATACTGGCCACCCCACCGGTGAACAGTTACATCGACAACACCGCCCCGGAAGACGCCGCAGCTTATTCCATTGGCGTGGAACAATAATCATAGAAGAACGTGGGTCGGATACCCTGTGGCCTCCTATTGTTAGACGGCGCGAGACTCGTGCGCCCGGTCGTCGACACGCTCAGCCGAATGGGGGGAAAAAACGAGTGTTGATTTTCCGGTAAACTCATGCCCCTTTTTCGCCGATTTGCCCTGCGCCCTCCAGGAACCAACAGAAAGCCGAAACAACGGCCACCCGCGGGTCCGGCGACTTCACGTTTCCCGAATCGAAGCAAATCACGGCCCCCCGCTCAGCCAGCCCTTCATCCAGGGCTTCGGTTATGGCGCGGAACTCCCGGTCCGCCGTCTCGGGGCGATCCAGCGACCAACAAACCTGTATCAATTCCGGCACTCCCTGTTCTTCACCCGCCAGAAAATCCACCTCGAACCCGCTCTTGGTCACCACATAATCCACGCTCAAGCCTCGAGATTTCAACTCCATGAATACGGCGTTTTCAAGCATCGCCCCATGATCGCCGGTCATGCCCATGGAATACGCCTGAATCAACCCCGTATCGGCCACATACACTTTGCGCGGATTGACCTGTCGCTGTTTTGCGGAGCGCGTGCGCAACTCCACGGGATACAGCAGATAAGCATCGGCCAACTGATTCAAAAACTCATACAAGGTGTTTTTTGTGCAGGGTACGCCCATGCTTCGGAGCTGATTGTAAAATTTGTTCACGCTGAAAAGAGCCCCGGGCGATTGAAAGACTTGCCGAATCAACGCCCGCAGAGCCGCCACATTGGCCACTTTGTGCCGTTCGATCACATCACGCAGAATGACCACGTCCACATAGCCGCGCAGGATATCCCGCTGAATCGCCCCGTTATCCGCCCCTTGCACCTCAGGAAACCCCCCGCATGCAAGGTAACCGGATAAGGCATCCGAAAGCACCGCACGATCCCGCGTGCTATACGCCTTTTTCCCCGACCAAGCGACTTCATGAAAACGAAGATACTCCCCGAAACGCAACGGATATAACTCCGTACTCAGCGCTCGACCGCGCAGCGCCGTGGCAATTTCACGTCCAAGCATTTTGGCGGAGGAACCAGTCACAAAAAGGCGCGCGCGCCCTTCATCCAGCACTCGCCGAAGAAATAGTTCCCAGCCGGGGATACGCTGCGGTTCATCCAAAAAAAGGTAATAAGCGCTCTCTGTTGCCTCTGGACAGAGTCGAAAATACACATCCAGCAGCGACTGAAAATGCTCGGCGCTGAAGGGCAGCAAACGCTCGTCCTCGAAATTCACATATAACATGCGCCGCCGCGAAATCCCGTCCTCTTCCAGCTCGCGCATTTTCTGAAAACAAAGCCAGGTTTTCCCAACCCGCCGCATCCCCAGAACAACCGATATCTTTCCTTCGTGCTCCCGAACGACCGCCTTGCGGGGCACCCCGTCGGGCCACCCGCGCTCCCAACCATCCATGATGATCCGCTCTAAAATGTCTTTCATGGGATTTATACTATCTTTCTATTCAGGACAGTTCCAGCATAATCTTTCTTTTTATGAGGGAAGGCCTGTGCCGCTCCTTTGACCGCTGGCTTCGTCCACATTCCGCGCCACGTCTATTCCATCGCATCACACGATCCCGAGATAGGTCTTAGCCTGGGCCGTTCCCTGTTCGGCGGATTGTTTCATCCATCGGATTGTAGCTTGTCGGAGCCCACACGTTAGGTCACAATAGTCGTTGCGGTAAAGGGAAACATTCTCTGGGAGAGTGCACATGGCGGAAAAAGTGATATGGCGTGTTGAGTTCACTGGAATACGTGCATTGCTGGTCATTGCCCTGCTCCTGCTTTCTCTGACGGGCTACATGCTGTTTGTATTTATGGCGGCAACCAGCTCCATGGAAGAAATGCGCGATATATTGCGAGTCCGCGTGGTGGCCGAAAAGACAGCTCCCCTCGTTAAGGAAATTCAATCGCTGGTCGAAAAGGAAACACTTACCAGTGATGACCGCGAACGCTTGACCACACTCGCTGAATTATCGGGGATTCAGGTCACATCGTTGAACATGCGCGGCCTATTCCTTGGCGAGATGGTTTTCCGGGTCACCTATCGAACGGGCCACCAAACCGCAACCGAACAAAACGCCTTCTTTATCGCAACCTATCATCCAATGCTGGGCTGGCGTCTAAGCGAGATCTATTCCTGTCCCGAATTCTTTTGGAATTGGGCTCCTCTGCGCAGAATTCGAACACAAGAACAAAAGGGGTGAGTCCCATAAAACAAGGCTTCAGGTCGAGCCGATTCAAAGAACGTCTATTCTTTATCCCATGGCAGGCAAAAGCGAATGGGATATGCCGGAGCGGTCTACCATGTGATGTGTCGCGGGGATCGCTAGGAGGCGGTTTTTCTCGATGATAGGGTTTGTTTGTTTTTTCTGAAACATTGGGGGAAGACTGCGGGCGCAATCGTTGGATTAAAGAGCGGCATCACGTGGGAACCGCCGTCACTCGGTCTCTTCAGGCTGCGTGAAAAGCGGACGGACCTCTTTCGAAGCATAACGGCTAAAATCGTTTTTTATCCACACCAGACGGGTGGCATAGAGTAGACAAAACGCCATGCCCGCCAGGGCCATGGTGTGCGGTTCTGGAATCTGTTCCGGCCCGGATGGATCGGTGTAGATCGATTCGCTCCAACTGGTTGCGACTGTGCTGGTCGGTGAGAAGGAACCCCCGATATGGTGGTGATATTGTTATGATCCGTCGCGTTGGCGATCGACCCAACCTGGAGGGACCATGTCTGATTGGTACTCAGACCAGTACCACTTTTAGTCAGCAGATAATTCCAGGAAATGGCATAATCGATGAACGTTGTATCACCAAAATTCAGGGTGGACTGCCCATCCACCAGCCTGACATAGCCATCCCCGCCCGAGGTCGCAAAATCCGGGGGAGCAATTTTTTTCGCCGAATTGCCATCCACATCATCAAATTTGGTTTGATTCCATGCAGCGCCCCCGGTGTCCAATTGAGTCATCTCCAATCCGTGCTCGCCCGCCTTTGTTTCCTCGCCCTTGGAATCCCACATGAAGGCAAAATCCGGCTTCCCCGGAGTGCCGACACCGGACTGGTCAATCAGAATGCCGACCGTATCGCGATACGTGTCTGCCGCGACCGCCGCAATATCCATTCGAACCCGGAAGTAGATATAGTCGTGATTCATCGAGTAATAAAACCCCGGATTGTTGTGTCGCGGAGATCATCGGGAGGCGGTTTTTCGTGACGACAAAGATTGTGCCGTGTTTATAGAAACGCTGGGGGAGGTCTGTGCACGAAGCGGATGGCGTATCCATGCCTATGTGCTGATGGGGAAACGGTTGCTGGAAATGCAGCATAGCCGAGAACCTTGGAAGGCGGATGAAGAATGGGACCTGATTCGACGTGGCTGGTGCGGAAAAATACCTGTGTACGGAATGGCTGGATCAAAGAGCGCTTGCGAATGGGAAGCAACCAACTTCTCCGATGGCATGCGCCGGATCGAGCAGGCAGGAAAAGGCGATTGGGGCTTTGCCGTGCAACACGGCCCATTTCTTTTAGGACTGACCCCATTTCCTTGCCATTTTCTGCGGGGAGTGGAGTAAGGATTCACCGTAAGTATTGAAATAGCGGGGACAAGTGGCGGGAGTGTTGACAGGTCTAATTTTTATAATCATAATGCCCACCATTGGACTACACCGCCACATAATTTGGCGTTCAATCAGGGTTGCTTAGGGAGCGATGTGAGCATGTCTTGAGGAGGTATGTGATGACAACGGATGCCCGAAATCTGGTCGATGGTAAGTACAGTATCAGCGACCTTGTCGATATGGATCAGCTGCGTGATGTCTTTGAGAAATTTACACTGGCCACGGGATTTACCATTGGGTTTCTGGATCATCCGGATCTGAATGTACTCATCGCAACGGGCTGGCGGGACATCTGTACGAAGTTTCACCGGGGATGTCCCGCTGCGGCTGAAGTTTGTACAAAGAGTAATGCACACCTGCTGGATCAATTGTCCACTCCACATCAATTGGAGATCGAACTGTGCGACCATGGGCTGGTCGACTGCGCAACCCCCATCATCATCAAAGGGAAGCACATTGCAAGTTTGGCCACCGGCCAACTGCTGCTCGAAGAAGCGAACATCGGACGTTTTTGCAAGCAGGCCCAACGGTTTGGCTTCGACGAAAAGAAGTATCTGGAGGCGCTCGAAGGGGTGCCTGTTGTTTCGGAAGAACAACTGCGAAGTGTCACGGCGTTTCTAGGTACCTTGGCTCTCGTCATCACGGAACTGGGGTACGCTACGCTGAAAAGCAAGGAGGAGGCTGAGAGACTGGCCGCAGAGGTTGCAGAGCGCAAGCGGGTGGAAGTCGAGCTGCGAAGTTCAGAGCGAAAGTTCCGCCTGTTGCATGAGAGCATGAGAGACGCGTTTGTGAGTGTGGATATGGAGGGCCACTTTCTCGATTTCAACGGCGTCTACCAACATATGTTGGGGTATACAGAAGAGGAACTCAACGGCAAAACCTACACGGATCTGACACCTGAAAAATGGCACGGCGTTGAGATGAATCTTGTGAAAGAACAGGTCCTTTCGCGCGGATATTCCGATGTGTATGAAAAAGAATATTACCGTAAAGATGGAACGGTGTTCCCGGTTGAACTGCGCACCATGCTGATGCGGGATAGCGCTGGAGCCCCATCGGCCATGTGGTCCATCGTTCGTGATGTTACCGAACGAAAGCAGGCGGAAGAAGAACGCCTTAAGATGGAGTCCAAAATACGACATGTGCAAAAACTGGAGAGTTTGGGAGTTCTGGCTGGAGGCATCGCGCACGATTTTAACAATTTGCTGATGACGATTCTGGGGAATATTGAACTGGCCATGGAAGAGGCCTCATCGGCTGCGTCAAAACGGAACAACCTGCTGGAGGCAGAAAAGGCCGGACGTCGCGCAGCAGGCTTATGTAGAGAGATGTTGGCGTATGCCGGGAAAGGCCGGTTTATTATCCGGCACATAAATATTCAGGAGCTGGTGGAGGAAATGATACATATCCTGAAGGTATCCATTTCCAAGAAGGCACAGCTTCGGTCAGACTTTGCTATGAATCTTCCGGCCATAGAGGCGGATGCCGAACAGATTCGGCAGGTCATCATGAATCTGATTATTAATGCTTCCGATGCGTTGGGGGATGGTGAGGGTGTCGTTAAAATTACCACGGGTGTGATGGAATGCCAGCGGGACTATTTTGCAGACAAGGGTTCCGATGAGCCACTGAGTGAGGGCACTTACGTGTATCTGGAAGTGTGTGATACCGGGTGCGGGATGGACGAAACGACGAAAGCCTGTATGTTTGACCCGTTTTTCACAACCAAATTTACAGGGCGGGGGCTGGGCATGTCCGCCGTCATGGGTATTGTGCGAGGGCACAAGGGAGCCATCAAGGTGACCAGCAAACCGGGGAAAGGCACAACGATCAGGCTTCTCTTCCCGGCGAGTTCCCAGCCGGCCGAGTCTCTTTGTGAGGCTGTAGATAAGGGCAGTTGGCGAGGAAGCGGAGCCATACTTCTGGTGGATGATGAAGAAGGGGTGCGTGCAGTGGGCAAGCTTATGCTGGAACGCATGGGTTTTCATGTGGTGTTGGCCGAAGATGGTGCCGCGGCCATCGACCTACTCCGCAACATGCCACCGGAGGGCTACGAGAAATTTGCCTGCGTGATTCTTGATTTGACCATGCCCCATATGAACGGGGAGGAGACCTTCCAGGATATCCAGCGCCTACACATTGATGTTCCGGTTCTTGTTTCCAGCGGATACGACGAACAGCAGGTAATTCAGAAATTTGCAGGAACTGGCCTGGCGGGATTCATCCAGAAGCCCTATCGGATGAAGGAGCTGGCCACCAAATTGCGGAAGGTTCTAGAGTCCTGAAGAGCTTCTGGCGCTCACGCGGCGGCATGGGGGTGGATTTAGGCGGCGTAAACAGGTGGTGACATTCCGGCCTAGGGATGTTTGGGCAAGGCTTCACTCAACAAACCGCCAGCTTTGACTTGGTCATAATAGTCGGAAAAGGCCTGTATGGTGGAGGGGTTGTTAATCAGGACGCTGGTTTCGTTGCGGCGCTCGAGGGCATCATAGCCCCAGTTGGCCGATCCGATCACGACGGCGTCATCCACCAGTACGACTTTGGCATGGGTGGTCTGTGTGACAGAATCATCAAAGACGGCTACGCCATGGGTCTGCAAATAATCTTTTGCGCCCTGGTTTACCTCGTTGAGCGTGTGATTGTAGTCGCTCAGGTCCATGAGCACCTCGACATCGACGCCCCGTTTTGCCGCAGCAATGAGCGCATCAAGCAATTGGTTGGTTTTGCATTCGGGATATTCCGGATAATATTTAATCCCGTACATGATGATCCGGATACGTTTGTGTGCGGCCTGAAACAAAGCGAGTAGTTCATCGAAATACTGCCGGTTAATGATGGTCTTGATCGAGCCGCTTTGGATTGCGGGCAGGAGCGGTTCTTCAACGCTGTCCTTCATCAGCGTATCGGCGTAGCGGCTGAAATATTCGGCGATGAGCGGATCGTAGATCAGGACATTGCTTTCGTTGTTGTTGTCGATGGAATTGCCGGTCCAATTGGTTGAGCCAAGCAGCACTACTTTACCATCCACGACGAGGAGTTTGCTGTGCAGCATTTTTTTCTTTGTGTCCAGCTCCACCGCGATGCCTAGGTCGTGCAGGTACGGCAAACTTTTCGCGTTGAACTCAATGTTGTTTTCAAGCAGGCCGCGCACCGTGACGCCGCGTTGTACCGCCTCCGCCAGGGCCTGCTGAATTTGTTTGATGGTGGGATCGTAATGATATTCCAGGGCTAAAAATTCCAGGCGGTTGGTGCTCGAATGAATCAATTTCAGCACGGCGGGCAAGTAGTCTTTGTTGTTTACCGGTTGAATGGTCTGCTCGGCACCTGCCGGAAGGTGCGCCACACAAATCATCAATAAAATACCCGTGAATAATCGTGCTTTCATAATCTTATTTCCCTTTCGTGTCAGGAGCACAGTGTACCAATGGCAGTGCCAAAAGTTTATCTGTTTGCATGATTCTGTACTGAAGTAGCCGTCCGCTCGCCGAGCGGTCGGGGGAGGAGGGGTGTCAAGCGGCAAAACTCCGTGGCGCTCGGAGAGCACCCCGCTACCAATACGCACATCCTGCACACGGCGTTCCGCGACTCCGCTCAAGCCGATTAGCCCAGAGCACATCCAATCAGTGGAAACTTTCATAGCCCGTAAGCCGACTGCTCGTGTATAAGCAAATCCTACACAGAGATATGTTCTGTTAAAGGAGGGCTTTCATGGAACTCGAATTGAACGCTATCGAACTGCGCATTGTGGGCTGTCTGATGGAAAAGGAAATCACCACGCCCGATTATTATCCGCTGACGCTGAATCAACTGGTGGCCGCCTGCAATCAGAAATCCAACCGTCATCCCGTGATGGAGCTGGATGAACGAACCATTGAACGGACCCTGGAGGACTTGCGGGAGGGGCATCATCTCGCCTGCCGCATCCACACCAGTGGAAGCCGTGTGCCAAAATACAATCACACTCTGGCCGATCAATGGACCTTCTCTCCCCAGGAATTCGCCATCCTGTGCGAGCTGTTTCTTCGCGGTCCTCAAACCGCCGGCGAATTGCGCACGCACGCTTCCCGCATTTGCCCGATGAACGATCTGAGCGAGGTGGAGCAGGCTCTTCAGGAGTTGTCCGTCCGCACCGACGGCCCGTTTACAGCCATCCTGCCCCGGGAACCCGGCAAGCGGGAACAACGTTGGACTCATCTATTTTCAGGAACGGCGGTGCAGACCGTTTCCGCGCAGGAAAATGAAGGTGGGCAACCAATCCCTCAAGGCCCTGGACTGTGCGAACGCGTGGCCGCACTGGAAGGCGAAGTCGCCACTCTTCGCGAGACCCTGAACCAGATTCAAAACGACTACGCTGAATTCAAAAGGCAGTTTTCTTAGAATGGTCGCGTGGTGCTCTCCGAGCGCCACGGCTTTTGGGCTTCTTGAATTGCCGCGCCGGATTTTCCAATGGTTGGAAAAAATAATTTCAGGGACTTGGCGGGGGTGATGTGGCGGTCAGGCTTTGGCGCGTTGGCCGTAGAGGTTTTCGTAGTAGGCGGTGTATTGTCCGCTGCGCACGTTTTCGAGCCAGTCGCGATGGGTGAGATACCAGTCGATGGTTTTCTGCATGGCTTGTTCAAAGGTATAGCGGGGGGCCCAGCCGAGTTCATTCTGGATTTTAACGGCGTCCATGGCGTAGCGCCGGTCGTGTCCAGGGCGATCCTGCACGAAGGTGATGAGGGATTCCGGTTTGCCCAGTTTGGCGAGTAGGGTTTTGACGAGTTCGAGGTTGGGTATGTCGTGCATGCTGCCGATGTTGTAGACTTCGCCGGATTTGCCCTGTCGCAGGACGAGGTCAATGCCTCGGCAGTGGTCGTCGACGTAAATCCAGTCGCGCACGTGCATGCCATCGCCATAGACCGGCAGGGGCTTTTCTTCGAGGGCGTTGGCAATCATCAGCGGGATGAGTTTTTCCGGGAATTGATAGGGTCCGAAGTTGTTGGAGCAGCGCGTGGTGACGGCGTCGAGTTTGTAGGAGCGTGCGGCGGCACGCACCATGAAGTCGGCGGCGGCTTTGGTGGCGGAATAGGGATTGTTTGGCGCGAGGGGGGTGGTTTCGGTGAAGCTGCCTTCGGGTCCGAGGCTGCCGTACACTTCGTCGGTGGAGACTTGCAGGAAGCGTCCGATTTTGAATGCACGGCAGGCATCGAGAAGGTGCTGGGTTCCGGCGATGTTGGTTTGGATGAAGGCGTCGGCACCGACGTGGAGACTGCGGTCAACATGGCTTTCGGCGGCAAAGTTGAGGATGGCATCGAGATCGGGATGCGCCTCGAAGGCGGCACGCACTTGGGCGGCATCGCGAATGTCCGCTTTGATGAAGGTATAGCGCGGATCGTTTTCGATGTCGGCCAGGTTTTCGAGATTGCCGGCATAGGTGAGGGCATCGAGGTTGACAATCTCGGTATCGGTGCGTTCCTGAAGGACCATCCGAATGTAGTTGCTGCCGATAAATCCAGCACCGCCGGTGACGAGTATTTTCATGAGTTGGCGTCTTTCTTTTTGATGTCGCGGTGGTATTCCTGAAGGGACTTGACTTGGCCGCCACCGGTTCGGCTGGCGGCGATTCCCTTTGCAGAGGCTAAGGCGGCGGCGAGCGTGGTGATGTAGGGCACTTTATATTTAATGGCAGTCTTGCGAATGTAGGAATCGTCGTGCTGTCCTTTTTTTCCTATGGGCGTATTGATGACAAGCTGGATTTCGCCGTTCATGATGGCGTCCACGATGTTCGGGCGGCCTTCGTGCATTTTGCTGATGAGTTCGGCTTGGATGCCTTGCTGTTCAAAGAAGAGGCAGGTGCCCTCCGTGGCACGTATGCGGAAACCCATCTGTGCGAAGTCGCGCCCAATGCGCGCCACGGCGTCGCTTTTTTCGGATACGCTGATAAGGACGACGCCCTCGGTGGGAAGGGGTGGACGGGCGGCTTCTTCGGCCTTGAAGAAGGCCATGCCGAAACTGTCGGCCATGCCCAGCACTTCGCCGGTGGATCGCATTTCAGGCCCGAGCAAGGGGTCGACTTCCGGAAACATGTTGAAGGGGAAGACGGCTTCTTTGACGCCGTAGTGCGGGATGTCGGCGTGTTGCAGTCCGAGTTCGGCGAGTGGGCATCCGGTCATGAGCTGGGTGGCGGCGCGTGCCATCGAGATGGCGCACACTTTGGAAACCAAGGGGACGGTGCGCGAGGCACGCGGGTTGGCCTCGAGAACATAGACCTGGTCGTCGGCAATGGCGTATTGCATGTTCATCAGTCCCACCACGTGCAGTTCCTCGGCAATGCGGCGGGTGTAGTCCTCGATGGTTTTGAGGTGTTTTTCTTCGATGTTCACAGGCGGGATCACGCAGGCGGAATCGCCGGAGTGAATGCCGGCCTGCTCGATGTGTTCCATGATGGCTGGGACAAATACGTCGTGTCCATCGGAGAGGGCATCGGCTTCGCATTCGAGGGCGTCTTCCAGAAAGCGGTCGATCAGGATGGGGCGGTCCGGGGTGACTTCGACAGCGGTGTTCACATAGCGTTGCAGGTCGGCTTCGTCGTACACCACTTCCATGCCGCGTCCACCGAGGACAAAGGAGGGGCGCACCATCAGCGGGTAGCCGATGTTGGCGGCCACGGCCAGGGCTTCTTCCTGGTTGGTGGCCATGCCGGATTCGGGCATGGGGATGCCCATTTTATCCATCATTTTTCGGAAGAGATCACGGTCCTCGGCGAGGGCGATGGTGGCGGGCGTGGTGCCCAGGATTCGGACGCCTTCTTGTGCGAGTTCTTCGGCGATGTTGAGCGGGGTCTGGCCGCCGAACTGTACAATGACGCCTTCCGGTTTTTCTTTGTGGTAGATGCTGAGTACGTCTTCCACGGTGAGGGGCTCGAAGTAGAGTTTGTCGGAGGTATCGTAGTCGGTGGATACGGTTTCGGGGTTGCAGTTAACCATGATGGTTTCATAGCCCTGTTCGCGGAGTGCGAGTGCGGCGTGTACGCAGCAGTAATCAAATTCGATTCCCTGGCCGATGCGGTTGGGCCCGCCTCCGAGGATCATGATTTTGCGTCGGTCGCTGACGGCGACCTGGTCGGGGGCGTTGTAGGTGGAGTAATAGTAGGCGGCATCTTCCACGCCACTGACGGGCACCGGTGCCCATGCTTCGAGCAGGCCGAGGCCCAGACGTTTCGTGCGGATGCTTTTTTCCGACACGCCCAGAATCCGGGCGAGATACTTATCGGAAAAGCCATCGAGTTTGGCGCGCCGGAGGAGTTCGTCAGGCAGGGTGGTGCCTTTGGTGGCGAGGACTTCTTCTTCGAGTTGCACGAGTTCGCGCATTTGTTCGATGAAGTAGTGTTTGATGTGGGTCAGGCGATGGAGTTCTTCGGTGTCGGCACCTTTGCGAATAGCTTCATACATAATGAACTGCCGCTCGCTGGTGGCCTCGCGCAGCAGGTGCATCAGTTCGGGAAGCGTGCGCCGGTTGAAGTCTTTGGCGAAGCCGAGTCCATGGCGTCCGTTTTCCAGCGCACGGATGGCCTTCTGAAAGGCTTCTTTGTAATTTTTCCCGATGCTCATGACCTCACCCACAGCGCGCATCTGGGTGCCGAGTTTATCTTCCGAGCCTTTGAATTTTTCGAAGGCCCATCGAGCGAACTTGACCACCACGTAGTCGCCGGAGGGGGTATAGCTATCCAGGGTTCCGTCACGCCAGTACGGGATGTCCTTGAGAGTCAATCCGGCGGCGAGTTTGGCGGAGATCAGGGCAATCGGGAAGCCGGTGGCCTTGGAGGCCAGGGCCGAGGAACGCGAGGTGCGCGGATTGATTTCAATAATGACGACCCGATCAGTCTTTGGATCGTGCGCAAATTGTACGTTGGTGCCGCCGATGACCTGAATGGCTTCGACGATTCGGTAGGAGTAGTCCTGCAGGCGCTTCATGAGTTCGGGTTTGATGGTGAGCATGGGCGCGGTACAGAAGGAATCCCCGGTATGCACGCCCATGGCGTCCACGTTTTCAATGAAGCAGACCGTAATCATTTTGCCGATCGCGTCGCGCACGATTTCGAGTTCGAGTTCTTCCCACCCCAACACGGACTCCTCAATCAGCACCTGCCCCACCATGCTGGCCGCAATGCCGCGGTTGACGATGACGCGCAGCTCTTCGAGATTGTAGACGAGGCCGCCGCCTGTTCCGCCCATGGTGTAGGCCGGGCGCACGACCACGGGGTAGCCCAATTCAGAGGCGATGGCTTCGGCTTCGGCCACGGTATAGGCCGGCGCGCTTTTGGGCATATCGATGCCGAGGCGGTTCATGGTGTCTTTGAAGGCAATGCGGTCCTCGCCGCGCTCAATGGCGTCGACCTGTACGCCAATGACCTCGACCTTGTATTTTTCGAGTACCCCGGCCTTTGCCAGTTCGAGGCAGAGATTGAGCCCAGACTGTCCGCCCAGATTGGGCAGGAGGGCATCGGGGCGTTCTTTGGCAATGATTTGTTCCATGCGTTGCACATTGAGTGGCTCGATGTAGGTGGCGTCGGCCGTGCCGGGGTCGGTCATGATGGTGGCCGGGTTGGAGTTGACGAGTACAATTTCGTACCCCAGTTCGCGCAGCGCCTTGCAGGCCTGCGTACCGGAATAGTCAAACTCGCAGGCTTGACCGATAATGATGGGACCCGATCCGATGATCATTACTTTTTTGATGTCGTTTCGTTTAGGCATGGGGCGTTCTCCGGGGTTGTTCAGGGCCGGATGGCCGGGGCGTGATGGTTTTGTTTTTATGAAGGTTTAAGTCAGCGATTCATGGTTGAGGGCTTCGAGATAGGCATCCAATCCCTCCTGCCAAGAAGGGAAGCGATGGCCGGTCCATTGCGTATAGCGCGTTTTATCCAGCACGGAATTGGCGGGGCGTCGTGCGGGGCGCGGATAGGTGGAGGCAGGGACTGGAATCACTTCCACGCCGGGCTGAACCCGGTCCACAATGGCGCGTGCAAAATCAAACCACGAGCAGGCACCTTCCGACGAGGTATGCACGATGCCCCGGTGTTTTGTTTGAAGCAGCCGCAGCAGCGCGTCGGCCAACTGTCCGCTCCAGGTGGGACAGGACACCTGATCATGCACGACTTTCAGCGGCACTTTGCCCTCGGCTAAAAAGCGCATAATGGATTGAATAAAACTCGGGCCATGCAGGCCGAAAAGCGACTGGGTGCGCGCGATGATATACGCGCATCCGGCGTTCTGCACGGCGCGTTCCCCGGCGAGCTTGCTTTCGCCATACACACTGAGGGCGTGGGTCGGGTCATCCTCCTGATAGGGGTTTTTTTTGGTGCCGTCGAAGACATAATCGGTGCTGATATGCAGCAACGAAACGCTCCGTTGCGCACAGAGTCGGGCCAAGTTACGCGGGCCTTCGGCATTGACGGAAAAACAGATATCGCGATTCGTTTCCGCGTCATCCACACGGGTATAAGCGGCGCAGTTAATGATCCAGTCACATTCGGGCATGTCATCCTGGAGACGTTCCGGTCTGGTAATGTCTATTTCGGGCAGGTCCAAGCCGACGAAGTTCACGCCTGCACACGCGCAGGCGTTCTTCAGGTCCGTTCCAAGCATTCCGTTGGCGCCGACAATCACCACCCGCATCAAATGGCCACTCCTTCCATGCGGGCGACCGTCAGGTTCGCCATCAGCAGGGCTTCGGCATTTTCGCCTGCATCCATCCACCATCCATCGACCAGATCATACTGCATGGCACCCTGTGCGATATAGCGGTTATTTACGTCCGTAATTTCAAGCTCCCCGCGTGCGGAGGGTGTCAGCCCCTTGATGAAATCAAAGACATCCGCCGGATACATGTAGACCCCGATCACCGCCAGATTGCTGGGTGAATCCTTGGGCTTTTCAATGATTTGGGTGATGCGCTTTCCTTCCACGGTTGCGATACCGTATTCCCAAGGGTGATCCACCTCTTTCAGAAAAATACGCGCTCCCTCGGGCTGATTTTGAAAGGCCTCGACGCCGTGTCGAATGCCTTTTTCGAGGAGGTTATCGCCCAGCACCACCGTGAATTTATGTCCGTCCACGAAATCTTCCGCTAGGCTGAGGGCATCGGCAATGCCGCCTTCGCCTTCCTGGTAGGTATATTCGAGATGGCGCAGTCCAAATTGTTTGCCATTGCCGATCAGGCGCAGAAAATCTCCGGCATTGTTGCCGCCGGTGACGATCAGGACCTCCTTGATGCCAGCCTGCGCCAGCATCTCGATGGGATAGAAAATCATCGGCTTTTTGTAAATCGGCAGCAGATGTTTGTTGGTAATTTTTGTGAGCGGGTTCAACCGGGTCCCCAGTCCTCCGGCCAGTACAACACCTTTCATAATATTTTTTCTCCTTCGATGGGCGGAACGCTGCCGCCGTTAAACGTCTGTATGGAGCACAGCTTAATGAAAACATGTGGCATGACAATCTAATATTGAAGTTTCACTTTCCGGGGAAAGATTCTCACACAAAGCCGCAAAGCCAGGAATGTGCGGTTATTCAGTCTGTCTGCTCCGCTCGACTAGGCGGCGCAATGAAGCGCTGGTAGTAGGCGAGCACCAGGCAGGACATCGGGATGGCGATGAGCAACCCAAGAAATCCCAGCAATTTGCCCCAAATGGCCAGCGAGAGGAGAATGACCGCCGGGCTTAGGCCCGTGGCTTTGCCCAGGATTTTCGGTGTCAGCACCAGATCCTGGAGTGTCTGCACCACAGCAAACACCAGGAGCGTCAGCAGGGGTAATTGCCAGGGATTTGCGCCGGTGATGATGCTCGAGAGAAAGGCCAGCAGAAAGGCGGGGATCAAGCCGACAATTTGCAAGTAGGGCACCATATTGAGCAGGCCGATGAAAAGCCCAAGGAAAATGCCGAGCGGCAGGCCGATCAACCAGAAACCAAAGGCAAACAGGCACCCTACGATTGAGGCGATCATCGCCTGCCCGCGAAAATAACGCTTCATGGCCTCGTTGAAGTCATCTACGAAACCAACCACCGGTACCCGATAGCTTGGAGGCAGGTAATCGGGCCACGTTTCCTTGATTTTATCGTAATCGATGAGAAGAAAAATCATATAGAGTAGGATAACGGCCAGGCCAATCAGCCCAAGGACAAAGCTGACGGCACCGGTGATAACACTCCATACGCCTGGCAATGCGCGACGAAGCATACCCTGAAAGAGTTCCTGAAAGCGTTCTGACTGAAACCACTCCCGCACATCCTGATCAGCTAGGCGCTGCAAGAAGTGATCCCACTGTACATTCGGCAGTAGCTTAATCAGCCAATCCGGGGGTCGGGCCTGCTCAATCTTGGTGAGAAACGGAATCATGGCCGAAAATTCGCGAAGAATCAGCGGGGTCAGAAAGAGAACCAAGCCGGTGAATGCCGCCACGACCAAGACCAGCGCCACCGCCACCGCTATTCCGCGCCGTTTGACTCGATGCTGAAGGCCTGTAACCAGCGGATTAATCAGATAAGCCAACAGAAAGGCCACGGCAAAAGGGATGAGGACCTCACTGAAATAATTCAGCATGGCGATTATACCGAGCAGAATGAGCAGCTTCAGGATCATCCGCGCAATACGGTCGAGCGTATAAGGCTTGCTGTCAAGCAACATGGTTTTGGCTCCTTCGGTGGAAAATCTTCTTTCTTTTGCAAGGAACGAGTCCTTAAGGTCCTAATGTATCGCAAACTGGGTACAGAACCACATGAAAAAAATTGCTTATTACGTTTCGGGGCATGGATACGGGCATGGGGTGCGCACATGCGATATTCTCCCCGAGCTGTTCGCTGGGTGGCCCGACATCGAGGTGGAACTCATCACGGCCCTGCCGGAAGCCTTTCTGCGTCCGCGCTTGAACGGGCTGCCCGTTTCCCTGCGTGCCGGGGCGTTCGACGTGGGCATGATTCAGTTAGATTCGGTCGCCGTGGATGTTCCGGCCACGTTGCGGGCGGTCGAGGCTCTCTTTGCACGGCGCAAAGCTCTGATCGAGCAGGAAATCCGCTACCTGCAGGCATCACACATCACCCTTGTCGTGGCGGATATTCCCTCGATACCTCTCGAAGCCGCCTCTGCGGCAGGCATACCCTGTGCTGCCATTGGGAATTTTGGTTGGAACTGGATTTACTCGCCATTCGCGGAGCAGGAGGCGCGATGGCATCCCCTGATTGCCCTGATTGAGGAAGGTTACCGTTGTGCGGACCTGCTGCTCCGCCTGCCCTTTTCCGAAGCCATGACCGTATTCAAACGGCAGGTGGATATTCCCCTGTTGGCAAAAGCGGGAGCCAAACGACGCGCCGAACTGGCCGCCGTCACTGGCGCCGATCCCGGAAAACGCTGGGTACTGCTTTCCTTTTCTGTGCTCAACTGGACGGAGGAGACCGTGCGGCGCGTAGCCCGCGAAGAGGGGTTCGAGTTCTTCACCGTCAAGCCGTTGGTTTGGGAGGGCAGCGGGGTCCATGCTGTGGATCGAGAGCATATTCCCTTCACCGACGTACTCGCCACCGTGGATGCCGTCCTTTCCAAGCCGGGCTATGGTCTACTCTCCGAATGCGTGGCCAACGACAAACCGCTCGTCTACGTGGACCGTCGCGATTTCATTGAATATCCTATTTTGGAAAAGGCCATTCGCAGGCATCTGCGCGGCGTGCACATCCCGCAGGAAGATTTGTATGCCGGGCGTGTCCGCTCCTATCTGGAGCGTCTTGAAGAGAGCCCTCTTCCAACTGAACCGATGGAGCGGGGCGGCGGAGAACGCGCCGCCGGGGAGCTGCTCCGGCTGATGGAACCAGTAGGTTCTCCATGATAAAGTTGAAAAAACTCGTTTGACTGTGACCGTTCCGTGCCTATAATCTTTTCCGACGGGTGTTTATTTCCCGCCAAGCCTTTTGTTCAAAATGATAAGGGGTTGGCACGGAAAAAAATACCGAAACGCGGAGTGACTCAGGCATTGGTTAACATCAACAAAAGGGGCTAAGCGTATGAGTATTAAGGAAGATGTAACGGGCAAAAATGTGGTGCTGGGCATTCAGCATACGTTTGTGATGTTCGGGGCGACGGTATTGGTGCCGATTATCACAGGGCTTGACGTGGGCGTGACCCTCTTTGCGGCCGGTGTTGGTACGTGGCTGTTTCACGTCCTTACCAAATTCAAAGTTCCGGTATTTTTGGGTTCATCCTTTGCCTTTATTCCCGGCATCATTGCCGTTTCCACGGCGGAAGGCGGTAGCCTTCCGGAAGCCTGCGGCGCGATTTTTGTTGCGGGTCTGTTGTATGTTGTTGCGGCGGCCTTTTTCAAAGTCATTGGCTATGACATGCTGCACAGGATCCTTCCTGCACACGTAACCGGTCCGGTGATCATGCTGATCGGCTTGATTCTTGCCCCCGTGGCTATCAAGAATGCCAATGGTTCCTACGCGCCGCAACTGGTGGAGCAATTCGGTGTGTCGGGATGCTGGCTTGTGGCTGGCTTTACCTTCGCCGTCGCCGTTTTTGTGAGGGTGTTCTTTGAGAAAAGAGCCAAACTGCTCTCCATGCTGCCGGTACTGATCGCCTTGATTCTTGGTTACATTCTTTCGGTTATCATGGGCATGGTGGATTTCACTACGGTGAAAGAAGCGGCTTGGTTTGGTGTTCCTGCATTCAGCAAGCCGGTCTTTTCCATGCGCGCGATGTCGATTATTCTGCCCATTGCAATCGTCACCATCGTGGAGCACGTGGGTGATATTCTGGCCATCGGCAATGTAGTCGGCAAAAACTTTGTCAAAGACCCCGGCATTCATCGTACGTTGTTGGGTGATGGTTTGGCCACTTCGCTGTCGGCCTTGATCGGCGGACCGGCCAATACCACCTACTCAGAAAACACCGGTGCGGTTGCTTTGACGGGCGTATACAATCCCATCGTCATGCGTATTGCCGCCTGCTGCGCGATTCTGTTGGCGGTCATTCCGAAATTTACCGCGCTGATCGGTACGATTCCGAGTCCTGTAATCGGCGGTATTTCTATTCTGCTGTTCGGTATGATTGCTGCCATCGGAGCCAAGAACATGGTGGATGCCCGCGTGAACTTCTCGGATGCTCGTATACTGATGATTGCTGCATCTATTCTGGTGCTCGGGATTGGTGGAGCTGAAGTGTCGTTTGGTCCGGTTCAGTTCAAGGGGTTGGGTCTGGCCGCGCTGGTCGGTATTATACTGAACCTGATCCTAATGTTCTCCAGCAATAAAGCGCCAAAAACGGAATAGCCGTGGCAATCTAAATAAGAAATAAGTGGGGAGCGGTTCTCAAACAATTTGGCGTTGGCAATGCTTCGTAACAAGGTATCTCCCCCTACACACGACGAGGCTCGTCGTTAGCCTGTACGGAGTATTGCCAACCCTTATTTAAACTACGCTCAAGACACATCCCGGGCCACGGCCCGGGATTTTTTTTGCAATATATTTCACTCCGCTGCGTTTTACTCACCATGCGCAGAGATTTCACAGAGAACAAGGCGCAATGAGAAAACAGCGAAAAACAAGGAGTGCGAGATGAAGAAGAACAGAATGATTTGTATGCTTTCCCTGGCCAGCTTATTGGCATTCAGTGCGGGTACTTTTGCCCAAGGCCCCGGCAAGTGCGGCCCGAAGAAGGACGGTCCCTGCGGGCCGATGCGCGGCGTAGGCTGCCTGCTGGAAAACGAGGAATGCATGAGCCGCCTCAACATCACCGCCGACCAGAAAAAGGCGTTGGAAGAAATCAGCCTTCGCTCTGAACAGGAGAAAACAGGACTTGAAGCGGAAGCGAAAACGGCGCACTTGGCCTTAAAAACGCTGATGAAATCGCAATCGGATGATCGCGATGCGATTTTTAAGGCCATGGACGAGGTCAGTGCCTGCCAGCTGAAGCTAAAAAAGGCCGGCATGACCGCTTGGCTGGATGCTCAAAGCAACCTGACCGAAGAGCAGCGCACACAGATCCGCAAGGAAATGGGTGCCATGCGTAAAGGCGAAATGAAGAATCGGGATGGGAAGAAATGCGGCGGAAAAAAGCGCGGGCCGGAGTGCGGAAAAGGACGCCCCGGAACCATGGGATGCGGCCCGACGGACATGGAACCGGAGGACGCCCCTTAAACGGTGCACGGCTGCATTGAATCGGCTAAATGGAAAGAGCGTCCACCCGGGCGCTCTTTCTCTTGCCGATATTCCAGACTTCTTCTTTCCCTCTTCTCGTAAAAAATGGCATTTTTTACTGGCATTTTCGGAGCGGCACTTCTACTTTACCCCCGCTCTTTCCTTAATAGGCGCGGTAGCCAAGTGGTAAGGCACGGGTCTGCAAAACCTGTATTCATCGGTTCGAGTCCGATCCGCGCCTCCATTTCTTCTTTCCATTCCAACGGATTGGACTTTGTCCTGAATTTGCCCTACCTTCGACACGCCTGATTCCGGCAGACCGTGAAGAGGACGTGCATATGAAAGAAGAGAGCAGAATATGGCCCGGCCACCTGGTGAGCATTCCCGTAAAAAGGACGGGAGAAACGGTGTGGTTGGATGGCTTTTTGCGAACGGATGCACGAAGAAAAAAAACCTTGTTGATTTTTGTGCATGGCATGCACAGCAATTTCTATCGGTCGCACCTGAAAAAAGAACTGATGGCCCAGTGTGTTGGGGCCGGCTGCGATTTGCTCTCCTTCAATAACAGTGGTGCGGAAGCACAGGTGGTCGATGAGCGCTTTGAAGACTGCCTGGGGGATCTAGATGCCGCGCTTGCTTTTGGTCGCGCCCGTGGTTATCGACGTTTCATTCTGATGGGTCACAGCACCGGCTGTCAGAAAATAACTTGGTATCAGGCGCGGCGGCAGGCCCCGGATGTGAGCGGCTTGGCTTTGCTGGCACCGGGCGATGATTATGCCATTGCAAGGCGGGATGCGGGGCGTTCCTTCAATCGTTGGGTGAAGCGAGCGCACCAATTGGTCGCTGAAGGACGTGGCGATACGCTGATGCCGCCGCAATGCCTGGGCTTTACCGCCCGACGCTATCTCAGTGTGGCCGATCCCTCCAAGACGGAATCAAAAATTTTCAATTACGAAGGACGGCTTACCCATTTTAGACGGGTGGTTTGTCCTGTATTGCTCCTCTTCGGAAGTGCCGAGGAATATAGCTGTCTTCCGGTGGAAAGCATGCACGCCATTCTGCGTAAGGCTTCGCGCTCCATTTGTTTTGAAGATCACATCATTCCCGGTGCCGACCATGGGTTCCACGGCTGTGAAGCGGAAACCACCCGATGTATACTGGCCTGGACAAACTCCAAAGTCCGACGGACTGCTTACTGATCTAGAAAGTTTTCTCCGAGGGCCACGTTGACCATGTCAGCGAGCTCGCTGGCTGCGAACGGTTTTTGCAGAAAATGAACGCGACGGTAGGAGAGCGCCTGCCGAATATCCGGTTGGGCTTCCGAAAGGCCGCTTACCAGAATGACGGGGACGGTGGATTTCTGTTCGATCAGCCATTCAACCAGTTCCAGTCCGTTATAATCGGGCATACTGAAATCAATGATCAGCAGGTCAGGTTTTTGTGCATTTTTCTTCCAGAATTTATGCAGTTCTTCTCCGCAGGAAAGTTTGTGAACGGTATGTTTTTCTTCCGCCAGCACCACTTCGCACATTTCACGAAAGGTGGGGTTGTCGTCGACCACCCAAATCAGTGAAGCGTCGAGTTTTTTGGATACCAGTTTGGGCTTGGTGCCGGACGTGTCCGGTTGAGCCGTGGGCAGCAGCACCTCAATCCGCGCGGATGCTCCGGGTTTGGAGGTCATCAGCACGGTGCCCTCCATTTTTCCGACGATGCCATATACGCTCGAGAGCTTCACGCCGGCCCGATCTTTCATCTGGAATCCTTCGTCGGACTCGGGAATATCAAAGACCAGCCCCCCGGAATCCTCCACTTCAAGGCGCAGATAGTCCTGGCCAGGCTGGTCGCCCGACATGGCTACGTTGGCCGTTCGAACGGTAAGGGTTCCGCCAGCCGGCATGCTGTCAATGGCATTGGTAATCAGGTTGAAAACGATTTGATGCAGGGCGCTTTGCGGGGCGGCCACGTAATCATTTTCAGCGGAGAGTTCGGTGTTGACCTCAATTTGTCCGGATGTTTGCAGTTCGAGGAGCGAGAGGACACTCAGCAGGGTGTCGTGCACGCGGTACCCTTTGAATTCTTCTGATTCGCTGCCTGCAAAAGCCAAAATTTCATCCGTTAAGCGGCGCCCGCGCTGAGCGGCTTCCGATATTTTTTGGAGCGCATCCGTGGCTTCGGTGGAGAGCGTCTCTCGATTCAGAATGTAGGAGGAATATCCCAGGATGACGGACAGGAGGTTGTTGAAGTGGTGGGCCACTCCGCTCGAAAGTGTGCCCAGAGAGCGCATGCGCTCGGATTGCACAAGCTGTCTGCTGAGTTCAAAATTAGTTTGTTCAAGCGTTGCGATGGTTTCTTTATCGCTCATCATTTACCTCCCAGAGGAAGACGGGTGTGCTTCATTCGGCGTTTTTAGTTCTTTGTTCATTTGAAATTGTATGGCTTTTTCACGGAAAACGGTATCAATCCGCATCCGGGAGTCTCGGTCTAGTTGAGCCAGCAGTATATTTTGAATCACACCATTCTGCAACAGCAAGACGGCATCATCTTTCAGTCCGATGAATTGTCCGCGCTGGATAAGCCCATTGAGTTGTCGCAGTTTGATAAAATCGTTGACCGCATAAGGCGGGTAGCGCTCGGCCAGCTTGTTTGAGTAATAGGTGTACTGGCGCAACTCCTCTTCACTCAGGGCATTCTGCAAGACGTCGCGAAGGGCTATTTCCTGAATAGCCTGGGATTCATCAGGTATGGCTGGTGCTTCGCCGTTGTTCGGTGCTTCTGCTGTATTCATCAGAAGCATTTCGTCGTCCGGGTGCGTCGCGGTTTTGCTTAGGATTCGGACATCGTTCCGAAGGCGGAGGAGGTGGTACAGATTGAACAGCAGCAGAACAAGGATCAGGATGGCCCACGCCATGCGAAGAATGGAGGATACCCTTGTCGGGCCCGGTTGGGCGCAGTTCGGAGCGGTGGCCGCGATGCCGTGTGGATGAGCGACCAGTCCACATGCTGGGCAAATGACCGGTCCTTTGACGGTGCGTTTTGCGTCAAAGGGGTATCCGCAGTGTTCGCATAATAGTGGATGTTGGCTCATAATGACTCTTTTGATCACACGATGCTATGAATGCGAAAGGCTAATGCGGTTTTCCTTTCGACACAAGTCCTAAAGCAAAGCGAACACCGGGAATCGGTGGCAGATGGTCGGCGCTATAAATCCAGCGGGCGGGCATGATGACAGTCGGAGATCAGGTGATAGCACTGGTCGATAATGGGTTGGATGCCCGCCTGAGGAGGCAGCTTTTTGCGGCAGGCTTTGAGCAGCTCAATGGCTTCGCGGCCTTTTGCTTCGGCTTCACCCAGCAGCGCTGGGTTCTTCCGGGTCGAGATGTATTCCTGATAGATACGGCGTGCTTCCCGGTACAGTTCGAGTCCTTGCTGATAGGAAGGGTCTGATTTCCAGTCGGCGGGTTGAGCGGCGACCGGGGCGGTGGCCAGCGGTTCCTCTACCGTCGGCACAGTCGTTGGCGGGAGCGGCATGGGCGCCTGCGGCATGAGTTGAGTGGTCAGGTGCTGTTCCTGCTGCGAGGCGGGCAGTGTTCCATGCAGGTAGTAATCAATATAATCCAGACCGTTTTCAAGATGTGTTCGCAACACGGGACCCAGCTCCGTATACTGAGCGGCAGCGAAAATACCCGTTCCGAGCAGCAGCAGAAAGAGCAGCTTGGGCAGACATCCCGAAGCACCGTAGGAGCGCGGCGCCTTCGCCTGCTCCAAGTCGGTTTTTTTGATGCGGATTTGTTTTTTCGCGGTGGGGGCAACCGGTTCAAGCTGTTTTTCTTCGGGCAACGGCGGGGGAAGTATAAACGGGCGTGAGAGCCGCACCGTACTGTGCCCGAACGGACAGCGGGGGCAGGTCAGAGGCAACTTCTTTTTGAGAGCGTGTAGGTCTTTCAGCAGTTCCTTCCAATCCGCATATCGGTCTGTCAGCGTCTTGGCCATCATTTTATGAATGACGGAGGTCGCGGCATCGGAAACATTTGGGTTCAGGTCCCGCGGGTCTTCCAGACGGCCGAGGAGCTGCTGCTCCAGAATGTCAGCGGGTTCCAGGTGCCCGAAAGGCGGTACGCCGGTGACTAGTTGGTAAAACGTGGCGCCAAGACTGTAAATATCGGTTCGGCAGTCCAACGCCTCTTTATTGCCCACATACTCGGGTGAGGCATAGTTGGGCGTACCCACGAAGTCGTCGGCATCGCCTCCGGCGGACATCACATTAAGAACTTGGGCGATGCCCAGATTGCCCACCCGAACATCACCGGTTTCCGACAGTATAATATTATCCGGCTTGATGTCGCAGTGAATGACTCGATGTTCTTTCCAAGCGTATTGCAGTGCTAGGGCGACCCATTGCACAATGGCCAAGGCCTCGTCCTCGGACATGACCGAAACGAAATTCAACTGTTCGCGCACCGAACGCCCTTCAATATATTCCAGCACAATATAGGCAAAGGGACCGAATTCACCGGCATCAAAAACCTGTACGATGCCCGGATTTTTCAATCGGGCGGCGGCAGTGGCTTCGCGCCGCAATTGCGCGAGCGATTCGGCATTGGTTGAAGCGGTGACCGCCAGTATTTTGATTGCCACGAAACGGTCCAGCGAAATTTGGCGGGCCTTCCACATCGTCATGCCGTCTTCTTCGCCCAGCATCTCAAGTATTTCGTAACCGGGTAGTTCAGGCTTTATCATTTGCATGGTGAGATATATTTCACGAGCCGTTCAGAGCTCATACTCCCTCGTTGATTTCCAAGTCCAGCGGCATCGCCCAACATGGCGGAAGCCGCTAAATTGATAGAATTCATAAAGAAAACCGGAGCCGTTTTCAAGCAAAGTTCTGCATTGATTCACGACATTCCGGCGAAGGTTGGAAGATCATCGGACTTTTTCCCGGCACCCGGCAGGCACATCAATAGGAAGGGGAATGCGCAAAACGCCTGTAGGACCTGGAGTATCTAGGCCGCCGCTCACACATGTTATTCATATGAAACTGCTCTATCGATGTGCGTGCACAGCGTATGGAATGCCTGACCGAAGAGCGTTGTTTTCTCGCTTTCCGTGCCGCATAACGCGCTTGGATGGAGGAATGGGAATGCAATTCGCAGGAGTGGGTACTAAGTTGCCGCCGCCTTGCCTTCACCCGCATCTGAAAAAGCACGCGTGTCATCAGCGTAAGGGAAAAACCGAATATGGCCAGCAGCGTCAGCTTGTTTTTTTCCATGCTGTACAGTGGTTCAAGCAGAGCGCCGGCATCACGTGGGGCCGACTCGCTGAGCGGGGGCGGAATCGGCATTGAAAGCTCAACCAACAGGTCATCGCACATCAGTGCCTGATGATCCTCCTCCGCCTCTCCGGCCAACACGACCATAGCCGAAGACAGCATCCATATGCCGAGCAAAACTATGACTACGCTTTTCATGATGGCAACCCCTTGGAACAGGTTCTTTTCTACTCTGTTATTTCCTGCAATTCAATATGTTTTCGAGTCATATACTTTTCAATTGATACCCGTCTTCAGGACAGATCATCCAAAAGAACAGGCCGATATGTAGCATAGAACTATACTGGTGTCTATAATAAAAAAGCAAAAAATTGAGAGCATATCTTCAATTACTTAATGTTTTTAGGTGAGCCCAGATAAAACGGTTTCAATCTATCATACATCTATGCCGCATAAGCGCTGGGAACGAGTCCGCTTGGTATCACGGGATACCCAAAGGTTTTCCCTGTCGCCCAATTGACGTTGCCGCCTCTTCGGGTTACATTACGCCCCATTGTGTCGGACGAGATCAACCACCAAGAGAGGACGATAACGATCATGAGCAGGATATATAATTTTAGTGCGGGCCCGGCGATCCTACCGGAAGAAACCATCAAAGAGGCCCAGGAAAAGCTTTTTGACTACCAAGGTTGCGGCATGTCCATCCTCGAGGTGAGTCATCGCGGCAAGGAATATGCGGCCGTACACGAAGAGCTGAAGGACAACCTGAAGAAGGTGGCGAACATCTCTGATGACTACTCCCTGTTGTTCCTGGGCGGCGGCGCGACCACGCAGTTTGCCATGGTGCCGATGAATCTTCGCGGTGAAGGTCAATCGGCTGATTATGTCCACACAGGTGCCTGGGCGGGCAAGGCGATCAAAGAAGCCAAGGTGCTGGGTGCCACAAAGGTGGTTGCCGATACCTCGAAGGAGCAGCCAGCCTGCATTCCGGATGCTTCCTCTATTAAGGCGTCGGACGGCGCGGCCTATCTGCACATCACCTCCAACGAGACCATCGGCGGCACACAGTGGCGCAGCTATCCCAAGGTGGATGCGCCGTTGGTTGCGGACATGTCTTCGGATATTTTCTGCCGTCCGGTGGATATCAATTCGTTTGGGCTGATCTATGCGGGCGCTCAGAAGAATCTGGGTCCGGCGGGCGTGACGCTTGTGATTGTCCGTAAGGACCTGGCCGAGCGGGTATCCGATAAGATACCGAATATATTCCGTTACAAGAGCCATATTGCGCAGGATTCTCTGCTCAACACGCCGCCGTGCTTTAGCTGCTACATGCTGATGTTGACCACGCGCTGGATTATGAAGGAAGGCGGGCTGGCGGCCATCGGCAAGCGCAACGAGGAGAAGGCGGCCAAGCTGTATGCGGCGATTGACTCGACGGAATTTTATCGGGGCACGGCCTCGCTGGAATCGCGCTCCATCATGAACGTGACGTTCCGCCTGCCGTCCGAGGAGTTGGAAGCGAAGTTCATCAAGGACGCGGGGAGTCAGAACATGAAGGGCCTGAAGGGACACCGGGATGTCGGCGGCATACGCGCCTCCATCTACAACGCCTTCCCGGCGGCCGGCGTGGATGCCTTGATTGCCTTCATGAAAGAGTTTGAAAAGGCCAACGGATAATTCCGTCTTTTCACCATTGAAACGCACGGAGAGGTGGTATACACCTCTCCGTGCGTTTTCTTTTAGAGTGCGCCCGTAGTTCAATGGATAGAGCGCTAGCCTCCGAAGCTAGAAATATGGGTTCGAATCCCGTCGGGCGCACCATTTTTCCAATTCATCCTTCCCGTTCTTGATCGCCCTCGGCGGGGAGGCGCTCACGGAGCTTCAGGTGCTGATTCCGTTGGAATAATACAGGAATAGCTTTCTTCGTTAAACGGGTCCTGCACGCGATCAAGCACGGCGTAAGGCTCGAAGTCGGCTTCATGGCCCTCCAGCAGATGCCGACTGATCACCAGAGCGTTCAGACGTTGTTCTTTCCATGCCCGTACGGCCTCCGCCGCCGTCATGCTTTCTGTCTGTTCAAAGTAACATAAAAAGCCTTCAGCGGAAGGACCCGCCACCGCGAGGCGCTCCCGGGGAATCTGTGCGGCGATCCGGGTGGAAAAGAGACGTAGGGCGTGGGTTTGCTTGCGCCAATCGTTGCCCGTTTCGGAGAGACCATAGGCCGTCCAAAGGCAGGTTCCGAGGACGATGACGCCGGTCACGAGCCGACGGTAATTCAGGCCCAGCAGGCGGGCCTTATCATAGAGCGAAGCGAAATAGACCAGCAGGAGCGCGAGCGGGGGAAGCAGGGGAAAGAGTCGGTCGCTTCGTTTATCCGGAATGGCAGAGATCACCAGCAGTCCGCCCAGCGTCCAGCACGCCAGCCACACGAACACCGGGTCTTTCCAGCAGGTTTTCAGGCGTTTGACCTGGGTTCCGGCCAACAGAATCAGAAGTAGGCTCCAAGGCGACCAGCGATGTAGAATGTGGGCGACGTAATAAAGAAACGGCTTGGCGGTTTTTCCACCCTCGGAGGGTTGAAATGCGGAGGCCATTTCACCGACAACGATCTGTTCGTAGAATCCCGGATAGCGCCACACGGCCCAGACCAGGGTGCCGAGGAGCAGAAGAATCGGCACCAGAAGGGCCGTCCACCCCGGCCAGGCCCGATTGGGTTCGCCCCGCTTGCGCTGAATCAACGCGAAGGCCGCCAGGCCGGGAAGCAGAAAAGCATAGACGGTGTGTCCCTTGGTGAATACGGCTGCCAGGATGGCCAGAAAAAAGAAGAACACCTCCCGTCGCGACCAAGCCTGTTTCCGTTCGATGTGGTTCAGAATCATCAGGCCCGGAATAAAACAGAAGAGGGCCAGCAGCATATCGGTTCGGACGAGCGTGGCGATGCGTACCGTCATCATATTAAATGCGAAGGCCGCCACTGCGAGCGCGGCACCCAGCGACCCGCCCAGACGGAGACCGCAGCGGTACATCAGCAGAAGCAGAACCACGGCGGCGGCAAACAGGGGCAGGCGAAGGGCGACATCCCAGCCGACGCCCGGGATGTAATAGCAGGCCGCCTGAAGCCAGGCGGTGAGTGGCGGTTTAGTGGCGTAACCTCCATACGGCAATTCCTGAAGCAGCCAATGACCGTTTTGTACGATGTCCAGCGCGGCATAGGCTTGTCGCGCCTGATCATAGTTATCCAGATGCCAGGGAAGATTGCGCACGACGAAGAGCAGAAGAGCCCCCCCGATCAGGGCGTAAAGTCCTAGGCGGATCGACTTGCTGTACGGGTTGGTTGTCATCGTTGAATCCCTCCCTGTTTTGGCGGAGTGTTATACAGCAACGTGCAGCACTACGGAAGAAATTCATACAACTTCCATGCGGGCACCGTGCCGTCCTCAAACGTAAAAACATACTGGAAGCCCCACGATTCAAGCAGTTGACAACGTTTCGGCACATCCCGCACACAGACCCGGCCCGGCACGCCGCGAAGTGTTTTGGCCCGTATGGCCTCGGGCGTTCGCGGCAGTATGATGTCCCGATAATAAATCAGAAATTCCTTGTCGGGATCGCGGTCGCGTTTGGGCAGACAGAAAGGATCGATTCGTTTTTCATCGGGGATGATCGAGTAATAGTGGATTGGCAGATCGGCGCAATAGCCCGCCAAGCGTTCGGCATCGGCGCGGTGCGGATAAATGCCGTTGTCTTCGGAAATGGCATAAGTGTAATAGCCGACGGTGGAGGCGGCCAGCAGCAGAAAGGCCGTGATGCAGGCCGACCGGATGACCGCGCCCCGCCGATAGGCCCGCAGGGCGATGAGCCAACCGATGATCAGAAAGACGCCCAGCAGCACCGCCGCCCAAGGCGCCACGCCCGGCAAATGCGGGAAATACTTCAGGGGATGAGAACCATCCACGGCATAGCGGGATTGAAGCAGCAAGGTCGCCGACAGCGCCAGCAAGGCCGTCCCCAGTGCCGTCCAGTGAATGATCGCCACCAACCGGATGCCAGCACGCCGATGCAACGCGGTAAAATGCTTTTCAAGCACCCCGAAATACAGCGCCGTCAAAATACCCGCTGCCGGAATCAGTGGAAGAATGTAGCGCGCATTCTTGGCGTGTGAAAAAGAAAGCAGCACGAGACCAGACGCCAGCCAAAGCCACGGAGGAAAAAAGACCCGGCGCGAGGCAACAGTCTTCGCGCGAAACGGAAGAAGCAGCGCGGGCAGAAACCAAACCGACCAGGGAAATAGCAGCGGCACCAGACCGGCGTAATACCAGCAAGGTGCCGCCTCGGCCTGGGCTGGAAAACGATATTCGCGAACAACCCAGGCCCAAGCTTCGGGATGATGCAGAAAGATGTAGGCGTACCAGCTCGCGAAAAGCAGCAGGCCCAGCAGCGCGGCGGATGCAAGACCCGCAAGAGCGGCCAAGCGGTGCGGACGCCACGCCGCCGCAAACACCACCAAAGGAAGCAAAACAAAAAGCAGGGCGATAGGGCCTTTGGTCAACAGGGCCGCGCCAAACGCGATGCCGCATGGCAGAAACCACCAGGTGCTGCTCTTCGTGCGCCGCCCGGTCAGGGCGAGGACGCCCATCGCCACCGCCAGCATACTCCAACCGAGCAGATGCGTATCATAGGTCGCAAAACGTCCCTGCCGGATAAACAGAAAACTGCTTCCGACTAGGAGCAGGGCCAATCGCGCCAAGCGGTGCGTGGTCAACCGCGCAGTGATCAAGTAGGTGGAAGCTAAGGCGAGCAGAGCGAAGCCCGCCGCCAGCAGCCGGGCCAAACCGATCAGCACGTCCACCGAGGCATCGCCAGGTGCCAAACGCCAGGCCAGCAGATTCAACCAGACGAGCATCGGCGGCTTGTTCACGCGCGGGCGCCCGTTCCACGTTGGTGCCAACCAGGCTTGTTCTTCGCCTTGCTGCATACGCAGCCAGGCCTCCTGGCTCGACATGATGCTGAGGTTTTCCATGATGCGCGCCGGTCCGGAGGTGTCGTAATGCACCAGCAGCGGCAGGGCGCAGGCCGCCAGCAAAAGGATAAACAAAAGTAGATTTCGTCCGTTTCGCATCGTCTTGTTCGCAATGATTTTTCGTTGGTATCCTGGTGCGTCCCATGCTACACCACGGCCTACGCAGTGAACAGTCGCAGGCGGAAAACACGGTTTATGCATAGCGAAAAAAGAACAACGAATCCATACGGAATGCGGACTGTTTTCCTTCTTTGCGCGGTACTTCTTTTTGTGCTTCCGCCCTACGTGGTCTTCATGGGGCGACCTTCGCCGGTCCGTTCGATGGAAACGATCTGTATGCAAACCAGCCTCGAAACCTGGCTTCGTGTGGAGGCAGGCGAGCCAATGGCGTGGTGGAATCCGACCTGGGATGGCGGCGTCATACGTATTGAGAAACCGCCGATGCTGGTCTGGTTAAACCTGTTGGCCTGGCACGGCTATGCGCCGGATACCGTCACGGTGGAGCAATTGGCCTTTGGCTCACGCCTGATGACCATTCTGGTGGTGCTGATCGGTCTGGCCTCCGTTTTCTGGATCGGAGTTCAACTGCGCAACCGCACCACGGGCCTGCTGGCGGCTCTCGCCACGGGAAGCACCTTTTTGCTGATTAAACAAACGCATTACGCCACCTACGACGCGCAACTCATGGGCTGGGCCACCTTGGCGGTGGCACTCGGTGTTCGTGCGGTGCGCGGGCGCAATCCGGAGGAGCGGGCGGCGTGGTCGTGGCTTTTCTGGGGGCTTGCCGGTGTCGCGCTGGGTGCCACGCTGATGACGAAGGGACCGGTGGGTGCCGTTTGGGTGCTTGCGCCGCTTGTGACCGCCATCGCGCTGCTCTCGCGCCGTCCCGTCCGCGATGCGGCAGGCCTCTGTTTGGCGGTGGCGCTCGGGTCGTTGATTCTACTGCCGTGGACGCTTCACACGCTCGACCTGCAATCACTCGCCCTGTCCTCCCTGGCCGATGAATACAAGCCGGTGGATACCGATCAGTTCCGCCCATTGTATTATTACGCCGGCATCGTGGCCTTTGTTTTTCCGTGGACCTTCTGGTGGCTCGGTTCGCTGGTCCATCCATTCCGCCGTAAAGAAGACGGGCGCGCCCGATTTTTTCCGCTGCTTTGGTTTCTGCTGCCTTTCCTTTTTGTGAGTGCGTGGCCGATGCGGAACGCACGCTACTTGGTGCCTCTGCTGCCGTCTGCGGGTTTGATGTGCGCGGTTTATCTGAACCAGGTGCTGCGCGAGGTGTCGCTCCAGAAAGGTCCGTCCCACCTGCTGCGTCTTTTTTGGGTGATTGCCGCCTTGATTTCACTCGTTGTTCCCGTGCTGATTTTGCTTCAGCCCTGGCTGATGACGCAGGGCGTGCTCGATGAGCCGTACATCGAGGGCATCTCCACGCTCGGCAGTCTGTTCGGATTGGCGCTGTTACTGCTGGTCTGTTCGGCGGGTTTTCGTTTCAGTGCCGTACCGTTGCGTCGGGTGAGTTTTTTGCTGGTGGGCATCTGGATGGTGGTGCTCGGCACCTTCGGCTATTACGGCTATTCCCTCGCCGGACATCAGGCCTATCCCTGGCAGGCGCAGGCCGAACGGTTCGCGGAAGTCATTGGCGACGCCCCGGCCTATTTTCTGTATGAGGCCGACCGTGAAAATCCGCCCAAGCCGGAAATGGGTTTCGCTATTTATTCCTTTAAGATCATACGCCCCGTGACGACCGAACACCTCGAGAAGCTGTGCCGGAAAAACCAGACGCTCTTCCTGCTCGTTTCCGAGGACTCCACACGCATCACTCCGCAATCCGAGGACTGGAAATGGCTCGGACCTTTCGAGGACGATGATTTTCGCTGGAACCTCTTTTCATTTAAAACGCCTTAACATCTCCCAGCCTGAGCGTGTATACCATCATTTTTCCCGAAAGGAGTGGATCATGATCGTTACACGGACCATGTTGTCTCTTGTTCTTCTCACTTTTTGCCTGAGCGGCCCAGCGCAAGCCTGGGGTCCCGAGGGGCACGGCATGATTGCCCTCATTGCCAACAGCTATCTGACGCCAACAACCCGCGAAAAAATGGAGGACCTGCTTGATGAAGACCGCCTCAGTGACCCCGAAGTTTCTTGCTGGCCGGATGAGATTCGGGGAATCAAGGAGTATAAAGAAATATATCCAAACAACGGGAAATGGCACTACATTGATTTCGATGCCGCTCTGCGTTACACCAAAAATTTCAAGCTAGAGATGCCCGAAGGAGAAGATAACGTCGTCCGTCAGATTCCTCGGTGGCAGAAGGTACTGGCCTCGCCGGATTCCACCCAGCAGCAAAAACTCGATGCCCTGCGCTTTCTTGCCCACTTTGTCGGCGATCTGCACCAGCCCCTGCATGGTGTCTCCCGTTACAATGACATGGGCGGAAATATGCTTCCCGTGAACTCTTTCCAAGGAATACACTACTCCTTTGACGCCGATACCCCCATGGACTATCCGCCCAGCCTGCACAGCGTATGGGACACCTCTCTCGTCCTGGAACTTATGGGCAACCACCGATTCAAAACCGCTGCCCGCAAGCTGAGAAAAGAAATCAAACGCGACAACCTGCAACTCTGGTCGCAGGGCGATGCTTTCGACTGGGCAACGGAGAGCTACTGGATTGCCCGCAAGCACGCCTACTGCTGGACCGATGATAACCCCGTGCCCTTCAAGTGGGCCCGCCCCGGCATGGACCTGACCATGGACAACTACATCGCCTCGCAGCTCCCTTTTGTCAGCGAACAACTGAAAAAGGGCGGCGTCCGGCTTGCCCGCATACTGAACGAAGCCCTCGACCCCGAATATCAGCCGCCCGCGCCGCCCGCCGCGCCGCCCGCCGAAAAATGATGCGTGGTTTGCGCCCCTACTTTGTCGGCTCAAGCAGTTTCGCCGAACCGATCTCGCGAAGCAGGAAGTAGTTGAGGATGGCCCGAATGGCGCCAGCTGCGTTTGCACCGACTATGGCGTCTTTCAGGTACGTGAGCATCGCCTCGTGCTGGAAAAGTTGGAATAGGGATTGAACAGGGGCGGGAACAATCGCTATACCGGACTGAGCCGGTGTTTCTTTGAGACAATATTTTGTGCAATAGCGGGAGGAGAACGAATTATGGGCTTATGGAAAAAAGTGGCAGGACAGTTTGTTGATGTCATCGAGTGGGACAACGCATCGCAGGATACGCTGGTCTGGAAGTTTCCCCGGTACGACAATGAAATCAAAAATGGGGCGCAACTTATTGTGCGCGAAACGCAGTCGGCGGTCTTTCTGCACGAGGGGCAATTGGGCGATGTGTTTCAGCCGGGGCGTCACGAGCTGACCACGTCGAATATCCCGGTGCTGACCACGCTCGCAAGCTGGAAATATGCCTTTAATGCGCCATTCCGCTGCGATGTTTTCTTTGTGAATCTGCGCCAGTTCACGAATTTGAAGTGGGGCACGCAGAATCCGATCATGCTGCGCGACCCGGAGTTCGGCCCGGTGCGCCTGCGGGCGTTCGGCACGTATTGCGTTCGGGTAAAGGACCCCGGGCGATTCGTGCAGCAGATCAGCGGGATTCTCCCGGAGTTTCGGACGGAAGATATTACGATGCAGTTCAGGAACATCCTGGTGAGCCGTTTGGCAGATGCGCTCGGTGAGATAAAGATACCGGTGTTGGACCTGGCCGCGAATTATAATGAATTGGGAGGCCGCTTGCAGGAGCAGATGCAGCACGAGTTCGAGGAGTACGGGGTGGAACTCACGAAGTTTCTCGTCGAGAACATTTCGCTGCCGCCGGAGGTGGAGCAGGCGCTGGACAAGCGGTCCTCCATGGGCGTTCTCGGAAATATGGGTGCCTACACGCAATTTCAAACGGCCAATGCGATTGGCGACATGGCCAACAATCCGGGCGGCTCCGGCTCGGGCATGATGGGTGTGATTGCGGGTATGGGCGTGGGCAATGTGATGGGCGGCACGATGCAACAGAATGCGCAGGCACCCCAGCAGCCGGGGGCGATGCCGCCGCCGCTGCCCGCTGCGGCGGCTTGGTATGCGGGGGTGAATGGGCAGCAGATCGGCCCGCTGACACCGGAGGCCTTCCGGCAACAAATTGCCGCTGGAGGCATTACGCCGGAGACGCTGGTTTGGAAGCAGGGCATGGCGAATTGGTGTGCTGCGCAGCAGGTAGGCGAGTTGGCCGGGTTGTTCAACAGCCCGCCGCCGATGCCTCCATCCCCGTAATGCCCCTGCCGCCCGAGCGCCCGCGAATCAACCGGCGCAATGAAAAAATAATGAGGAACGCGGCATGAGAAAAATAGGCACAGCAACCTTTGTGCGGCGTTGTATAACCGCGGTTCCTTTTAAGTTCGTTGCCCTCTTTCTTTTTGTTTTTGCGATGTGTTGCACCGATGTTCTTGCACGTGCGGGCGGCGGTGAAGGGTACGGCGGTGGGAGCGGGGGTTCTGGCGGAGGAGACTCGGGCGGTGGCGGTGGTGATGTGTTTATCATCTATATGCTGCTGAATCTGTGCATCCGGCATCCGGTGATCGGCATTCCGCTGCTGATTGTTGTGGCGGTGCTGTATTTTAAATACGGGGGTCAGCTTCAGGCGAAGCGACAGGGCGGCGTGATTCGTCGTGGGCGGCAGGTGCAGGCCGGCGCGGACGTGGCTTCCGCTATGGAACGGATTCGCGGGCGTGATGCGCAATTCACGCAAGAGCATTTGCTGAGTAGGCTGAAGAAGGCGTTCCTAGTTGTGCAGAAGGATTGGAGCCGCCAGGACTTGAGCGCGGCCCGTGCGTTTATGTCGGATGGGATGGTGGAGCGCTTTGAGCTTCAATTCATGGAGCAGCGCGAGCGAGGTGTGCGGAACGAGATACGGGATGTTCGGGTGACGGATATGGCGCTGGTTCAGGCCGAATCGGATGCGCTGTTTGATACGGTGAGCGTTCGGATCACGGCATCGGCGGTGGACCTCACGAAAGACCTGAAAACAGATGCGCGGGTGGATGGATCGAACGTCGCGCAGGAGTTTACGGAGTTCTGGAGTTTTGCGCGTCGTCCCGGTGCGAAAACGTTACAGAGCGGCGGGTTGATCGAGGGGAATTGTCCGAACTGCGGTGCATTGCTTCAATTGAACGAGTCAGCTCAATGTGCTTCGTGCGGGGCCGTGGTGCGTAGCGGGGAGTATGATTGGATACTGACGGAGATTACGCAGGCGTGCGAATGGGTGGCGGTGGAGAGTGATGCCGTGGCAGGGGTGGAGGCGTTGCGCGTGGCGGACCCCGGGCTTTGCATACAGCATTTGGAAGACCGTGCCGGGGTCATGTTCTGGCGTTATGTGGCCGCCCTGCGGAAGGGACGCATTGATCCAATCCGCAAAATGGCGACGGAGTCATTCTGCGCGGAACTGAAGAAGCGTTTTGAACCGGGGCCGCAGGGGCTCCGCCGATATTTTGGTGAGTGCGCGATCGGTTCGGTCGAAACAGAAGGCGTATTGCATGGGGCGGACTACGATCGGGCGGTGATGGGGGTCCGCTGGAGCGGTGCGGCTTATTCTGTGGCCTCGGGTGCGGCGCCCCGCCGGGAGGCAGAGGCGCATGTGATTTACGATTTGTTTGTCCTGATTCGGAAGCACGGGGTGAAAACTGATGTTTCGCTGAGTCTGAGTTCGGCGCATTGCGCCTCCTGCGGCGCGGCGGTTCACGAGGAGGAGGCCAATGCCTGCGCCTATTGCAGTGCCGTATTAAACGATGGCTCATCGGACTGGGTGTTGGAGGATATTCTTAAGGTCTATTCGCCGGAGGCGTTGGCGCTGCGCGAAAAAATACGGGCGACGGACCCGACGGTGGTTTCGCGTCGTTCTGCGAGTGCGTTGGAACAGGCGGCCTGGATGGTGCAGGTGATGTTGGCCGATGGCACGATCGACGAGAAAGAGACCGAAGCACTGCGGCATTTTGCGGAGCGCCGGCAGATTCCGCGCGAGCGTTTAGAGGCCATGATGGCGGCGGGCCGGGCCGGTGTGCTGACGGTTTCCGCACCTGAAAATCAAGAGGAAGCGAATGAGTGGCTGGACTCCATGGCTGAAATGGTGTTGGCTGATGGGGTGGTTTCGCCGAAGGAAAAAGAGGCCATGGTCAACATGGCGAGTCGTCTGCATTTTACGGAAACGGACATCGTCCAGGTGCTCGCTCGCAAGCGCACAGAGCTGTATCAGCAGAGCAAGGCCCGGTTGAAGGCGAACCGAAAAATGGAGTGAATCGCCACGAAAAACACCAAAAGGCACAAAACAGGAATTGCCGCGTAGGGGTTGCGTTTTCCTGAGAGGATCGGGCAGGATCAGGGTTCGTTTGAGAGTAATTGCTGATAGTGGTCCAGCTCCACCCGAAGGGACGGTTCTGAAGCAACAGCGAGGTCGGCATAACGGGTGACCCAGGATTTTGGGGCGTTGATCGCTTGGCAGAAAAGGGCCAGCGCCATATACCGTTCGGCCTTGGTTTGCGCGGCCATGCCGGAAGTGGCAAGAGTGCTTTCAGCCAGCTTGATATAGAGTGGATTGCCAATTTGATCCCATGACTTGACGGTTTCGCCGTGCGCCAGGGCGATCACAATGCCGTTGCGGTCCGCCCGTTTGGGCTCTCCTCCCAGCATTTTTTTCACGGCGGCAGGAAGCGGTGCCTTACCGACTTCGCTAACGACCATCTGTTCCAGGGCTGCCATACCCGAATAAAGTGAGTCTATTTCCCGGGCATCGCGTTGCCCTTCATCCGTGGTTAATTTCGGCAGATTTTTCGTGAGAAGTTCCTGTGCCAGCGAATAGTTTCGCTGATTGATGGTGGGTGCGGCGGCGGCGGTGGCTTGACGAATGCTGGCTTCATCGGCTTCTACGTCCAGGCGGTGCTGGCGTTCCGTCTCGGCCTGCTCAGCTTCCCGCCGCGCTCGTTCGGCTTCTTCTTGCTGTTTTAGGGCCTCGCGTGCGGCCTGTTCACGTTGCTTTCTGGATTCGGCCTCTGCCCGCCGGATGGCTTCCTCGTTCACCACGGGAGTCGGTGTGGGTTGCGCCAGGGTTTCCTGTTGGCCGACCTTCGGTTTACTCCGATTGACGTAGGCCATAAAAATAGGGGGAGCGCCGACCTGATAGCTTTCTAGGCGCTCGAGGGCCTTGTCGAAATTGCCTCGGGCGATGAATTTATCGAGCAGTTCCTGCCGCTGTTCCCACTTGTTTATTTGATCGCTCAGGAGCATGGCAACGGGTTGAAAGAGATAGGGCCAGAGTCGTTCTTCGCTGAGCGTGGCGGAGTCGATGTAAGCATTGAGTTGCTGGTGGGCACCGGCGTAATTGGCCTGAGCAAGCATTTTAACGCCCATCACGTAGGCGGAGTAGTCCCGATACCAGCGGGGCCATTTTTCCGGTCCGGGCTCGAAAAGTTGGTTGGTACTGACTAGATAAAAGGCCAAGCCAGCAGGCATCAGGGCGCGGTTCGGCTCGCCATCGATCATTTCTGGAATGTCTTTTCCAAGCAGTTTTGAGAGCGTGTTGCTTAGTTCATTGGTGTTGAGGGCAAGTAACTGGACCGTTGCGCGAAAGATGGGTATCCAGTCTTTTCCGGGATGCTCTGCGGGTAGTGAGGCGTCGAAGCGAATCAGCGAATCATCCATGCTCATCAGGGCCGCCGGTTCAAAACGATAGATGTTGCGTGTCCAGGTATTCGCATGATTGATCAACTGCTGCTGTTGCTCCGTGGAAAAAAATGAGTCTTCCCTATTAAGGAAGAACCAAGCGCCTGTGCCAGCGGCGCCCAAAAGGATGAGAAAAAGTACAACCCAGAATCCGCACCCCGTCTTTTTTTCTCCGGGAGGGCGGACGGGGGTGCGCGTTACAATTTGAATCACGCTTTCTATGTCGCTCAGGAGCGAGGTGTAATTAGGGTAGCGCATGGATGGATCAGGTTCGAGCATCCGGGCGACCAGCTTGGCCGTGACCTCGTGAAGCGTAGGCTTGACGTCGAGAATGGAAGGCGCATAGTTTTTGAGTCGCGCGAGTACAACATCGGCGGCGGTATCACCTTCGAAGGGGGGTTGTCCGGTCAGGGCGTGGAAGAGGGTGGCGCCGAGGCTGTAAATATCGGAGCGATAGTCCTCCTGCTGTCTGCGTGCTTTTTCCGGGGCGATATAATAGGGTGTTCCCCATATTTCGCCGGGTTTTGTGTGTTGTCCACGTTGCAGGAACTGGGCGAGGCCGAAGTCGGCGATTTTGGCGGTTTGATGCTGATCGAACAGAATGTTTTCCGGTTTGATGTCGCCGTGGAACAGGCCCATTTCCTGGGCGGATTGAAGTCCGAGCGCGGCATCGCGGCAAACTTCCAGTGCGCGGAGTTCGGGCAGCGGGTGGTGCTCAATCATTTTGTCGAGCTGGCCACCGTTGATCAGTTCCATCACGATAAACGGTTTGTTGCGCTCCTCGCCGACCTGAAAAATCTGTACGACATACGGGCTGTTGATTTGTGCCGCAGCCCGGGCCTCGCGGAGGAAGTTATCCATGGCGGCAGGATCATCCCCGAGAACCTTTCCCAGCACTTTAATGGCGACCTGGCGTCCGAGTTTGGTGTCATAGGCCTGAAAGACAGCACCCATACCGCCTTTTCCAAGAAACTGAAGTAGCAGAAAATCGCCGAGTTTTTTTGGTATGGGTTGTCGCGTGCCGCATTTGGGGCATTGTACTATTGAAAACGGCTCCGCATCAGATACGTCCATGACGGTTCCGCACTTGTTGCAGGCGATGCTGTCCACCCGCTTTCCGATTATATCGTAATTGGTCAAAGCGCTATCATCCTGTTCATTATGCAGCCCGCTTCAGGCCTCCGCCTCGTTGCAGTCCGGGATATATCCGCCGCGAATGCCCTACACCTTAATTGGAACGTCGGCACATTGCAACAGGCTTTTTCAACCCAAAGCGGGTTCTCCGCAACCCCATTGACGTTGGGTGATTCTGTAATGGTCTGATTCCCGGTTGATCACCGGGTGCCAACCCGTTTTGGTTAAAATCGCTACCGCGATTTAAAACACTTAAAGGCCTGCGGCCTGCTAAGATTTGTTCTGCGCATCCAGCACTTTTTGCTGCATGGCGGCGAAATAGCGGTCGGCCTCTTCCACGCTCTCAAAAATGCTGACTTTTGGAAGGACCTGGGCAATTTCAAAGACCTTGGCGATCTGCGGCTGCAAGCGCGTCATGACCACGGAGCCGCCCCGGGCCTCCATCTGCTTGCGGGCATTGAGCACCAGGCGAAGGCCCATGCTGCTGATAAAGGTAAGAGAGGCTAGATCGAACAGCAGCGCTCGGATAGGCCTGGCGAGAACTTCCGAGAGGATGTGCGAACATTCCTGCACGGTTTCGGAGTCGAGGCGGCCTTCGAGCGCCACCTCGCAGCCATCGGTTCCTCGGGAGCGTACGGTGGTTTTCAGTGTCATGCCGTGTGTTCCTTTCCTGCGTCTTTCGGTATGTACGTTTTGGTTCAGATGCCCATATTGCTCAAGGCACCAAGAACCTGGTTAATGCCGTCGGTCAGGTCCGGGTGTGAAACTTCCAGTCGGCGCGCGGTTCTTCGGAGTTCATCGAGCAGGGTGAGGCGATCGGGTCGGTCGGTAGCGTCATCGACCAGAAAGGCCGCGACTTTCTGTTGGAGTGTTTTTAGCTCGCTCCGGTTGGGTTCCGCCTGATCCGGAAGATGACTGATTTTTTCGCTCAGCCGGTTCAATGATTGCTTCAGTTTTTCTTTAGGCACGTAAACCTCCCTGCCTTTGGTTGTGGCGGTTATTCGGCAAATTTTATTTCGCTGTTGCGCGAAGAAAAAAAGGCGGCAAAATCTCCGTTGGTTCGCACGGCGTCAAACTCTGCGGCGTTGATCCAGGAACTGACAAAGGAGTGGCCGAAGCGGGCTGCCGCCTGCCGCAGCCAATCCAGACAGGCCTTCGGATCATTTTTGGCGGCATAACAAACCGCCAGATTGTAGTACACGACGGAGTCCTGTTCGTCGATGCCCATTTGCTCCATCAGCAGCTTGATGGCCCGGTCGTAGCTTCCTTGCCGGCGGTAAGCCAGACTCAGCATCTGACGCGCATCTCGGTTTTCGCCGTCGATTTCAAGAATTTTTTTCAGGTGGAGGATCGTCGGTGGGTACAGGCCGAGGGTCATACCGGCTGAAGCGGCGGCGCGGCGTGCTTCGATGGAATAAGGTTGTTCTTCCAGCATCCATTCAGCGAGCAGGAGGGCGGCCTCGTTTTCCTTCATGGCCAGCAGGGCACCCGCCAGACCCAGTTTGGCGTCCCAGCTTTCCGGCGTGGCGGCCAGGACCTCCAGCAGCTCTTGAACGGCCAAATCGTATTGCCTCATGCCAGCGTGTATGCGGGCACGCAGCCTCCGTGCGGGCATGTTTTCGGGCATGATCTCAAGCACACCGTCTACCTGGACGAGCGCCCGTTCCCACGCGCCGTCTTCAATTAGTTTGTAGGTTAGAGCCAATTGCTGATCGCCCGCTTTCGATTGTTCCTTCAGGATGGTCAGTTGTTCGAGGATGGGGCCCTCCGCCGGGGCCTTGCGAGGCCTGGCGGTCGATTTTAGTTCATTGGTTGTTGCCTTTGCCGCGTCTGCCGCATCCTTGTCTGTGTTGCGAAAAGAGCGAATGAGCAGGGCGGCATAGATCAGAAAAAGAAGCAGCATCAGGGCCAGGCCCGCACGGCGCAGGATATCGCGCTTTCGATCAGTGTGACTTCGTCGTCGGCGTGCGATGCGCCGGACCCGATCAGGCGGGGTTCCGTTTTCCAAGCGTGCCGATAGCTCCGCCGGAGTCAACGCGACGCGTATTTTTTTTCGGGAAGAGCCCTCACGTCTTTTGGGAAAGCCGCTTCGCTTGTTTTCGCCGTAGATGTCGTCCATTCTGCTCATGACGTTCTTTCGAAGAGACCTTATGCGGGGAAACTAGTTGAGCCTAGTAGACGCCGTTGGTGGGAGGATACAGATCATCCACCACCTCCACCACTCCAGGAGTTCCAAGCGCCAGAGAGACTGCCCTTGCGCGCACCATGTTACTAGTGGGTGCCTTGCCGCGCAGATAAACGACCCCGTCCTCCACCGTCACCATCAGGTGGCAGGCGGCTGTGACCTGGTCAATATCCAGGCGGATAGATACTGCATCCGCCAACTCCTGATCCGTAAGGGGGCCCGCCGCACCACTGGTGACGCAACCCGCAGCCAACCCGAGCCATACTGCACAGCAGCCCGCTAAAAAAATACGACCGCTTATCCTGCTCATAACCCGTCTCCTCGTGAAAACCATCACCGTACTCGACGGCACCGCATGCACACGACCCGTCACTGATTGACGTGGAATCTACACCAGTCGGAAAGGGGCGTCACCTATTATTTTCCTTAAAGCCCGGAAACCGAAAGAATCAAACATTATTTAAAAAAGGTTTTGCATCGCCTTTTCGCATTCGGTAGGTTTTTGACACTCCAGTCGGTAAGGCGGTGGGGTCATGTTGTTATAACGAACAGTAGATAAACAGGAGAATTGAGTATGATGCGTTTTAAATCGTTCAGTGTTGCAGCGCTGTCCATGTTGCTGGTCGGTACCGTGCTGGCCGACGTTCCGGTGGGGCAGGTAACTTCCAAATACGACATTACCCTCTATGGGTATATCAAGCTGGATGCTATCTACGACAGTCAAAGAACCGCCGTGGGCGATCTGGCGTTTTTTGTGTTGCCCAAGGTGGATGGCGAAGAAGATTCAGAGACGCGCCTGACGGCCCGTCAATCGCGCCTCGGCCTGAAAATCAACGGGCCCGAAGTGGAAGGCGGCAAGGTGTCCGCTCTGTTGGAGATGGACTTCTATGGCAAAGCCGACAGCGACAACGCCTACCATCCCCGCATGCGTCTGGGTTACTTGGACTGGGCGTTTGCCACGTGGTCACTGCGTGCCGGTCAGGATTGGGAAACGTTTATTGTGGTGGTGCCGAACACCATCAACTTCGCGACGCTGGCCGATCAGGGTGCGCTGGGGCTGCGCCGCCCACAGGTCCGCCTGACGAAGAACTTCGCCATGAGCGAGAGCAGCAAGCTGGTGCTGAAAGGTGCTGTAGCACGTACCGTCGGCCAGGACATCGATGGCGGCGGCCAAGATGACGGCGTAGATTCGGATATCCCGACCTTCCAAGGTGCCGTGGAATTGCATAGCGTCCTGCTGACCGAGAAGAAAAGCGTTGCGGGCATTTCCGGTCACTGGGGTAAGGAAGTGGTCGACAGCTATACCGTGAAGGAAGAGGTCATGGATGAGAAGAAGTATGACACTTGGTCCGTGATCGGCAGCTTGAACCTGCCCATCATCAAACAGATTTCGCTGGTCGGTTCGATCTGGACCGGTGAAAATTTGGACACCTACTACGGCGGCATCGGCCAGGGCATCAATCCGGCGGCGCAGAAAGGCATCAAGGCCACCGGCGGATTCGCACAGATTCAGGTGTTCCCGATGGATAAGGTCAACGTGAATTTCACCTACGGCGTGGATGATCCCAAAGACGGCGATTTGGCCGCGAAGATGCGCAGCAAAAATGAAACGCTGATGGCCAACATTCATTACTCCTTCTCGCCGGACCTCATTGTGGGTCTTGAATATCAACACCTCGAGACAAAATACAAAGACAGCGACAGTGCGAAGGACAACCGCGTTCAGGCGTCCATGACCTTCAAGTTTTAAATCCTAAAACTTGTTTTCCAAACCCGCATGTTGCACCTTAGGAGCGACATGCGGGTTTTTTTGTCCGATGCTAAGGAAAATCAGGGACGTATTTCGGGAGGAACAGCAACATGATCTTCGAGGAAAAAGATGAATGCATGGAGCGCGAAGCTCTGCGTGCGCTGCAGGGAAAGCGCCTGCGCGAAACCGTGGAACGCGCCTATAACAAGGTGCCCTTTTATAAAAAGACGCTCGATGAAGTTGGCGTGGTCCCTTCGGACATAAACAGCATCGATGACATCGTCAAACTCCCCTTCACCGTCAAGGATGACTTTCGGCGCGAATATCCCTTCGGCCTCTTTTCCGTGCCGATGAAGGAGATCGTCCGACTGCATGCCTCCTCCGGTACTACCGGAAAACCCACCGTGGTCGGTTACACGCGAGGAGACGTGGCTACCTGGGGCCGCTGCGCGGCCCGGACCCTCGCCTGCGGTGGCGGCACGGCGGACGACATCCTGCAGAATGCCTATGGCTACGGACTTTTCACCGGCGGACTCGGCCTGCACTACGGAGGCGAAACACTCGGTGCCACCGTGATTCCCATGTCCGGCGGAAACAGCAAAAAGCAGCTCATGCTCATGCAGGATTTTGGCACCACCCTGCTTTCCTGTACACCCTCCTATGCCCTGCAGCTCGCGGAAGTCGCCGACGAGGAAGGCATGGACTTCAAAGCCTTCCAACTCAAGGCGGGATTCTTCGGCGCCGAGCCGTGGACCGAAGAGATGCGCATTCAAATCGAACAGAAGTTGAACCTGAAGGCCCTTGACATCTACGGCCTCAGCGAGGTCACCGGCCCGGGTGTGGCCAGCGAATGTCTCGAACAAAACGGGCTGCACGTGTTCGAGGACCACTTCTATCCCGAAATCATTGATCCGGAAACCGGCCAACCCGTTGCGCCCGGGCAGCAGGGTGAACTCGTCTTTACCTGCATCACCAAACAGGCCATGCCCCTCCTGCGCTATCGTACGCGCGACATCACCTCGCTGATCGAGGAGCCCTGCCCCTGCGGACGGACCTCGCGCAAAATGCGGCGCGTCACCGGGCGCACCGACGACATGTTGATCATTCGCGGCGTCAACGTCTTCCCGTCGCAGATTGAAAGCGTCCTGATGAGCGTGGAGGGCACGGAGCCACACTACGTGATCGTGGTGGACCGCAGCGGCACGATGGATGATCTGGAAATCCGCGTGGAAGTCTGCCGCGAGAACTTCTCGGATGAAATCCGCAAGCTCGAAGAGTTGCGCCAACGCATCCGGCATGAAATTCACAGCGTACTTGGTTTGCACGCCACGATCTCGTTGATGGAACCCAAGAGCATCGAGCGCAGCCTGGGCAAGGCGGTGCGTGTGATTGATTCAAGAGCAACGGCAAATAAAAAAGCATAAGGAGGACCGGCATGAAGGTAAAACAGGTATCCGTCTTTCTGGAAAATCGGGCGGGCCGCATGGCGGAAGTAGCACGGCTGCTGGGCGATCACGGCATCAACATTCGGGCACTCTCCATTGCCGATACTGCCAATTTCGGCATACTGCGCCTGATCGTGAACGATGTGGTGCGGGCGGAAAAAGTATTCCGCGATGCCGGATTCACCGTGGACCTGACCGACGTCATTGCCATCGAAGTGCCCGACACCCCCGGCGGACTGGCCTCGATTCTGGACACGCTGAACCAAGCGGGCTTCTCCATTGAATATCTGTACGCCTTTGTGGAGAAGTCGGCGGACAAGGCCGTGGTCGTGTTCCGTTTTGAAGATACCGAAGTCGTCCTCAAGGTGATTCACACCCTCGGCATTCGGGCGCTTACCGCCGAGCAGGTCTACGCCATGTAGAGGCGCGCTGCTTTTAGCGCGTGGTGCTTCCCAAGCGCCACGGGGGTGCGTAATGTCCGACCTCCATCCGCTCGGCGAGCGAACGGCTACGGAATCTTTTCCAACGATTGGAAAAACCGCATGCAAGTTTTCCAATGGTTGGAAAAATGGTTTTTATCGGAAATTGAAGTAGAGTTCCTTGGGGAGGTTGACGGGGCGCCAATCTGGATTCTCGAGGGTTCCGCCGACCTGAAATTCGAGCAGCAGTTTGGTGATGGGATAGGTGACGAGGTTGACGAGTTTCGCGATAAAACTTTTGCGGAGGAATTTCACCTGTACGCGGAAATCCAGGGATTGATCGGCCAAGCCGTATTGGCCACGTATGGCGATGCTGATGAGGGTGCCGTACATACGGGCGTTGTCCATTTGTAGGTGGCCGTCCTGGATGGTGAAGTCGGAATCGAATTCGGTTTGGGTTAGGTAGCCGAAGTTGGGAATGATGCGGGAGAGCCACAGAGAAAGCGGGCCGAAGAGGCGTATGCTCAGGAGCATGCCTTCGTCGATGGTGACATGCCCTTTGGCCACGAGTGAGTTGAGCCAGTTGGTTTCGGTGAGGCCGGAGAGGATGAGGTTTCCGGTGGCGTGGCCCTGCTTGGGGGCGTCGGTGGGATCGTTGGTGGAGAAGCCGAACTGGCGCATGAGGGCATCGAGCGAAACGTTGGTGAAGGCGGCATCGAGGTTGTAGCGGTAGTCATCGTTGGTGGTGATGGGGAAAAAGACCATGGAGCCGGTGGTGCTTCCGCCGCACAGGCGTCCGTAAAAATTTTCTCCGCGGTATTCATCGCCGGTTCCACTCACGGTCATGCGGCAGTCGTCAAAATCGAGGCTGTAGATGGAGATGTTGGAGGCCTGCATGTCCACTTGAAAATTCATCTGTGTGCGCACGGAATAATCGATGTCGCCCCGGGCAAGCACGTCGGTGGGGCCTTGGAATTCAAAGGGTTCAAGAATGGTTACGATGATTGGGTGAATCATTTCAGCCATGATTTTCGGATTCATCCGGCTGGCGATATTGAATTCTACGGTGTCTTCGTTGAGTGGCATGGTGACTTCGCCGGTCATGGCGCCTTCCTCGCGTACGGCTTGAATTCCGCTCAGTTGAATAAAGTCGTTGGTCACCAAAATTTCAGCGTTGAATTCGCTCAGAGGCGCGCCCTGCCAGGCGAAGTCCTGCATATGGGTGTGGCCTTTGAAGCGAATGCTTTTAGGGTCGGCCAATTGTCCGGAGAGCGTGCCCTCCACTTCGGGCATCGGGCCGGAGAAGTCGAAACTCCGGATGAAAGCATCCGCCGAGTCGGGCAGCAGGGGGAGCAGGATTTGAGGATGAAAGGAGAGGTCGAAGTGGTTTACAAAAGAGTTGTTGTTCAGGTAAAGCATGCCGTCGGTTTGCAGGGTGCCTTGGCCGAGGCCGCCGCCATCGATGGTTGCCTCGCAGCCGTTGAGCCAGAGTACGTCTTTATCCCATTCAAAGGTTATACAGACGTTGCGCAGGGGAATGTCTCGGTAGAGCACGGTATCGGTTTGGAGACGCCCGATGATGTTCTCGGCGAAGTGTTCCATGGAGGCGGGCTGCACCTGGATGCCGACATCGGCGGTGCCCTCGAAACGGAATCCCATATCCTTCAGGAAGCCCTGCCACTCGAGCGGCAGGATGGCCAGGTTTTCATTCATGGTCATGGTGCTGCCGGCAGAGGCTTCGAGGCGGTCGTTGCCGAAGTCGTCCTCGAGCATGACCGAGCAGCTTCCGCTTGCCGTGTAAAACCGGGCGTTGGTGACGGAGGCGACGCCGTTGGTGAGTTCTCCGGAGATGACCCAGTTGGTGAGCGCGATTCCCCGGGCCTGCGCCCCGCCGCCAGTCGCATGCAGTGAAATGATGTTTCCATCGAGATGAACGGGATCGAGGCGAAAGGTGGCTTTCAGGTCTCCGCCGTCGGTAAATGCGCAGGTGTTCAGTTCTTCGGTGATGCCCCGCACCCATTCGGGCATTGGCCCGTCGAGGTTCTTCACAAAATGGCTCATCCATTGTTCGTAGATGGATTTCTCAGGGTTCATGTCGTCCGGCAGGGCAAAGAATCCGGTGGCGGAAAAGGGCATGTTGCAGAGGGTGCCTTTTAAGGTGGTGAAGGTCAGGCCGGCCTCGGAATAGATTAGCTCGCCGACGACGTTTTCCAGAAAGAGGTTTGCGGGAGAGTTGGTTAGAAAGGGGCCTTCGTAGGTGGCGAGGCGTACCTCGCCGCCTGTCATGAAGAATCGCTCCAGGAGGAGGCCGCCCTGCATCCACTGTTTCCATTGCAGGGTGGTCTTAATCTGGCGGGCACCCACCAGCGGGGCGCCGGCCTCCATCCCACTGGAGTAATAGCCCACCTCGTCCAGGATCAGACGGTCAGGCCAATACACCTGTATGGCACCGAGGCTTAGGGAGTAGTCCATTTTTTTCAGCTCACGTTCCATGGCGCGCAGGCAGGGTTTCGGTACGCCGAAAAACTGAAGGTACGCCAGGCCCGCAAGCAGCAGAACGAGTAGAAAAAGGACGAAAAACAGGAGGCGGCGAAGGGCCCGCCCGATCGTGCGGATCGCAGCGTGGCCTTTTCGCTTCAGTGGACGGGTTGTTTTATTCTGCGGGCTAATTTTCACGCGCGGGAGTTTTTTCTTCTGGAGTTGGCGTTTTCGGTACGGGTGCTTCTTTCAGGAGCTCAGCGCACAGAATGGCGACCGTAACCCGGTTCAGTTCAAAAACGACATCACGGCCCTGGATCGTGGCATAGACATGCCCGTTTCCGGCGTCGGCGCCGAGCAGCAGGGTCCTGCCGATTCCGGTGGAGCCACTTAGCCCCAGACGAATGACGGCGTCAGGCTGATCCAGTCCGTACTCGGCCAGGTTTTCAGAATTCTCCGCCACGAAGCGCTCTGCGGAAAGCCGCAGTATCTGACGCAGAAAAATCTCGAGCGATGCGTCGTCGAGGGTTCGCCCCTTCGGCGTGACGACAAGGAAGGACTGGGTCTGGTCGTCGTAAGTGAGTTCACACGTTTCGTGGCCTAGCGTTCGGGAGATGCTCAGCACCTGATTGCGCTGAATGTTGAGCAGTTCCCGGGCTCGGTAATAGAGCGGATTCATGTTCACCGTGTCGGCCAGTTGGGCTGCCACGCCGTAGATCGAGGTGGCGTCCGCACGCACAAGGAGCACGCCGTTTGTAGGTGGAAGCGTACTGATCTGCCATCCCGCAAAGGACCTGTTTTCGCTGGCGGAAGAAACAGCCTCCGTCCGATTGGTGGTGATCGAAAGCTCCACGCTGCAACGGGGGGGGGCAAGTCCGAAGGAGGGCCAGTTCGTGACATCGTCCCCCACATAACTCAGGATGCCCGAGTCGCACCAGTTCTCCATCAGCATATCGATCAGCATGGTGTCTGCCTTTTCCCGCGAGGGGCGAAGGATTTCCCATTGCCCGTTTTCCGATTTTTGTAGTTCAATGACCTGTTCTGCCGATTTCAGCGTAACGTGACGGACGGCGGGTGCCGCCAGAGGCGTCAGGCGCCGCGTTCGCAGATCGCTCAGCGGAACGGAAAGCAGGCTCAGAAGGCCGTTGGAGACCACGCAGATGGATGTTTTGGAACTCCATTTGACGAAGACGCCGTTGGTGGTGGTTTCCGCCGATTTGCCGACCAGCAGGGTGCCTGGGTTCTTGCTGTTTTTCTGCCAAAGGGAAAGCTCAGCCACGGGATGATCCAGCCCATAGACCGTCAAATCTTTCGCGGAATCAGTCACGAAACGCTCGATTTGCAGCGGAAGCAGTGACTCGAGCAGCCGCTGTATGGCCGTGACTGAGGCCCGCGTTTTGATCGGCTGCTGAATGACCCATTGGCCGCTATCGAGTCGGCCCGCCTGAATAAAGCCGTCGGCCCTCCGTATGCTGAAGCGGGTGATGTCGGAGGCGTTTTCTCTGAAAAGATCACGGACGCGCCATTCGGAGGGAGAAGAGGGAATCATTTTGAGGAGTTCATCATCGACCGAGGCGATGACATCTTGGCTTTCTTCTTTAACGTAGACCCGGTTGTCCAGGGTGGACCTTCTGCCGATGAGATACGATTTGGAGCGGTTTTTCCCGGAGAGGCGGATCGTGGCCTGCGGGGCGTCTAGTCCGTAATCCGAGAGGGTCAGATTGCGCCCTTGACGGTCCTGCGCGGTGATAGCGGCATTTTTACGGAGCAGTTCGAGATAATAGAGAAAGCGATGAATGAGACCTTCGTCGGCGGGGTCGTCCACCGGTTTTCGGATGTGCCACTGCTCGTCTTCGCGCTCGCAAACGAGTTGCGTCCCGTCCCGCTCGATCACGATCTTGGATATTTCATCCTGGTCAAAAGTGAAGGCCTTGCGTGCACGGGCATTCTGTTCAGCGGTGGACCAGGTGTCACGCTCGAAGAAATAAATGAATGCACCCAGCGTAAGAACGAGCACAAAGAGGATGAAGGTAATGGTTCCTTTCATGGCGCGTTACCCCCTTCTCCGCAACCACACCAGCAGACCCAGCAAGGCCACGGAAGCTGGCATCACCCCTGCCGCGATCCAGAAAATGGTCATTTTCTGCGATCGCGTGATGAGCAGCTTGCTGTGTAAAACCGGTTTGGGTGCAATGCCGATCTGGTCGTCGCGCTCGAGCAGCCAGTTCAGGGCGTTCATGTAAAATTGGATGTTGCCGCCGATCACCCCTTTGTTGGCCACGAAATCGGAGTCGCCGACCACGACGAGCCGGGTGGGCTTGATCTTGACGTCGATTCCAGGAACGGGCCCCTTTTCCATGGCGAGGGCAATGGGTATCGGGCCGGCCAGGTCTTCCTCCACGTCAAAGTGCGCATGCGGGTCTTCGAGGTTGGTTTCACCCCAGCCGTTGGCCGAGGAGGCCGCCAAAACGCTGACGTGGGGTCGGTCCGCCGGGTCGGCTGCGCCTTCGTAGGCCAGCGGACGTATAGAACGCGGCAGGTAAAAGACCGAGGTGATCTGCTCCATGTTTTCGGTGATCGGATGGGCAAAATAGGTTGTGACAAAGAGGTCGCCGCGTCCCGTAAGCGTTTTGGAGGGGTCCACCACCAAGTTGTTTCCCACTTCAATGCCCCAGTCTTCGAGCAGCAGGTCCAGCCCCGAATCTTTTCCGGCATCGAGCAGGATCATCATGCGCCCGTTGTTTTCGAGATAGGCCGCCAGCAGGTCGATTTCGGTGATGGAATAGTCCTTTTCGGGGCCGGCGACGATGAGGGCGTCGCAGTCTTTTGGAATACCCAGGTCATCTCCCAGGCGCAGGAGTTTGACCTCGATGGTGTCGCGTTCCATTTCCGCCGCGATTTTTGAGAAGCCGCGACGCTTGTCTGGATCGGTCGGGTTTCCTTCGCCGTGACCCTGGAGGAAATAGACGACGGGTTTATCGGCGAGGGTCACCGCTTGAATGGCGGAGGAGAAGGCCCGCTCGCCGCTGAAGGCGGTCTGGACCGGGGGTTGCCCGGATTGCAGCGGGGCGTAGTCGTAGCGGGCGATTTCCTCTTCGGTGACGAAGCTGCTTCGCCCCTCGTGCTCAAACACCACCACGTTGGATTCTTTCACGCCGTACCGCGTGGACAGCTCCTCCGTGCGTGCCAGATCACGATCGGGGTCCACCCATTCGACCCGCAGTTTCGGGCAGGCGTATTCATATTCCTGAAGCAGATTTTTGAGATCCTGATACACGTCCTGGTTCGACTGGAAAAAGACCGTGGCGTTCAGAGGATTCGTCACCGAGTTGAGCAGTTGCACGGTTTTTTGGGAGAGGGCGTAGAAGTGGTTTCGGCTGACATCCCAGCGCCGATAGTGGCGGAAGGAGATGTAGTTCACCATGATCAGCAGGATGAGGGAGAGCATTACCGCGCCGCCGGCATTGAGCCCAAGCATCCACCTGCGGCGATGCGTTTCAGCCATATATGGGTTGTGTTTGTCCTGGTTCTTCATGGCATCACTTCCATTTTCCGGACTCGACCACCTGAATGGCAGCAAACAGCAGGGCCGCCGTGGTAGTCAAATATAGAATCAACGGGCGCGTATCCACGACCCCGCGCGAAAAATCCATCATGTGAATCACCGGCGAAAAGTAGGCGGCAACATGTCGGACCGATGGGTTGGCCGAGATATAGGGAATGAATCCGGCAAAAAAGCTGATGCCGACCAGCGCGAAACACATGACTGCCGCCACCACCTGATTGCGCGTGAGCGAGGAAGCCAGCACCCCGAGCGCCACATAGCAGGCCCCGATCACCAACGTGCCGAGATACGCCGTAAACATCGGCCCGATGTCCACCGTGGCGTCCGGATCAAAATAACGGATGATGAATCCGTAGGCCGCCGTGGGCAACCACATGCAGACGAAAAAGCTCAGCGCGCCGGCATATTTCGCCAGCACCACCGTATGTTCCGCCACCGGGGCCGTCAGCAGACCCTCCATCGTGCCCAGCTTCACCTCTTCGGCTAAAAGACGCATGGTAATCACGGGGATGGCGATCAGCATCGCCACCCAGAAAAAGATGCTCTCTCCAAAGAGGGTCTGCATCACTCCGCCCGCCATCATGCCTCCGCTCAGCATATCCACCAAAAACCAGAGGCTGACCCCCATCAGCAGCAGAAAAAACATCAGCACCACATAGGCGATAGGCGAGAGAAAATACCCTTGCAGCTCTTTTTTCCATAAGGCATAGAATGCGCGCATAGTCCGATCCTCACACTTCGTAGGAATCCATGGAAGGCTCCCGGCTCTCCGGCTCTCCGGTGGTCAGCCGGATAAAGGCGTCTTCCAGACTCGTTTTCTTGATGCTCAATTCCCGCAGTTTCCAGCCTTCCCGAACCGCCAACTCAAAGACGTTCTGCCGCAAATCCACATCCGTGGCGCATTCCAACTCATAATGCGTCCACGCCTCGCGCTGATCCGATTTCACTCCGCGCACATGCGGCAATTGCTCCAGCAGTGGGCCCGCCTTCTCGCGCGGGGCATGCAGCTCCGCCACTATTCTGGTGCCGCCCTGAATGGCCGCACGCAGATTCGCGGGCGTATCCGAGGCGGCAATTCGGCCTTCATGGATGATCAGTACCCGCTGGCAGGTGATTTCCACCTCTGGCAGAATGTGCGTACTCAAAATAATGGTGTGGTGCTTGGCCAATTCCTTGATCAACTCGCGCACGGAACGTATCTGACTGGGGTCCAGCCCGATCGTCGGCTCATCCAGAATCAGCAATTCCGGCGAATGCAGCAGCGCATCCGCCAAACCCACCCGTTGGCGAAACCCCTTGGAAAGATGCCCGATGATGCGGCGTCCCTCGCGTGTCAGACCGCACAGCTCCTTCACCCGCTCCACATGCTTGCGGCACTGACGCGGCGGAACCCCCTTTAAATGTGCCTTGAACCGAAGAAATTCATCCACGCGCATCTCATTGTAAAGCGGTACGTTTTCGGGCAGGTAGCCGATTTTGCGGCGGGCCGCCAGCGAATCGCGCAGCACATCAATTCCAGCAATGCGAATGCTACCCCCGCTGGCCGGAATATAGCCGCTCAGCATCCGCATGGTCGTGGTTTTGCCCGCCCCATTCGGGCCCAGAAAGCCGACAATCTCCCCCGAATCCACGGCAAACGAAACATCATCCACCGCCTTCTTGCGGGGATAACACTTCGTTAAATGATCGACTTCCACCATCATACGTTGATCTCAAGTTGCCGGTTCTTGCTTAAACTTCCGCATTATGCTTTACCGACCCCATTAGTCAAGGCTGATGACCGGTAGGGGAAAAGGCTTTTCAACCCGAGGCCTCTTCGCTAATCTGCTCCAAAACAAAGGAGACGGCCCATGACTTTACAAGTTCATCTTGCCCGCAAAAAAACAGGCATCTGTTCCGTAACCCTTTCCGGCCGGCTCGACCACGACACCGCCAAAACCTGCGAAGAACAACTCGCGCCCATTCTCAAGGAAAAGACAGCGGGTGTGCTGTTTAATCTTGCTGCGCTCGACTATATCAGCAGCGCCGGTGTACGCCTGATGTTGAAGGTGAAAAAACACGTCACGGCCTCCGGCGGAAAATTTGCTGTGCTGCACATGCAGCCGCCCGTGGCCAACGTCATGGAAATGGCCGAGATACTGGTTAAAACGGAAATATTCGATTCCGAGCAGGTTGCCGACATCTACCTTGATGCCATGCAGCGCAAAGAAGCCATGAAGAGCGCCGACATGCCTGATGAATAGCCTGCGTCAAAGATCAGAATCAGCGACCATCACCGTGTGATCCGAGGG
>CAZBEO010000006.1:0-71281 GCA_964490935.1 uncultured Verrucomicrobiota bacterium
CGCGGAAGAGGCCAAGAAAATCACTGACCGGAGTCGCTTATGGTGGAGTCTCCGCGGAGTCCCTGGCGACAAACCCTTCCGGTGAGGTGTCTGACCTCACCGCTTTGACCGCTATCTGGCTCAATGGGCACAGCGCAACCGGCCCGATTGGATCGGCAGTTTCTCGCCCTATGAATTTCGTATTGTGCCCGCGCTGCTGCAGGCCGGACGAACCAACGATGCGCGCCGCTTATTCGACAACCTGATGCGTTGGCGCATACCATCGGGCTGGCGTCAATGGCCCGAAGCGCTTTATGCGCCGTCTGAAACGCCTGGCTATATTGGCGACATGCCTCACACCTGGGCGGGCGGTGAATTCATGAATGCCGCTCTGGATCTGTTCGCCGAAACAAACCGACCGAACCACGCACCCTGATTACACGCCCGACGGGCTACGGCTCTTCCACAAAAAACGGCATGTTGGCGCTGCTTGCGTTGCCGTATTCGTCATAGACGTATAAAAACACACGATAGGCGCCGGGTTTCGAAGGCGTGGCCAAAAACGCCTGCTCGCTTTTCTCTTTTTTCAGGCGTCCGGGTACCGGTTTAAGTTCGGTCACGATGGTGGAGTCCGGTGCCGTTTTTTTGATTTCGCTCATCAGTTCCCATTGGTAGGTCAGCGTGTCGCCATCCGGGTCTTTCACGTCCACATCCAGCGTGTAGGTTTTGTTCATAGCGACTTTGGCGCGGCTCAGCGGTGAGCCGATCCAGGTGATTTCCGGGCAGCGGTTCGTCGGTTCGGAGCCACTCCAGGCACGCCACATGGTGTCGGCCGTATTCATGCGCGTTCCGTCCCGCAGGTGCATGCTGTACCAGGTGGGCGTGCATTCCACTTTGTAATCCCAACTGAACACAAAAGAACCCAGGCACCAATTCTCCTGACTGCTGATGCTGCGCTGATAGGATTCTTCATAAAACGTCGCCTTCTCCAGCGGCATCTGCTCGATTTCCGCGCCCCAGGAGGTCTGTGGCGATTCCCATTGCCCCCTCGGCCCAAACTCCATGATCATATAGGGGCGCGTCCAACCCACCTCGCGCAAACGGTCGGCCATGGTGCCCAAACCGCCGTAAGAATTGACGCCGAAGATATCCAGCTCCGGGCAGTACTGCGCGGCGAGGGCGGCTTTGATATTGTTTTCGCCAAGGTCGGCAAAGGCGGTGGTGGTGGGGTGGTTGGTGTCTTCCTGATGCACCATGGCGGCGATGTCGTTGATGGCCTGATACACCGCCGTATTGGTCCCCTCGCCCCACTCCACTTCACAACCACACGCCCACATGAGGAGCGCCGGATGATCCTTGTAGCGACGTACCGCCGCCCGCAGTTTCTTAAGCTGCGCCTCCACTCGAAACGTCTGCGTATAGTCAAATTTATGTCGTTCCTGATTCATCCAAAGACCCAGACACACCTTGAGACCCTGCCGATGCGCTTCATCCAGCACCAAGTGCGCCGCATCGGTACTCCAAGTGCGGATCGTATTCGCGCCCGCCGCACGGCATTCCTCCAACTGTTTTTGGCCGCCGGCACCCTTCACAAAGTAGGGCAGGCCATCCACCTTCATCTGCCAGCCACCGGCCGACGTGGGTTCAACCGTCACCCAGCGCGGCCCGTTCGGGTCTGTGACCACGATGGGCGTTGCGGTGGGTTTTTTCATGGACGTAGAAACCGCCCGCGCGGCTGCAAGCGGCACGGGCGGAGCCCGGCGAACCGACTGCACCAGAAACGGAATGCCCGCCTGCACGGAGCGTCCGTGCCCATCGCTCACGATCACCTGCAAGCGATATGCGCCGGGCTCGTTGGGCAGCAGCAGCGAAACCATCGCGCCATCCGCATTGGAAAGTTTGGCCAGCACGGGTTCGAGGCGCGAGGCGTAAAACCCGTCCGAGGCCTTGTCCAGCATTTCCCGAAAGAGCTTCCAAGCAAAGGTCGGCGAATCCCCATCGGGATCCGAGACGAGCACCTCGGCCTTTTCGAGTGTCCCCGGCATGGTAATCCGCCCCTTCATGGCCGCATTCAGGGCAAGAATCACCGGTCCGTTCCCGGCGGGTGTCCGACCGCGCCAGACATACGACACGGCATCCAGCCACGGCGAAGCAGAACCATCGGCATACCGCAAGGCCGCCCAATTCGGGTCCAACGTCTCCTCCTTGTCCCACGTGAAAATGAAAGCCCCGAGGCATCGACCTTTTGCCGCGTCCAGCGTGGTGGTCAGGCGTTCCACCATCCAACCCGCACGGCCCTTGGTGGAACCATCCACTGCCGCGCCCCAGGCCGCGTATTTTTCAGGGGCCGGGCCGACACGCCCGCTACCGAACAGAATAAACGGCTTCGTCCAACCGGAACCTTTCAGCGGGTCCGTCAGATTCGTGACCGTACAGCCGATACTGCAAGCCATCAGGTCCACATTCGGACACGCCTTGGCAAACTGGGCGGCCCGTTCGGGTGCGCCATCCAGCGGGCCCGCATCAAAAGCCGCTACATGCGCGCCATCCACTCCGCGCATTTTCTGCGCGAGACGGTTCATCGCCGCGTAGACGTTTTCATCGCCTGGCGAGTCAGAAGTGATGATCCACATCAACATCGCCGGGTGATATTTCCATTCACTCACCTGTTCCGAAAAGGCATCGGCCTGCCGACGAAGGGCATCCGGGTCCGTCCCCTTCAGCGTGAGACGAATGGCCGCCGGGAGGCCTGCTGCCGCCACCTGATCGAGACGTACGCCGGCCTCCTTCAGATCGGGAAGCAGAATACAGTTCGCGCCCAGCGTAGCCGGGCCCTGAAAATCCGAGGTGGCCAGGACGCCGCGAAGTTCCATCGGCTCCCGGTTGTACGACAGTTGAAAACCACCGCCCTCCATCCGTTCAATGCGGCTCTCCGTGGCAACCTGCGCAAAAATACCAGACGGAAGCAGCAACCCGCCCACCAAAACAAAAATCCATCCAAAAGCTCTCATCGCCCCTCTCCTTCTTAATTTCCGATTCAATCGGAAATATAAAGAATCCCTGACCAAAAGCAAACCTATACCGGGATCGGAATAGGATATATATTCGCGCCATTGTCTCTCTTTCCGCGCCAATCGACTTGCACGGCTCACGGGAAATCCCGCCTATGCGGGATTTCCAACGATTGGAAAATCGCCTTAAAAAGTTTCCAATGAGTGGAAAAATCGGTTAAAAAGTTTCCAATGAGTGGAAAATCGTAGCTGCACAGCAGTCCCGCCCATGCGGGATTTCCAACCATTGGAAAAATCACTATGACCAATCTCATCGACTCCTCCCGTTATATCGTCGGCATTGATTTGGGCACCACCAACTGTGCCGCCGCCTTCATCGACACGCTGTCCGATGCCGGGCGCGTGACGGACCTGCTCCTTCCTCAGCTTGTGGCACCCGCCGTCATTGAGGCACGCGATACCCTGCCCTCCTTTCATTACGAGCCGGTGGCCGGCGAATTTGATCCCGCCGCGCTGTGTCTCCCCTGGGAAAACGAGCCCGCCGGCCATCTGGTCGGTCTTTTCGCGCGCGAGCATGGTGCCGAGGCACCGGCCCGACTCATCACGTCGGCCAAATCCTGGCTTTGTCACGGCGGCGTGGATCGTACCGCCGAGATACTCCCTTGGCACGCCGCCGACGATGTCACCCGCCTTTCTCCCTCCGCCGTCTGCGCCCGCTACCTGCTGCACATCCGTCAGGCCTGGAATGCCGAACATCCACGACATCCCCTGGAAGAGCAGGAGGTCGTCGTCACCGTACCCGCCTCCTTCGATGAAGTCGCCCGTGAACTCACCATCCGCGCCGCCGCCCTGGCCGGGCTTCCACGTATTCTCCTGATCGAAGAACCCCAGGCTGCCTTCTACAATTGGATGCACGAACAAGGCGACGGTGCAGCAGACATCACCCACCCCGGCGAGACCATCCTCGTGTGCGACATCGGCGGCGGCACCACCGATTTTACCCTGATCCAGGCGCAACCCGCCCCCGAAGGCGCCGTACGCTTTCACCGCATCGCCGTGGGCGATCATCTCATCCTGGGCGGCGACAATCTTGACCTCGCCCTCGCCCGCCATATCGAGCAGCGCGAACCCAACCTGCATCTCTCACCCGCTCAATATGCCGTGCTCATCCGCCGCTGCCGACACGCCAAGGAGACCCTTCTCGCCGCCGACGCACCCGAAGAAATCACCCTCAATATCCCCGGCGCAGGCGCCCGGCTCATTGCCTCCTCCATTCAACTCAAACTCACCCGCGCCGAAGCCCTCGAAACCCTCGTGGATGGATTTCTACCCCGTTGCGCCATGAGCGACGACCCCGCTAAACCCGTCTCCGGATTCCGCGAGTTCGGCCTACCCTTTGCCGCCGATCACGCCATCACCCGCTACCTCGCCCAATTCCTGCGGCGGCATGGCGACGCCTCCGGCCCCGCCCGTCCCGATGCCCTCCTCTTCAACGGCGGATTCTTTGCCGCGCCGCGCCTCTGCGAGCGCCTCATCGAAACCCTCCGCTCGTGGTTTGCCGCCGATGCCGCCTGGAACCCCGCCCTGCTGGATAACCCCCGTCTTTTCTTGGCCGTCGCGCGCGGCGCCGCCTGCTACGGGCTTGCCCGCCGAGGGCAAGGGCAACGCATCAAGGCAGGGCTCCCGCGCAGTTACTACATCGGCGTCACCTCCCGCGACACCGGCGAACAAAACGCCCTCTGTCTCGTACCCGCAGGCCTTGAAGAAGGCGAACACGTTGAAATCGCCGACCGCACCTTCTCCATCCGCATCCGCCAACCCGTCGAATTTCCCATCTACACCTCCGCCCTGCGTACCACCGACCAACCCGGCGACCTCATCGCACCCGATCCCGAACAACTCACCGCCCTCCCGCCCATACGAACCGTCCTGCAATCCGGACGCAAAAAAGAGCAGGACCAGGCCGAAGTCCGTTTGCACGCCCACGTCAATGAAACCGGAATGCTCCAAGTGGCCTGCCGCGAAACCTCCGGCGACCGCGCCTGGAACCTCCGCTTTGACGTCCGTTCCGCCACCCATACCGAAATTCAAGCGCACGCCGGCCTCGCCGAACGCCAAGGCTTTCTCGACAGCGCCGCCGAAGAAGGCGGCCGCGAACAAATCCGCAACACCTTCGCAGGCGATGCCCCACCCGACTCCCTTTTGAAACAAATCGAGCTGCACACCTCGCTGCGCCGCACCGAATGGCCCTCCTCCCTTCTACGCGCCTTCTGGGATGAACTCATCGACCTGCAGGATGCCCGCAAACGCTCGCCGCAACACGAAAGCCGCTGGCTCAATCTCGCCGGCTTCTGCCTGCGCCCCGGCTATGGCTTCGCCGTGGACGACTGGCGCATCGCCCGCCTCTGGCCTCTCATACAGCAAAAACACGCCTTCCCGCGCAACGAACAATGCTGCGGAGAATGGTGGATTCTCTGGCGACGCATCGCCGGCGGTCTCACCGCCAATCAACAGAAGAATCTGGCCGCGCCCCTGATCGCCGGCCTCCGCGCCGCCGCCCGTGGCAGCAAGGGCAAGGCCCTCAAGGCAGGTGCCCATGAATATGCTGAAATCCAGCGCCTACTCGCCTCGCTCGAATGGCTCGACATCGACTCGAAGCGCTTTCTCGGCGAACAGGCGCTCGCTGCCATGGAGCAAAAAGGCGCGGCCGTTTGGAATCGGGCCGCCCTCTGGGCCATCGCCCGCCTCGGTGCCCGTATCCCGCTCTATGGCCCGCTCAACACCCTCGTCCCTCCCGAACTCGCCGAAGACTGGCTGAAACGCCTGATGCACCTAAACGATGAGGACGCGCACCTCGCCTTCGCCGTCATGCAGCTTGCCCGCCGCACCCACGACCGATTCCGCGATCTGCCCGAACCCCGGCGCGCCGAGGCCGTCGATTGGATGACCCGCCACCGCGCGTCCGCCCATTACCTGAAGCTCGTCGCCGAGGGCGGCGAAATGGAGTCCGACGAAATCACGGAAGCCTTCGGCGACACCCTTCCTGCGGGGCTCCTGCTGTAAGCGAGTCGTTTTGCCGCTTGCAACAGCCGTCCCCTTGCTTTATTTTGCCCCAAATCGCACATTTCAGGATGTTGCAGGATTTACAACCAACCAACCAAGGAGAGAAGCATGTCGGAAATAATGGATATTGTGGCACGAGAGATTATTGATTCGCGGGGCAACCCGACGATTGAAGTGGATGTGGAGCTGTTTTCAGGCGCGGTGGGCCGCGCCGCCGTCCCCTCCGGTGCCTCGACCGGCGAAAATGAAGCGATTGAGCTTCGCGATGGCGACAAGGCCCGCTTCGGAGGCAAAGGCGTACTCAAAGCGGTGGCGAATGTGAACGAAATCATCGCGCCGGAACTGATCGGACTGGATGCTCTGGATCAGGCAGGCCTAGATCAGGCCATGATCGATCTCGACGGCACGGAAACGAAGAGCCGCCTCGGTGCGAATGCGATTCTGGGCGTTTCGCTGGCCGTGGCCAAGGCGTCGGCCTCGTATCTGGGCATTCCGCTTTTCCGCTACATCGGCGGAACCAACGCCAAATGCCTGCCGATTCCGATGATGAACATCATCAATGGCGGTTCGCATTCGGATGCGCCGATTGCCTTCCAGGAATTCATGATTCGCCCCGTGGGCGCGACCTCATTTTCCGAAGGCATCCGTATGGGTGCCGAGATATTCCACGCGCTGAAAAAAGTGCTGCATGATCGCGGCCTCAGCACGGCGGTGGGCGACGAGGGCGGCTTCGCTCCGGCCTTCAAGGGAACGGAAGATGCACTCGACAGCGTGATCACCGCCATCAAGGCAGCAGGCTACAAGCCCGGCGAGGAAGTCACCATTGCGCTGGATTGCGCCGCCTCCGAGTTCTTTGTGGACGGCAAATACAACTACGCGAAATTTGAAGGCGACAAGGGCGCGATTCGCTCTTCCGCCGAGCAGGCCGAGTTTCTCGCCGCGCTGATTGCGAAGTATCCGATCGACTCGATTGAAGACGGCTGCGACCAGAACGACTGGGAAGGCTGGAAACTGCTGACGGACCGGATCGGCGACAAGTGCCAGATCGTGGGCGACGATCTCTTCGTCACCAACATGAAGTTCCTTGCCAAGGGCATCAAGATGGGCGTCGCGAATTCAATCCTGATCAAGGTCAATCAGATTGGCACGCTGACGGAAACGTTGGATGCCATCGAAATGGCGAAGCGTGCAGGATATACCTCGGTGATCAGTCATCGTTCCGGTGAAACGGAAGATACGACCATTGCGGATATCGCCGTCGCGACGAATGCCGGCCAGATCAAGACCGGCTCGATGAGCCGCACGGACCGCATCTGCAAGTACAACCAGCTTCTTCGGATCGAAGAAGTGCTGGGTGATACGGCGCTGTACGGTGCGAAAGGCTACGGGCCGCGTTGCTGAAAAGCTGTTTAGACCGTTAATTCAAGGGGGAGGTCCTTCAGGGCCTCCCCCTCTTTAGGAAATGAAGCCGGTGAATCATCATGTCTGAAACGGATATACTGCTTTGTCGCCCGGGATTCGAGAGCGCCCTTTGTGCGGAGCTGCGCGAGTCGGGTGCCGTGCCGGGTACGCCGGGCTTGGGTTATGTGCCGGTGGAACATCCGGCGGGGCGCGATGGCGTATTCGAGTCGGGCCGATTGGCCAAGGCGAAGGGCATTGCGCCGGATGAGCTCAAACCCATGACGCCCGAAACCGCGCGGCAGGTCTTTGACGGTATCACGGCGACCAGCAAACCGTGGACGATTCGCGCCTGGACCCCTGAGGTCGTGAAGCACGAGGAACATGCCCGGCGACTGAAGGGCATTACCGCCAATCTGCTGCGTCTGCTTGCCAAGGCCGATCCGCTGCGTGCGGCGCTGTACCGCGAACCGGAAAGCGGAAAGGCGGAGGTTGTGCTTCAACTGGCACTGACCGGACAGGGGCTTTGGTACGCAGTTTGTCAGGCGGGGCAGGTCCCGCCCGCCTTTCGGATGAAAATGGACTCGCAGGCTCCTTCGCGTTCGTATTTGAAAATCGAGGAAGCCTTTGTGCGGATGGGAGATTATCCGAAAGCTGGGGATCGAGTGCTTGATTTGGGAGCCGCGCCGGGCGGCTGGACGTATGCCTTTTTGAAGCGGGGCTGCCGGGTGACGGCGGTGGATCACGGGCAACTCAAGCTGCCGCCGCAGGCGGCGTGGAAGCAAGGCCACGTGACGCATTTGCGCGAAAACGGCCTGACCTATGCCCCGGAAGGCGGGCGGCTCGACTGGATGGTTTCCGATATGCTGGTTGCGCCGGGCGAAGCGTTGGGGCTGCTACGCCGCTGGCTCGAAGGCGGGCGGGCGCATCGCGTGGTGTGCAACATGAAGATTCCGCAACGCGAACCCTATGCCGCGATTCGCCCCCTGCTGCAATACTTGAAAAAACACACGCACCGCCGCCTGCTGGTGAAACAGCTTTATCATGACCGTCGCGAAATTACTGTGATGGTTTGGGGAAAGGATTAAAAATGACGAAACGGAATATCCCGGATTTGAAAATCGAATTGGAAGAGACGGAATCGACTGTGCTGGTCGCGGTGCGCGGTCCGCTGGAAGTTTCCAATCTACATCAGTTCAAAGAGCGGGTGGACCCCCTGTTTGAAGAGAGCGAGAGCCGTCATGTGCTGCTGGATTTCGAGCAGGTGGAACGGCTGAGCAGCAAGGCCATTGGGCTGCTTTCAGGCTATGCCAAAACGGCGCGACGCAATGGAAAAATGCTGGTCTTCTGTCAGGTGAACGCCCGCATTTATAACGTACTGAATCTGCTCGGCACCATTTCCCTGTTCGTGATGTATGAATCACGCGAGGCAGCGCTGACGGCCATCAATCGAGGCAACTGAGTAATCCGTCGGACGGATTGCTGGATGCAAACATCCGTTTGCACTGATTGGCGGGCACCACGCGACAAAACGCCGTGGCGCTCGGAGAGCACCACGCTACCAACACATGCATTGGCAGTAGCCGTCCGCTCGCCGAGCGGACGGGGATCAGGCGGCAAAAAGGAACCGCACGCAGACGTAGAGAACGGGTGCGGCAAAAAGTAGGCTGTCCAGCACATCGAGAATACCGCCCATGCCTCGAATGACGCTGCTCGAATCCTTCACCCCCACCGACCGTTTGAAGAGCGATTCCACCAAATCGCCGCACACCCCTGCCGCTGTGATCAGCAAGCCGATGGTGATGGCGTCAAAAAGAGTGAAATCCACGGTCCCCGCCCGGATGCCTCCGATGAAATAAACCAGCAGACTCACCAGCAGGCCGGCGCCCAGCCCGCCTGCCAACCCCTCCCAGGTCTTCCCCGGAGAGATGCGCGGAATCATCTTGTGCCGTCCGCATCCACACCCAACAAAGTAGGCCCCCGCATCCGACCACTTCACCACCAGCAGGAGATAAAGCACCAGAAAGCGCCCGCTGTCGATGCCCCCCGCCATGAGTAATTTGACGATGAAATTCAGGAGAAAAGGCACATAGAAAAATCCCAGCAGCGTTCCGGCCATGGTCAGAATCAGTTTGTCGCTGTTTTTCCGGTAGAAGCAGCGAATCAGCGTCAGGAACACCAGGGCTAGGATGACCAACAGTTCCCATTCGGCGGCGGGTAGGCTCCCGGTTCCGGCGTAGGCGTACCAGGTGACAGCCTGGAGCGCGAGGCCAGCCACTACGCCGAGCCCCTTGAATGCCGGAATGCCCACAGCAGAAAGAAAACCATAGAATTCAATGAGGGCGACGGCGCTTATGACCGCCACCGTCAAAACCATCGCCCACGAAGGAAACCAGAAGAACGCCGCAAGCACAAAAGCGACGATGAAGGTCGCGCTGATCAGTCGTTTACCTAGGGAAGGAAGCATACAATCCTCACTCTATATCACCGAAACGGCGTTTTCTTTTGCTATAGTTTTCGAGGGCCTTCTGGAAGTGGGGTTCCCGAAAATCCGGCCACAACACATCGTCAAAATACAGCTCGGCGTAGGAGAGCTGCCAGAGCAGAAAGTTGCTCAGGCGGAGTTCGCCGCTGGTACGGATCATGAGGTCCGGATCGGGGATGTCGGGGAGGTAGAGGTTTTGGGTGATGATTTCCTCGGTGATGGATTCGGGGGATAGTTCGCCCTCCTTCACCTGATGAGCTATTTTTTGCATGGCTTCGATCAGTTCGGTGCGACCCCCATAACTCAGGGCGAGGATGAGATGGCCTGCATCGTAGTGTTTAGTGGTCTCCATGACGCGATTGATCTCGCGCTGAACATCCTCTGGCAGGTCCTGCAGCCGCCCGCTGACGCGCAGGCGCACCTGATTCTCGTGCAGTTCGTGTTCGTTGTTCTTCAGAAAGCGCCTCAGAAGCTGCATCAGCGCGACGATTTCCGCCTTGGGGCGCACCCAATTTTCCACGCTGAAAGCATAGAGCGTGAGATATTTTACGCCGGCGTTTCGGCAGCACCGAATGGCGGTGCGGACGGACTCGGCGCCCGCCTCGTGACCTTTCACGCGGGCAAAGCCCATTTTTTTCGCCCAGCGTCCATTGCCATCCATGATGATGGCAATGTGCCGTGGCGTCCTTAGCGCTGTTTTTTGCTGCACGTTCACTTCCTCCCGTCGGCGCGTTGCGGCAGATCGGAAAACAGGTTTTATGATGCCTCAATCATCCGTAGGGTTCCATCAGAATCGTACTGGCCCGTTTCGGGCCCACCGAGAGCAGGCCGATGCGTGTGCTGGTCAGTTCCTCAAGGCGCGCAAGATAGCGCTGCGCCTTTTCGGGCAGCTCCTCGCGGGTTTTGGCCTGCGTGGTACTTTCCATCCATCCCGGCCATTCCTCATAAATGGGTTTACATCGGGCTAGCGCGGAGGCGGAGGCCGGCACCGTTTCGATGCGCTTGCCGTCCAGCTCGTAGGCTGTGGCGATTCGGATGGTTTCGAAAGCATCGAGCACGTCGAGCTTCATCATCGCCCAGGAATTGACGCCGTTGAGCATGGCGGCATAACGGGCTACCACGCCGTCAAACCAACCGCAGCGCCTCGGGCGTCCCGTGGTGGCACCATATTCATGGCCCACGTCGCGCAGTTTCTGTCCATCGGCATCGAGCAGTTCGGTGGGGAACGGGCCTTCGCCCACGCGGGTGGTGTAAGCCTTGATCACGCCGACCACCTGATCGATGCAATTGGGCGGCACGCCCGCGCCCGTGCAGGCGCCGCCCGCCGTCGCGCTCGAGGAGGTCACAAAGGGATAGGTGCCGAAATCGACATCCAGCATGGTGCCCTGTGCGCCCTCGAACAGGACGCTTTCGCCGCGCCCGATGGCTTCGTTCACCAGCACGGCGGTATCTGCCACATAAGGCTTCAGGGTCTCGGTGGCGGCCAGATTGGATTGAACCACCTCGTCTTCATCCAGCATCTCCGCACCGAGAACGGACAACAGGTGATTGCTTTCCCGAATGCGGGCACGCAGGCGATCTTCAAAGTCGGCCTCGAAGAGATCGCCCATACGCAAGCCGCTGCGGGAGGCTTTATCGGCATAGGTCGGGCCGATGCCGCGTCCGGTGGTGCCGATTTTAACGCCCTGGGCGCGATTTTTCTCCCCGGCACCGTCGATTGCGCGATGATAAGGAAAAACGATATGGGCGCGGTCACTAATGTAAAAACGTCCGTCAGGGCGTATGCCCCGGGCAACCAGCTCATCGAGTTCCTTTTTCAGGGCCGATGGATCAATCACCACCCCGTTGCCAATCACGCATTTCTTGCCCTCGTGCAGCATGCCCGAGGGAATCAGGTGCAGGACGTACTTTTCGTCGTCCACCTCCACGGTATGACCCGCATTGTTGCCACCCTGATAACGGACCACCCAGTCCACTCGCTGGGTTAGCACGTCGATGATTTTTCCCTTGCCTTCGTCGCCCCACTGCGAACCAACCAAAATTGTATTGGGCATGCCCTCTCCTTAACTCACTCCGCCCTTCGGACGGAGCTCAACACTGAGCCTTTGTGTTCCCGGCCCGACTCACTGGAGCCGCGCCTGCAAAAAAATACGCGCAAAGGTAGCCGAGGGTACGGCGACGGTCAACGTCAAACCCGGGGCGACGGCTTGAAAGTGGCGAATACATCCCGCCCGGGATGCCCCGCAGCCCGGATGCGACACTTTCCAACCATTGGAAACTTTTAAAACTTCCAAAAAACTGGTGCTGCTGTATGCTGGCCATCGCTTGATCGCGATTTTCAACCACACAACAAGAGAGAATCAGGAGCCGTGACCATGGAAAAGAGAAAAATTTTTATGACCGCCAACGACCACAAGCGTCTGACCGACTTGCTCTCAGTGGACGGTTCATTCAACCATCGCGATCGCAAGGACCTTCAATCCCTTCAAGCTGAGCTGCAAAGTGCCGAGGTCATGGAATCGACCGCGATACCCAAAACGGTCGTCACCATGAATTCCAAGCTGCGCTTTATGGATATGGACGATCAATCCGAGACGGAAGTCCGGCTCGTATTTCCTTCGGATGCCGATATGGCTGAGGGACTCCTCTCGGTTCTTTCCCCCATCGGCACCGCGCTGCTCGGCTACCATGAAGGCGACCTTATTGAATGGGCGGTGCCCGCAGGCACCCGTCGCATTCGAATTGAAAAAATCCTTTATCAGCCGGAAGCCGCTGGCGATTTAAACCTCTAATCATGAAGTCCAGAAAACCGCTAGCCTCCCAACTGCCCGGCACCACGGATTCGTGGGCGGAAATGCTGCTGGCGCACCCGATTCGTAATGTCGCGGCGAAGGTCACCGGCGGCGAGAATCCCGGCGAGCTTCGCATTGCCGTTCCGACCCGTCGGAGGCCTTGGTGGTATCACGTTCCTCCGCTGAACTGGATTATCCGCCCGCCCCCGTATCGAACCCTGATTCTGGACCCGGTCGGCGCTCCAATTTGGGAATTGTGCGACGGGAAAACGACGGTCGAGGACATCATCCGAAACTTCGCAAAAAGTCAAAGTTTGACGTTTCACGAGGCCAGGGTATCTGTTACAAGCTACCTTCGCTTGTTGATCGAGCGCGGGGCACTGGCCATCGCCCTGTAATTGGTGTTGTGGTATCGTTTTTTGAGTCTGGCATTGCCGCCGGGCGGGAGGCGTTTTTTTGTGAGCTTGCGAGCAATTCTCATTGGTCTACTGGGTGTGGCATTTGTCTGTGGCTACACGCATTTCAACGATAACGTCATGCGACAAACGATGTTTGTCGGCAACAGTATGCCTATTTCCGTGTACGGGCTGCTGGTGATCTTCCTCTTGTTTCTGTTTCCGCTGCTTCGTAAAATCAATCGGAAACTGCTGCTCAGCCGCAAGGAAATCGTGGTGGTTCTGGCCATGGTGCTGGCGTCCTGCGCGATTCCCGGAAGCAATCTGCTACGCCTTTTCACGCCGGCGCTGATCATGCCGAACCGCTATCAGCATACCGAGCCCGGTTGGCAGAACCGCCATGTGATGGACCTCGTACCCGAGGGTATGTTGGTGGATGTCACACCCGATGAGGAAACCATTTTGAACGGCTACTGCCGCGGACTGAGCACGGGCACCGACCGCATCGGCGTTGGAGAAGTTCCCTGGCGGGCATGGGTCAAACCGGTGTTCTATTGGATGCCCATTATCCTTTCGCTCTGGATCGCCCTGATCGGCCTTTCACTCGTGGTGCATCGACAATGGTCCAAGCATGAACACTTACCCTACCCGATTGTCACCTTTACCAAATCCCTGCTCCCTCAGGAAAACGGCGAGCCCAGCCCTGTCTTTAAAAACCGCCTTTTCTGGCTGGGTCTTATTTCCGTGGTCTGCCTGCATGGTTACAATTATCTGAACGTCTGGTTCCCGGAGTACATGCCGGGCAAAATTCCGCTTGGCGTAGACTACAGTTCCATCGGCGAGCTCTTCACCACCTTTGAAAAGGGCGGCGGGGCGGGGCTGCTTTCCTGGACAGGCACGATTTTCCTGACGGTGGTGGCCGTGGCCTACTTCCTGCCTTCGGATGTCTCGTTCTCCCTCGGTATCGGGCCGCTGGTGTGGGTGTATCTGGTGGGCGCCATGTCCACCTACGGGTTGGCCACCACGGGCTGGCAGTCGTCCTGGCCCTACGGCATCACACGCGACTCGATGGTGGACATCGGTGCCTACACGGGCCTGCTGCTCGTGCTGCTGTACACCGGGCGGCATTACTTTACCTCGGTTTTCAAATCGGCCGTCGGCCTGCCCTCGCGCGAAAAGCCGGAGAAAACCGCCGTGTGGGGTGCGCGGGTCTTCATGATTTCCATGGTCTTTTTCGTGGTGTATGCGGTGCTACTGGCGCGTATGGACTGGATGATCGCGCTGATGATGGGCCTGCTGATGGTGGCGTTTTATCTGGTGATGGGCCGCATGATTGCGGAAACGGGGCTCTTCTTCATAGTCATGGTGGGCACGCCGGCCACGATCGTCTGGGCGCTTTTTGGAAGCAAGGCGCTGGGCCCGCAAACCATGTTCATTATGTTTATGCTCTGCCTCATCCTCTTCTATGATGCCCGCGAAGCACTCATGCCCTATATGGTCAATTCACTAAAACTGGTGGATGACTGCAAGGTCCACATCGGAAAGGTCGCCGCCCTGGCGGTCGCCGCCGTGGTGCTCGGCCTGGCGGTGGGCATTCCGGCCACGCTGTATTTTCAGTATGACGAGGGCGTCGAGGTGGGCTCCTGGCGCGCAGAACAGGCCAAGACGCCCTTTAATGAGGTGATCGGCACAATGCAGCGCCTAGAGGCGCAGGGCCAACTCGAGGAAGCGGGCCTCAAGCATGGGCTGGCCCGTTTCACGGATATGTCGCCGCACAAATTGGGCCTATCCTTCTTCGGTGGGTCGCTGTTGCTGGTACTGGCACTCTCCGCACTGCGCCTTCGTTTTGTGAAGTGGCCGATTCATCCGGTCATGTTTCTGGTTTGGAACACCTATTCCGGCGAGCGGTTTTACCAATCATTTCTAGTGGGATGGTTCATCAAGGTCATGGTGACGAAATACGGCGGCGCCAGCATCTATCAGGCGGTGAAACCTCTGATGTTCGGCGTGATTGCCGGCGAGATGCTGGGTGGAGCGCTGCCCATGATTGTCAGCGTCATTTATTATGCGGCAACGGACGGTTCCATACCGAAATCCTTTGAGGTGATGCCCCGCTAATCAAAAAAAACGGGTGCACGGGGCCGAAGAACAGACAGGTGCAACAACGGGAACGGATGATGAGACGGCTATGAAAGAAATTGATGTACGCGAACAACCTCTGCTCAGCTTCGCCAAGACGACGCGCATCGCCCTGGCCGGCGTGAAATACCGCCTCTTCCGCTCCATTGTGACGGTGGCGGTCATTGCTGTGGCCATGGCCTTTCTAATGAATATCCTCAGCGAAAGTCTGATCAAAAAGGCGGTATCCCTTTCCGCCCGCGAAGGCATCGAGGAAATCCGCCGAACCGATAAATGGGTCGCCAAACTCTCGGTGCCCCAATCCTACGCCGAACTGATTACCGTGCTTGCCGCTCCCGACGGCTTCTCCAAAGACCGCAACATGCTTGAGCTCGATGAACTTGACCCGGATCAGCAGGCACGCATCCAACGTCTCGCCGGACAGGCCGCCGTCTATCTCACCTTCTTCGACGAACTGAACTACGGGCGCCGGCGCGTACTCGTCGGCAGCGCCGCGTCCACCCGTATTCTTGATCTGTTGCAGGATGATGCCCGCCGCGAACGCCTGGCCGAAGCGTTGACCAATATGCGCTCCGTACGCTTTCCCGGCGATCCCGAAGCCTTTTCCGCCTTTCTCGGGGAGTGGCCCACCCTGCGGGACTATCTCGGCAACGTCCGTGAAAATCAGCGGGCCGCCATTCAATCCGTGCAGGACGCCCTCAATCAACGCACCATGCTCACCGCTATGCAGCAGGCTGACGGTCCCTTCGGCGAAAGGATTCGCAGCGTCGGGTTCGATCTTCCCGAGGAGGAAGCGGTCTCGCTCACGGCCCAAGCCATGGCCGTGGCCGACAACAATCTCATTGCGGAAACCATCAACCGCCCCGAACTGCGGCAGGCCGTGGCCGCCCGCTACGACGTACTCCCCGGCGATGTCTCGCTCGACCAGATTTGGTCCATGCTCGCAAAGCCGGTCGGGGCCTCCTGGTATCTCGAGCGCATGCGCGAAGGGTCTCTTGATCTTCCGGAGCGCCTCACCTCCGAACGCCTGACGGACCTTTCCAGCGCACGGGCCGAATCCAGACTCTACCTCAAGGCCGAACGCCTCACCACCGAAGCGGGCGGCGGCTTCATGGGTATCGGCGAGCGCATGACATGGCTGGCCTTCGTCTCCATGCTGGTCTGCGTGGTGGGCATTGCCAACGCCATGCTCATGAGCGTCACCGAACGGTTCCGTGAAATCGCCACGCTCAAATGTCTCGGCGCGCTGGATGGATTCATCATGACTGTTTTTCTGATTGAAGCGTCCGTACTCGGACTGGTCGGCGGCGTGGTGGGTACTTTGCTGGGCCTTGCCCTGTGTTTGACCCGCATGTTTTCCATTTTCCATTCCCTAGTTTCTCGCTCGTTCCCGCTGAACGAAATCGTTCTGGCGGCCGTGCTCTCCATTGCGGCGGGCGTGATTCTGGCCGCCGTGGCCGCCGTCTATCCCTCGTTCCGCGCGGCGCGCCTGGCACCCATGGAGGCGATGCGCATTGAATAACCCCGGCGGGCAGGACCCCGCCTCAAACCGGACCACGCACTATGAAGGACACAGCCACTAAACAGCCGAAAAAGCCCGAACAAGACCCCAGGAAACGGCGGGTCATCATCCGCACTATCGGCATGAAAAAGGAATACAACCGGGGCGGTGAAATCACCCAGGCCCTGCGCGGCGTGGACGTCGAACTCTATACCGGCGAATTCATCGTGGTCATGGGCCCCTCCGGCTCCGGGAAAAGCACCTTCTTCAATATGATCGGCGCGCTCGACAGCCCCTCACACGGGCGCGTATTCATCGACGAAGTGGACGTGGCCCAACTCACCGCCGAAGAACTCGCCTTTCTGCGCTGCCGAAAAATCGGCTACATCTTTCAATCCTACAATTTGATTCAATACATGACCGCCCTGGAAAATGTGACCACGCCCATGGCCTTCGGCGGTGTGGACCCCGATCAGGCGCGCAAGCGTGGCATGGACCTCCTCGAACTGGTCGGCCTGGGAGACCGCTGGTTCCACCGCCCCATCGAAATGTCCGGCGGACAGCAACAGCGCGTCGCCATCGCCCGCTCCCTGGCCAATCAACCTTCCGTTCTGCTGTGCGATGAACCCACTGCCAATCTCGACCATCACACCGGGGATGAAATTCTCGCCATCCTGCAGAAATTGAACACCGAGCGCGGCGTTACCATTATCTGCGCCACCCACGATCACCGGATGATGAACGTGTGCGACCGCCTGCTCTGGATACGCGACGGAGCCATCGAGCGCATTGCCCGTCGCGACGAAGTGGAAGTGGAACTTGGAAGCATTGATTAGAAACTAAAAACAATTTGAATGAAAACAGGACCCCATTGAAAAAACGGAGAGTCAACGTGTCAAAACGCTTAGGGATTACAGGATGGTTGGCGCTGAGCCTGCTTCTGCTTGCGCAGAGCGGTGCCCCGGCGGCAACGGAACAATTTCTCAACGATGTGCGGAGTCTCACCGCCGCACCGCACCGCCTCGGCGGTACCGAAGAATACGGACGCGCCGCCGACTACGTGCAGCAGCGCCTGACGGATCTCGGCTTGGATGAAGTCTTTGTCCAGGAATTTCCCTCGGCTCAGACGAAAGTGCTGCGCTGCGAGGCCGTCGCTCCCGGCGGACGCGTCATTCCGCTGGTTCCTGATCGTCCCAACGGAATTATCCCGCCTGTCAGCGGGCCCGAAGGCATCACCGGCGAACTTGTTTACGTCGGAACCGGCACGCAGGAAGACTTCCAACGCGCCAATCCCTCCGGAAAAATAGCCGTCATGGACTATAACTCCGGCGATCAGTTTCTTCAGGTCTTCCGCCTCGGTGCCAAGGCCATTATCTTCGTACGCCAGGAGCCCGCACTCGCCTGGAATCACCATTATGTCAACGCCAACGCCAATCTGCCCCGCTACTTCCACGATGGACGCGCCGAAGATCTGCCCCTGGGCGAAACCATCACCATCCACAGCGAAATCGTCTGGGAGCGCGTCACCGGGCGCAACGTCATCGCCTACATCAAAGGCACCAACCCGGTCTTCAATTTTGACAAACCCGAGGTGCTCATTCTAGCCGCCAATCTGGATACCTTCGGCGATGTGCCACGCCGCTCGCCGGGTGCACGCGGTGCCGCCAACTGCGCCGCCCTCCTCCAACTGGCCGAACAATTCAAAAAGAACCCGCCCCGGCGCGACGTCCTCTTTCTCTTCACCGATATGAGCGCACGACTCCACGCCGGCGCCGCCGCCTTCTACTCCGCCCTCGAAGAAGACGATAAAAGATCCGACATCAACGCGCGCCTCGAATACTGGCAGCAGGAAACCGCCTTCCTGACCAACATGAACGTCCTGATTCAAAGCAGCGACCCTCTCTCGCAATCCACCACCCCGCACGGACGCGACCTGGTCAAACGCCTACGCACCAAGGCCGCCGACTATGCCTACCTCGCCCGTGGCACCATCATGGAACTGCGCGAAGAACTCGACGCACTCAAGAATACCGAAGGAGATCACGCCGAACGCATCGCCCAACTCGAAGAGGAAATAGCCATCGGCGACGTAGATAAAGACCGCTGGAACGACCTCCGCCGCTACCTCGGAAAAGGGGAAACCGCCCCCGAGGTGAAAGACCTCTTCACCCAGGTACTTGATGCCGTCCACCGTGACGCCGAAATACGAACGCGCGAACTCAAGGTGGATGAAAGCATGCTCAAGTCCGCCAAGCGCATCAAGAATCTCCTTGGCGATAAATGGATCAGCCTGCACATGACCCTCCTCCTCGGCGATACCACTGACCGCTGGGGCGTCATCGTGGGGGGCAATTCTGAAATTCACTCCCCGCAGGATAACCCAGGCCTCTACGGAAAAATCAAAACCATCTTTCAGCAGGCCTGGCGCGACTTCGACGCCGCCGGGGAAACCCCGCGCCTGTTTGATACCTATTCCGTGGGTGAAACCCTCGCCGAATCGCGACTCCTCTGGGCCGTGCCTATGCTCGTGCACAGCGGCGAAATCGCCGGACGTTTCGGCCTCTACAACATCGTCCTCGGCACCATCCAGGAACGCCTCGCTCGCGAAGGTACGCCCGATGATACCATGGAACTCATCAACATCGATGCCATCGAAAATGCCGCCGGTGAAATCGCCCTCATGCTCGGCGGAATCCGCGATGGCAAAAGAACGCCCAACGCCCTCGGCGTGGCCGATCAGGAAGCCCTCTCGATGCGGCGCTCCATCCGCACCGACAAACAGTTCATCACCTCCTACTTCGCCAATGGACGCCCGCAGGGTGCGCTCTGCATGGGCCGTCAGCGCGGCAGCTCCATGCCCAACATGGCGGTGCCCGGCGCCACCGTGCAACTGTTCTCGCACCTGCCTTGGAACAACATCTTCTGGCCCTACAGCAAAGCCTATGGATTCGACCAGTTCTACGTGGTCATGAGCGACCAGAATGGAACCTACAGTTGCGGGCCGCTCCCCGAAGGCGACGGCAATGTCGTCGGGTTCTCCGCCGCCTTCGACGGAAAAGGCAACGTCAAGCTAGCCTCCGACAACGAATCCACCAAACAAGCCCTCACGCGCCTGAACATGTTCAACGCCGCCGATGGTCTTTTCATGCTGCCGCCCGGCTTCTGGCAGGACCCTGCCCGGGTCATGAACGCACGCGCCAATGCCACCATCTCCGATGATACCGGCACCAAGGCCTATACCGAAACCACCGATGGCGTCATCCTCTTTTTCTGCGAAGACCGCATCCCCGGAATCAAGGCCTTCGAACTTGGAACCATCGCCGCACTCGCCTACACCCCCGACAAAAAAACAAAGGCCCGCGACGAGCAATACGGCGTCGGGTTCCCCCTCGATACCGACTGGACCACCATCCGCACCGCCAAACAATCCGTGTACGACATCTGGAACCTCAATGAATCGCGCCTCGCCATCATGCGTAGCCGCGACATCATGAACAGCTCACTTGAAGAACTTCACGGGCGTATTCAGGATACCCTCAATGAGGCCGAAAAGATCGATTCACCCGCACGGCAGGAAGCCATGTTTGCCGCCTCCTTCATGAGTGCACGCCCCGTCTACACTATGATCCGCGAAAGCATGGACGACCTCGTCACGGCCGTCCTTATTCTCCTCGCCCTTTGCGTACCTTTCGCCTTTGCCCTCGAACGCCTCCTGATCGGCGCTTCCATGATCTACAAACAGGTGATGTGGTTCACCATCTTCTTTATCCTCACCTTTGTGATTCTCTACCTCTCGCACCCCGCCTTCGCCATCGCCCAAACGCCCATCATCATCTTCCTCGGCTTCGCCGTGGTGGTGCTTTCCACGCTCGTCATCGTCATCATCATGCGCAAATTCCAGCTCGAGCTGAAGGCGATTCAAGGCATGACGGCCTCCGTACACGCCTCCGACATTTCCCGCTTCAACACGGTCATGGCCGCCATGAGCATGGGCATATCCACCATGCGCCGCCGCCCCCTGCGCACCGCTCTGACCGCCATCACCATCATCCTGCTCACCTTTACCATCCTCTGCTTCGCCTCGTTCGACACGCAGAAGGGTATTATCAAACTCTTTACCGCCCCCTCGCCCCCCTACACCGGCGTCCTGTTGCGCAACGCCACCTACGGCTCCTACAACCCCGATTACCTCGACATCATCGACGCCCGATGGGGGGCCGACGCCATCGTCTGCCCGCGTTACTGGGTCTGCCCCGAGTTCAAAAACGACCCCGACTTTGTCGTCTCGCTTGAAGACGGAAGCAATTCCGTTACCCTCCGGGGCATCCTCGGGCTTGATGCCAAAGAACTCGCCCAGCGCGAAGACCTGCGCGAACTGCTTCAGATTCAGAATCCGGACGACATTGCCGACAAGGTCTTCATCACCGAAGCCGTCGCCGATTTGATCAAGGCCAAGCCCGGCGACCGCGTCATCATCCAGGGCCTGCGCCTAACCGTCGGCCCGCTCCTGCAATCCTCGAAATTTTCCATCGCCCGCGATATGGATGGTAGCAGCGTACTGCCCGTCGACTTCCTGGCCATGAAGGATGCTGGCGCGGATGTTAAACAGGCCTCGGGCGACGCCACCGACGATCAAGCCAAATGGAGCAGCTTGCCGGTGGACTCGATCGTCATCATGTCCAGCGCCAACGCCCTCCTCAACTACGGCAAATGCCATTGCATTCCAATTTATACCGAGGACTCCCAGCAGGCATCCGAAATCGCCGAGGACGCCGCACGCATGAGGGATAAAACCCCCATCATCGCCACCCGCAAGGATGGCGTCTACCGCCACATCCTCGGCACCGTCGTGGCTGCCTCTGGCGTGGGCGACCTGCTCTTCCCCGTACTGCTCGGTGGATTGGTCATCTTCGGCACCATGCTTGGTTCCGTGGCGGACCGCGAAAAAGAAATCTACACCTTCAGCGCGCTCGGTCTGGCCCCGCCGCATGTAGCGAGTCTCTTCTTTGCCGAAGCCATGGTCTATTCGGTGATCGGCGGGCTCGGCGGCTACCTCATCGCTCAGGGCTCCATGAAAATTCTCGGCTTCCTCGCCACCTACGGCTGGGTCCAAGTGCCCGAAATGAACTACTCCTCCACCAACGCCATCGTCACCATTCTCATTGTCATGGCGACGGTCCTGGTGTCCGCCATTTATCCTGCGGTCAAAGCCTCGAAGAGCGCCAATCCGGGCCTCCTACGCTCCTGGAAGCTGCCCCAACCCGAAGGCGATGTCATTGACCTGGTCTTCCCCTTCACCGTCTCCGAATACGACCTAACCGGCGTGGTCAGCTTCCTGAAAGAACACTTCGAAGCCTTCAGCGATACCGGCTTGGGCTCTTTCATGGCACAAAAAACAAAGCTCATCGTCCAGGAGAGCGGAAGCCTTGGTGTCGCGACCCGCCTGGCCATCGCGCCTTTTGACCTCGGCGTCACACAGGATATTTTCCTGAAGAGCGCCCCCAGCGAAATCCCGGGCATTGACGAGGTGAACATCCGGCTCACCCGCCGCTCCGGCCAGCCCAAGGACTGGGCCCGCCTTAATAAGGTACTCCTCAATGACCTGCGCACCCAGTTCCTGCTCTGGCGCTCGCTCCCTGCCGAAACCATGGAAATTTACCGTCAAAGAACGTTGGCTCAAATACATGAAATGAAACAGGACCCGGCATAACCGGATGCACCGCCCCTGCTCTGCGGCTGCGCGCCGCCTGATCGGACGATGCAAACGAATGGATTAAGGCTATGACAGAACGTATCGACAAAGAACTGGAAGAATTCCGGCAAGTCATGGAGGTGCCCACCACCTTCGAAGATGGCTTTAACTGGACGTCCCTCATCGGCGCCATTTTTATTGCCCTGCTGATGGTGCCTGGCGCCATTTACATGGGCCTGCTCGCGGGCGTGGGAAACATCGGCTCCGCCTCGCAATGGGTCACCGTGATTCTCTTTATCGAAGTGGCCAAGCGCGCACACAAAAACCTAAAAAAAGCCGAAATCTTCGTCCTGTTCTTTATGGCGGGCGCCGCCATGGGTCTGCCCTTTTCGGGCCTGATCTGGAATCAATTCTTCGCCCGGTCCGATGCCGCCATTGCCAACGGCATCGCTGAGAAACTCCCGGTCTGGTTCGCGCCGCTGGCCTCCTCGGACTCCTACACCCTGCGCAGCTTTATTCACCCCGACTGGCTGCCCGTGATCGGACTGATCGTCTTCGGAACCTTCTTCGGACAGCTCGCCAACATGGTCCTCGGCTACGGGCTTTTCCGCATCTCCAGCGACATTGAAAAACTCCCCTTCCCGATGGCGCCCGTCGGCGCGCAGGGTATCATGGCACTCGCGGAAGATGCCGACGAAAAGAACATCGAACAACAGGAAAACCGATGGCGATGGCGTGTCTTTTCCATTGGCGGCGCCATAGGTCTAGCCTTCGGGGCCGTTTATCTCCTCTTGCCCACCCTGACCGGCGCGCTCACCGGTGCGCCCATTCAGGTGCTGCCCATTCCCTTCTCCGACTTCACCGCCACCACCGGCAAATATCTGCCCGCCGTGGCCACCGGCATGTGCTGGGACCTAGGCAACCTGATCTTCGGCATGGTCCTTCCCTTCTTTGCCATGGTCGGCTCCTTTGTCGGGCTCATCGTGACCTTTGTGGCCAACCCCATCCTCTATCACTACAACATCATTCACAACTGGACCATCGGCGACAACACCGTCACCACCCTCTACAAAAACAACATCGACTTCTACTTCAGCTTCCAGATCGGCATTGCCGTGGCCATTGCCGTGGCCGGATTCTGGCAGGTCTTCCGCAGCTTCCAGAAGCGCAAACGGAATGCCGACAAAAAGCACAAGGAAATGGCTCACACCTACCCCGAAGGACGCGGCGACATCAGCGCATGGACCGTCATTCTCCTCTACTTCATCATCACCGTGATCTACATCCTGGTCTCCGGCTGGCTCGTGGATTGGCACCGCGGCATCATGATCGTCCTGCTGATTCTGGGGTTTGTCTATACGCCCTTCATCAGCTACGTCACCGCACGCCTCGAAGGTATGGTTGGGCAGGTCGTGGAAATCCCCTACATCCGCGAAGCGGCCCTCATCCTCAGCGGCTACTCCGGCGTGAAATGCTGGTTCCTGCCCATTCCCATCGCCAACTACGGGTCTATGACCGTCTTCTACAAACAATGCGAACTCACCGGCACCAAATTCACCAGTATCTGGAAAACGCAGGTGGTTCTCTTTCCCATCATCCTGATCAGCTCCATCTTCTTCATGAACTTCATCTGGGGCCTCAATGAAGTCCCCTCCGCCGTCTATCCCTATGCCGACAAAATGTGGGAACTCCAGGCGGAAAATGCCTGTATCATGTTCTCGGCCACCCTCGGCGAATACTCCATCTTCGAGCAGGCCTTCAACTGGACCAACCTGACCACCGGTCTCATCTTCGGCGTCTTTCTCTTCGGGGGCATGAATGTGGTCGGTGCGCCCATCATGCTCACCTACGGCGTGGTGCGCGGCCTCGGCCAGACCGAACCCCACTGGGTACTCCCCCAGTTCATCGGCGCACTCATCGGACGCTACTACTTTCAAAAAAGAATGGGGCTTAAATGGCGACAATACATCCCCGTCGTCAGCGCCGGATTCGCCTGCGGCATGGGACTGATCACCACCGTCGGCGTCGGCATCACGTTCCTGAGCAAAGCGGCCATACCCCTGCCCTTTTAATGCCGGATTGGAAGGAAAGAAACATGACTAAAGAAGTGCTGATTGAAGTTCGCGGACTCAACAAGGTGTTTGACCTTGGCAAGATCAAGGTCCACGCCCTCAAAGAAATGGAAATGGATATTTTCCGCGGCGAATACCTGTCCATCATGGGTCCTTCCGGCTCCGGCAAAAGCACCTTCTTCAACATGGTCGGTGCGCTCGATCGCCCTTCCTCCGGCACCGTCACCGTCGCCGGGGTCAGCCTCAACAAACTCAGCAGCCGCGAACTCGCCTACTTCCGAGGCAAACACATCGGCTACGTCTTTCAGCAGTTCAACCTGCTCCCCGCCTACAACGCCATCGAAAACGTCTCCATGCCCCTCCTCTTCTGCGGATGGAAGGACCACGACGCCCACGAACGCGCCGTACAAGTGCTCGAACGTGTCGGCCTCGGGCACCGACTCACCCATCGGCCCGATGAACTCTCCGGCGGACAGCAGCAGCGCGTCGCCATTGCCCGCGCCCTCGCCAACGAACCCGCCATTATCCTGGCCGACGAACCCACCGGCAACCTCGACCTGCACACCGGCGAAGAAATCATCGCCCTGCTCAGCCAACTCAGCCGCGAAATGGGCGTCACCGTCATCTCCGCCACACACGATCACAAAATGCTCGCCACCTCCGACCGTATCCTCTGGATCAAAGACGGACAAAAAGACCGCCTCGAGCGCCGCGAAGACATCAACATCAAGATCGGCACCGTGAAATAGCTCGGCGTCGCCGAGCGGGCGGGGTTGTCGACACGCGCCAAATAACCCGTGGCGCTCGGAGAGCACCACGCTACCAACACGGCCATTTCCACTCTTGGACGGCGCATGGCTCATGCGCCTTTCAGCGTGACACGACCCAACGCATCGTAAGCGTCCGGGCGTTATCCGGCATCATACGCGGCGGGCGAGTTCGGCAGCTAGGCCGGTATAGGTGGCGGGAGTGAGGGCGAGGAGCGCGTCGCGGTCCTCTTTTGCGAGATCAAGCGTCCGGATAAACGTCTGGATGCTTTCGCAGGATATTTGTTTTCCCCGGGTGAGTTCTTTGAGTTTTTCGTAGGGGTTTTCGATACCGGCTTTGCGCATGACGGTTTGGATGGGTTCGGCGAGAACTTCCCAGGCCTGATCGAGGTCGGCGGTGATGCGTTCGGTATTGACTTGGACTTTAGAGAGTCCTTTGACGGTGGCTTGGCAGGCAATGACAGAATAGCCATAGGCCACACCCATGTTGCGCAGGACGGTCGAGTCGGTGAGATCACGCTGGAGACGCGAGATCGGGAGTTTGGCGGAGAGGTGATTGAAAAGGGCATTGGCGAGGCCGCAGTTGCCTTCGCTGTTTTCAAAGTCGATGGGGTTGACTTTGTGCGGCATGGTGGAGGAGCCGACTTCGCCGGCAATGGTTTTTTGTCCGAAATAGCCGAGGGAGATGTAGGTCCAGAAGTCACGATTGAGATCGAGGAGGATGGTGTTCCAGCGAGCGATGGCATCGAATAGTTCAGCCATGCCATCGTGCGGTTCAATTTGGGTGGTGTAGAGATTCTGTTTGAGGCCTAGGCGGTTTTCGATGAGGTTTCGTGTGAGGGCAATCCAGTCGGTTTTCGGGTAGGCGACGAGATGGGCGTTGAAGTGTCCGACGGCCCCATTTAGTTTGGCGGTGAGTTCCACCTGCTGGATGCGTTTGCGGGCCATTCGCAGGCGTTGGGTGAAGACGGCCATTTCCTTTCCGACGGTCGTGGGCGAGGCGGTTTGGCCGTGGGTGCGTGCAAGCATGGGCAGGTCGGCATACTCCCGGGCCATGGCGGCAAGCCGGGTGATGATGTTTTCCTGAAGACCAAGCAGAAGGGCGGTTCCCTCTTTGAGCATGAGAGCGTGGGCGATGTTGTTGATGTCCTCGGAGGTGCAGGCGAAATGGATGAATTCGGAGCGGCTGGCAAGCGGAGTGCCGATGAATTTTTCTTTGAGGTAGTATTCGACAGCTTTGACATCGTGATTGGTGATCTTCTCGATGTCTTTCACCAGTTGGGCCTCTTCGGTGGTGAATTGCTCCGGTATGGCCAGAAGGGCTCGGGATTCTTCCTCGGAAAGGGGGGTGGCCTCGGGGATGGAGGGGCAGGTGCAGAGGGCCTCGAGCCAGAGGACTTCGATGCGGACGCGGTTGCGGATCAGGGCGTACTCGGAAAAGACGTCGCGCAGGGCGGCGGTTTTATCGGCGTAGCGTCCATCGAGCGGAGAGATGGCGGTGAGTGCGTTCATATCGGGCTTTCCGTATTCCGGCGGTTTATTCGCGTATCTGACCTTCGCCGGTGATGATGTATTTATAGGTGGTGAGTTCTTCGAGGCCCATGGGGCCGCGGGCGTGGAGTTTATCGGTGCTGATGCCTATTTCGGCACCCATGCCGAACTCGCTGCCATCGGTGAAGCGGGTGGAAGCGTTGATGTAGACGGTGGCGGAGTCCACTTCCTTGACGAACATTTTTTGCGCGGCTTCGTTCTCTGAGACGATGGCATCGGAATGATGGGAGCCGTAGCGGTTGATGTGTGCGATGGCGGCGTGAATATCGGCCACCACGCTCATGGAAAGAATGAGATCGAGATATTCGGTTTCCCAGTCCGCTTCGGTCGCGTGCTCCATGGGCTGAAGGACCATCTGGCGGACGGCCTCATCGCCTTTGAGTTTGACGCCCTTGCGTTCGAGGAAATCGACGATGCGCGGGACGAATTCGGGGGCGATGGATTGATGCACCAAAAGGGTTTCGATGGCATTGCACACGCCGGGGCGTTGGCATTTGGCGTTTTCAATGATGCGTTCGGCCATATCGGGATCGGCGTGTTCATCCACATAGACGTGACAAACGCCTTTGTAGTGCTTGATGACCGGGACGCGGGCGTGATCGGTGACGGCGCGTATGAGGCCTTCGCCACCGCGCGGGATGATCAGGTCTACGCGCCCTTCGAGCTGACAGAGTTCCTTCACGGCATCGCGGTCGGTGGTTTGGATCAGTTGGATGGCGTGGTCGGGCAGTCCCTTTTTGGCGCCGCCTTCCTGGAGTAGGTGTGCCAGAATCTGATTCGTGTGGATCGCTTCCTTGCCGCCGCGCAGAATGACGGCGTTGGAGGTTTTGATGCAAAGGACGGTGGCATCGGAGGTCACGTTGGGGCGCGATTCATAGATGATGCCAATGACGCCGATGGGTACGCGGGTTTTACGGATTTCGATGCCGTTGGGGCGAATCCAGCGGGAGATATCCTTGCCGACGGGGTCTTCGAGGGCGGTAACATTCATGATGCCCTTGATCATGCTGTCGAGGCGTTTATCAGTGAGTTCAAGGCGGTCGAGGAGGGCGTCGCTGAGGCCGGCCTCGCGTCCGGCCTCCATATCTCTTTGATTAGCCTGTTGAATGGCGGCGCGGTTGGCTTCCAACTCATCGGCCATGGCTTCGAGGATGGCATTTTTCTTTCGGCTGCTGAGCAGGGCCAATTCGCGTGAGGCCTTCAGGGCCTGGTCGCCCATTTGAATCATTTCTTCGTGCAAATTCATGGTGTACCTCTTTGGTTTATTTCAGGACGACGAGATTATCGCGATGGATGACTTCGTCGTACTCGCAGGTTTTCATTATTTCGCGGATTTCCCGAGTTTTGCGCCCCATGATCCGCTTGACGTCTTCGGAGGAGTAATCCGTCAGGCCCGTGGCGATGATAGCGCCCGCCGCATCCCGGATATTCACCATGTCGCCTTTGGAAAACGCCCCGGCAACCTGTTTGATGCCAATGGGCAGGAGACTTTTACCATTTTCCAGGAGGGCTTTTTTTGCGCCATCATCCACGGTGATGGAACCCGATGCGCGGTTAAAATAGGCGATCCAGCGTTTGCGGGCGCACAGGGAACGCTCGTTGAGGGCCCAGGCGGGGTCGGCAATGAGGGTTCCACAGCGTTTGCCATCGACTATATTTTGAATGACACCGGAGCGGCGTCCATCGGCAATGACGGTGGCGATCCCGACATCGACGGCCTTTTGGGCGGCCTGGAGTTTGGTTTCCATGCCGCCGGTGGAGAGGTCGCTGCCTTTTCCGTTCACATGACGCATGGCTTCCTGATCCACGCCCGGCAGATAGGAAACTATTCGGCTCCGCCCACTTTCGAGGGTCTTGCGAAATCCGTTGGTGGTGCTGAGCAGAATCAGGAGGTCGGCATCGATCATGATGGCGGAAAGGGCGGCCAGGACATCGTTGTCGCCCACTTTGATTTCATTCACAGAGACGACATCGTTCTCATTGACGATCGGGATGATGCCGTGCTGGAAGAGGGCATTGACCGTATTGCGGATGTTGAGATGGCGTTCGCGGTGAGTCAGGTCGGCATAGGTTAGCAGGAGTTGTCCAATCTGGCATTTGTGTTTGGCAAAGGGTTTCTGATAGCGGGCCATGAGGCGGGCCTGCCCGACGGCCGCCGCCATCTGGAGTTCTGGCAGGGTCTTGGGGCGAATCTTCATGCCGAGGGCATCCACCCCGGAGCCGACGGCACCCGAAGAGACGAGCATCACATCCACGCCTCGCTTGCGCAAGGCGGCCAAATCCGCCGCCAGCGCGTCGATCCGCCGCTGATTGGGCCGCCCGGATTTTTCCACCAGAACGCGGGTGCCCACCTTGACGACCACGCGCCGGGCCCCTTGCAGAGATCCACGGATATTCATTTCACATTCATTCATAGCGTGATTCTGCTATCAAATTCAGACCGGACTTGTCGAGTGTGTTATGAAAAGGCCGCGAAGATCGGCAGTAGGGTTATACCCCATAGCAGAGAGCTGACCTATTACGTACTTTCTTTCTAAATAAATCAAAAAGTGATTTTTATCACTTTCTGACGCAGTCTCTCAATAAGCGCTTGCCGCCGTATGATGAAAGAAAGGATAATTATGATCGCTCACAAAGGAGTTCGAAATATGCACAGTAGAGTTATCGCCTGCTCGCTCGTCTGCGTTCTTGTTCCTCTCGTATATTCAACGCAGGGGGGTATCAATGCCGGACGGGCTTTTGACAACGACGAGCGGCCCATGACGATCAATCTCACGATGGGCCAATTCAATCTCAACAGCGGGAAAGTGGAGGAAACGCGCCGGGCCTATGACAATAATGACAAGCCGACCGGCTACGAAGCCTACCTGTCTTCGTACTCGTTCGACGAACTCGGGCTGGTTGGATCGTATCCAACGTACGGGCTCAATTTCGAAAAGCAGTGGAAGTACTTCACGTTGCGCATGGAAGGCAGTTACATCAAGGCCAACGCCAGCGCCGTGGCCTCCGCGCATCCCACGGCCAGCGAGGTGCCCGAAAAGCAACAGGGCTATTACATCAGCGTGAGTGACATTTCATACGAGGGTCAGTCGTATGAGTATATGTATATTCCAGAGGGGCAGCCCTTCGATGCCACGATCGACGGGGGCAGTGCCGCCATCCGCGGCCTGATCACGCCGTTCAGCCTCAGTATCTCCGATAATTTTGTGTCCTTTTCGCCTTGGCTGCACATCGGCGTGTACGCGGTGGGCGGGCACTACAAGATCGACGCGGGACCGGCACGCGGCACCGTGCAGTATGAAGTGCCTCCGGAAACCTACGTGGTTGGCGGCGAGGGAACAGGGGACGTCGGCGCAGCTCTCCCTGAAATCGGTTTTGGCGGCGAACTGCGTATCCGCCTGGCACGCATGCGTAATGGCGATGCCACCCTGTCTTTGCAGGGTGACCTAGCCTATCTCACCTACAGGGGGAACACGAGCGACCTAGGCATCAGTGAAGAAAACTCGAAGGAAATCGACCTGACCTATCAGAACCTGGAACTCTCCGCGATGCTTGAACTACCCGTCAGCCCGAGATTCGACCTGGTGATAGGCGTTGCCTATCGCGTGATGACGGCCGACCTAGATTTGAACTCCCAAAATCGTGACGAGCAGGATCAGAAAAGTATCTTCCACGAGAAATACGATAAACACGCTGATATTGATTCTTCGTTCCTCTACGGCTCTGTCGGCGTGCGCTTCTGATACCAACCAAGAGCGCGATTCATCGCGCGTGCGGAAGGATTACACTTTGAGGGTGCCTTGCGTCACTCGCACATGAAGAAACAAAAACGGCCTGAGTTAGAACCGGGACGCAAAGTGGTGTTCCTGCTTTCAGTTGCTGGAAAGCCGTTCGCGGCCTTTCAGAAATCGGGTGGACGCAGTGGCTCTGCCCCTCTCTTTTCTGACGATGGATACGATCTCACTTGTCGAGACTCTCGCCTTGATAGATGGGACGTCCAGCGGGGACTTCTGCGTACGCTCCGGTGCTAAAGAAAACGTTCGTCCGTCCTTTCGGCGGATCAGGACTTTTCCTGACACTTCAGCTTTGTCCAAGACGCTCGATAGTTTCTGTCGGGCTTCAGAATATGTATAGACCTGCATTGCTCATACCTCCAGAACGTGGACCCCAATCTTGTCGGCCGCTCTCCTGAGCGGGCGATCGAGAGTCAGTAACGGCGCGGCATGCCGAGCCGCACAATCGAGAAAGTACGCATCGTACGCGTACAGATTTGCGGCGTGGGCGATGGAGAGCGCATTCTCCAAATCAACCGCAAGATATCGAATAGCGATGGACTGGAAGATGGTCAGGCCTAGCCTGACCTCCTCCATATCGACACGATGCTGCTTCAGCATCGCCGAAAACGCATTCCCGATCTCCCATGGAATGGAGCCGGGGCCAACAAGATTGTGTCCCTCGGTCATCTTGACAATGCGATCCCGTTCCGGCTCATCGACAAGGACGGCGAGAATCGCTGAGGCATCAATAACAATGTCCATCTTGGCTCCTTTCCTTCGCGTATTGACAATTGTACAACATAAGGTCCGGATGTCAATGTTGTGTCCTTTCGCGCTTTCGGGGAAGAGGTTCTCACCCCTCATTGATGACCGTATCTATTCGGCAGGCCTTCATCCAACGTTTGACGGATTGCCAGGCACGCACACAGGACCGGATAGCCAAATTCGGTGGTCCAGGTTTCGGCTGGCTCATCCGAGAGTACCCAGACCATGCCCGCGCCATCGCCGCGAATGGAACCCGCACCGCAAATCTTGGCCGCCCCGCCCCGTTGCTCCACGGCCTCGATAAAGTGCTGCACACGTTCCGGCACCACGCCGATTTTCACCAACAACCGGTGATTCCTGCGAATCAGCGGCGGAAGGGCCGCCGTCTCGCCATGACTCAGCGCAGCCGCCATTTTCTCGGCAATTCGCTCGAACTGCGTCCAGATTTTGGAGGTCCCGAAGCGTTTGCTCGCCTGCGCCACGCATTCGCCCGTGGAGGCTTCGGGCGTACCGGTATGCACAAGCGTGACGGCAAAATCCGTGCGCGCCAGCGGTTGGATCGCACCGTCTTTTCGATAGGTCATGCATCCGCCGTAGATCGAGGCATAGGCATCCACGCCACTCGGATGGCCGTGCTGAAGTCGTTCGCAATCCATCACGCGCTCATACAAATCCGGCGCATCAAAGGATTGGCCCGCCAACCGGCCCACCGCCTGAATCACGCAGGACGCCACAGCCGCCGAGGAGCCCATGCCGCAGCCCACCGGTAAATCCGTGGAAACCCGCAGGTTCATGCCGCCGCGCCAGTCCAGGGCCTCGAGGGCGCGCATCACGGCAAAAACCAGGAATTGCCCGGGATACTCCAGCAGCTCGCTCACCACCCGCTTGCCCTCCAGAAATTCCTGATAGCGCCCGCGCAACTGGGTGAATAGATACTGCGCTTCGGAGAATCCCACATCCACGGCATCGCAGAACGCTGGCGCATCAATCAGCAGACGCGACTCATCCAGGGGCGTCACCCTGCATTCCGCGTACCGATTCACCGCCATGACCACGGCCGTACAGCCATGCACCACGGCGTGTTCCCCGCACAGGATCAGCTTGCCCGGCGCACGGGCTGTGATCCCTTCGCTCACGGCTCCAACCCTCTGCACAGAGCCGCCCAGGCCTCCGGCGTATTGATATTATTCAGCACCGCCGCATCCTCCACGTCGAGACGGTGCTCCACCGGACGCAACAGCTCATCGAGGCGGGCGCTCTTCTCCGACGCATCGTCCAGCGCCATAATCGGGTCGTAAAGGACGCCAGAAATCCAACACAGCAGGCCGCGTTTGCCCTGATAAAACGGTCGCACGGAGAGTACGCCAGCCACGGCTGCCGCGAGCATCCACCGAATCGTATCGGCCTGCACACCCGCCGTATCCACGGGCAGGAGCACGCACCCGACAAACGGATGAGCTGCACGCAGGCCCGCTTGCACCGAGGAGATGCGCCCCCGACCCCAGCGCTCATTGAGTACGTAAGAAACGGTGTCGCCCAGCTCCCGCCTTACGTCTTCTTCGGCGCCACCCACCACCATGTTCACCGGATCACATCCCGCGCTCCGCAGGAGTTCCGCCTGAACCCGACCCAGCGGGGTTCCATCCGACAGGTGCAGCAGCGGTTTCGGACGACCCATGCGCGACGATGCACCACCCGCCAGCACCAGCCCCACCTGCTTGCTTTGTGTCTTCTTCATACGTCCGCCGCATCAAGGGCTGGTCACGTCGGGAGCTTTTTCGGCGCTCATGTTTTCGCGCAGGACTCCGGCCATATCCCTGGTAAGCTGCTGCAGAAGGTCGCCCAGTCCGGCGACATAGGCCGGATAGCCCGAATCGGCCAGCGCGGATTCATACGTCGAAGTACGCCGCACCAGTGGCGGGTGTTCTTCGCCGGATGAAAGAATCGTCCATTGCGCAATCAGAATGGCTTTCTCCCCCTGCACACCATCCAAGCGCAGCACGTCCACCATGATTTTATATTCGAACGGGTCGCTGACCGTCCAAGGAAAGAGATCGATGTAGGCATCCGGCAATTCCATTGCCAGATTGGCGGCAACGGCACCCAGCACGGCCTGATCCAGCGGGGCGGCCCAGCGGTTGAATTCATCCACCACCACTTCGCCACCACCACGCACGCTCACGATCTGCGGACGATCCAGATAGGGACTAATCTTCACCGGATAAAATCCGACCTGAATCTCCGAGCGGGCCACATCCACCGAGGTGCCCGGCGCGGTGTTCAAAGCATTCGGAAGCGCATAAAAGCGGGAGGGGTTGCTGGTTCCGCAGGCGGTCAACAGCAGGCTGAGCGCCAATGCGGTGCCGGGGATGAGGCGGTTGAATCTAAGCAACGATAAGTCATATCGTGTGTTCATATGAGCATCTCCTGTCGGTTTATTGTTTTCCGTGAATCAAGGATTCGGGATAGCGTTCCAGGTAATCGGTCAGATAGCGCAGGGAGCGTGCGGAGCGGCTGATTTCTTCGAGCGCATGCTGCGTTTGATAATTCAACGGAGACTGGCGTTTCAGCAAGTCGCTGACCTGGTCGGCCAGCTTCGTGGCGCTCTGCACGAAGGGCTCGATTTGGGGCTGTATACTGGTCAGCAATGCCTGCAACTGGTGCATGGTTTCGTTCAGGGATTCGAGGGAGCCAGCGGCCTCCTTCATCATGGGCTCCAGATCCCGGTTGATGGTGGCAGCCATCTGGTCAATCTGTTTGAGGGCACCAGCGGCACTGGCCACGGCCTGCTGCGTGGATTCCGAGGTCACAATGTCGGATATGCCCTTCATGGCGGAATGCACATCATACACAATTTCCTTGAGCGGGAGTTCCTGCACCTCGACCGCCATGCGGCGCAGAGGCGACAACGTGGTGGGCATCTGCCAGCAGCCAGAGACGGCTGTTTCCTGTCGTTGCATCGGCATATCCGGGAAGAGGCCCAGCTCGATTTTCAGTTTGCCGGTCAGCAGACTTTGCGAGGCGAGGCGGGCGCGCATCCCCTGGCTGACGAGATATTCCATGCCGTCTTCTATCCGGTTAAACTCCTTGTCATCTCCAATGTAGCCGATGCGCCCACCCTCGAGGCGAAAGGTCACCGGGCGGATGATTTTTTTGCTGACGGCCCGGTCCATAATAAGGCGCACGTCCGTCACGGTGCCGACACGTACCCCCTGAAACTCCACCGGAGCGCCAATGTCGAGTCCGGTAATGGACTCCTCAAAAAAGGCCACGCAGTTGAAATGCTCCTCGAAGAGCCCGCCTCCGCTCAGGATGAGTATCCCGGAAACGGCCAAGGCAATCGCGCCCATCACGAACGCGCCAATCAACGTGGGATTTGCTTTCCTGCTCATACCTTCACCTCTTCCTGCTCCGTCTTCAGTGGTGTCTCGTTTCCTCGATTGAGGAAACGTCGCACCTTTTCTTCCGGGCACTGGTTTATCAATTTGCGAGGGTCTCCTTCGGCAATCATCGTGTGCGTCTCGTCATCCAGAAACAAGGCGCGCGTAGCAATGGCAAAGATACTGGCCAGTTCATGGGTCACAATCACAATGGTGGCACCCAGGCTTTCGCGCAGTTCGATAATCAGATCATCCAGCCGCTTGGCGCTGATCGGATCGAGCCCGGCCGAGGGCTCGTCAAAATAGAGAATTTCGGGATCGAGGGCCATCGCACGCGCCAGGCCAGCGCGTTTTTTCATGCCTCCACTAATTTCCGAGGGATAAAACCCGCCGAATCCAGCCAATCCCACCAGGGCCAGTTTCAGATTCACCACATCACGGATTTCGCGGGCGGAAAGAGCTGTATAGGCCTCAAGCGGGACGGCAATGTTTTCGGCCAGCGTCATGGAACTCCACAATGCGCCGCTCTGATAGAGAATACCGGTCCGCCGCATCAGGGCGCGGCGCGTTTCCGGCTCCGCCGCCCACAAATCCGTTTTGCCGTAGAGTACCCGGCCCTGCGCCGGGCGGTGCAGGCCAATCAGATGCCGCAGCAGCGTGCTTTTCCCACAGCCGCTACCGCCCATGATCACAAACGTTTCCCCGCGCCGAATACTGAAGGTCAGATTCTGTTGAATCACAAAATCTCCAAAGGCCATGGTTAACTCTTCCACGCGGATATGAGTGTCGTTTGCCTGCATCTTAAAATCCTGTGAAGGTGAAGATAATGGAGAGAATCGAATCCGCCACAATGATATACACAATGGCGTGTACCACGGCGGAGGTGGTGGCATCACCCACCGCAGAGGCACTGCGTCCGCAGCGAATCCCCCGCATGCAACCCGAGAAAGCCACCAGCACACCAAACACCACGCTCTTGATGAGCCCCGAAGCAACGGCGTCAAATGTAATGGCCTTAACCGTTTCCAGATAATACTGCGTCGGGGTCAGGTCCATCATTAAAACCCCCACCAAGGCACCGCCGATGATGCCCAGCACGTTCGAGAAAATGGTCAGCAGCGGCATCATGAGAATCAGGGCAATCATCCGGGGCAACACCAGAAATTCCATGGGCGAGAAACCCATCGTCTGGAGGGCATCCACCTCTTCGTTCACCTGCATGGTACCCAGGCGTGCCGCAAAGGAGGCACCGGTGCGACCCGCCATGATGATGCCCGTCATCAGCGCACCCATTTCGCGCACCATGCCGATGCCCACCAAGTCCGCCATATACACCTCCGCCCCAAACAGCTTGAGCTGAATCGAACCCAGAAAGGCCAAAATCATACCCACCAGCACGCTGATCAGCGAAACAATCGGCAGCGCCTCCGGCCCACATTCCTGAATGACCGACCAAAAATCCACCCTACGCATCCGCGCACGCCCACGAAGCAGAGCGCCGAACGCCAGCAGCGTTTCGCCCAGAAACGACATCGTTTTTTTGCAGTCGTCCAGCGTGGCCAGCGCCGACTGACCAACTCGAGCAAAAAAAGACCCGCCGGTCTCTTTTCGGTGTTCCTCGGTACGGTCCGGCACCGCCTGAGCCAGCCGCAACATCCGCTCGATGCCGGGTGCGAATCCCTCCAGGCTCACAGGCAGTTTCGATTCGGCGGCACGCTGATAAACGTGCTGAAGAAAAATCAGGCAGGCGCTGTCCCACTCGGTAATCCCCGAGCCCTCGAGCACGATTGCGGAGGGCACTGCGCCCACGCTCAGTGCCTCGCCAACGAAATCCGGTGCTGCGCGTTCATCCTGAAAGCGCCATGCGCCGCTCATACGAATCGTCAGCGGGCCTTCGGGACTCCGGACACACTCGATTTTATCGGTCTTCGTATTTTCATTCATCACAGCGGGCTCTTCCTAAAAATTAGTCCCGTGGAATTTAGCGGACCCGCGCTGGCAAGTCACGCAAAACAAGGGTGTAAAAGAGAAAGAATAGTGAGACATTGATTAGACATTTTCGAGGGCGCTTATTATGCTGGATGAACGATGGTACCGTTCCAAAGGAGTCCGACGCTGGTTTGGTATCTTCTGAACGGCATATATACGTTCCGTTCAGATCGGGAAAAAATCATAAAGGAGAGTGAGTATGAGTTCAGCAGCAAGAATAAAAGCGGTGTGTTTAGCGATCGGCGTTTTGGCGTCGAGCTATGCGATGGCGGAGGTCTCTTCGGAGGAATTGAATGCGCAAAGTGAAGCGAAGGCCAAGGCGACGGAAAACGTAAAACCGACGCCGGAAATGGTCAAAGCAAAAGTGCTTGAAGCCTGCGCCCTGGTGGAGCAAGAGGGCGCGGCAGCCCTGCCGAAGATGCAGGGATCGGATACGGACTTCATCTTTGCCGGGACCTATGTGTGGATTAACGACATGGACTGCATCATGGTCATGCATCCGATGAAGTACAAATTGAATGGGAAACCATTGATGAACATTAAGGACACCAACGGCAAGGCTTTGTTTGTCGAGTTCGTCAATGTCTGTCGTGACAAGGGAGAGGGCTGGGCGGATTATATGTGGCCGAAGCCGGGCGAAACGACGCCTGTTCCAAAGGTCTCTTTTGTGAAAAAGGCCGTCACCCCGGATGGACAGGAGTGGGTTGTAGGTTCCGGTCTGTACGATGTGCCTGCAGAGGAAATAAACACCCTGGTGAATAACTAGGCGTAATCTGTCGATGAGCCATGCAGAGCCGCGCTGAAGCGCGGCTCTGCATGGAGTCCGGCACGGAGGATTTATCATGAGCGTTTTGAAAGCATTGAGCAATTTGACGGTTAAGAGCAAGCTGATCGGGCTGGCCTTGTTTTCGATGTTGCTGATCGCCGGTATCGTGGCGGTCGGCATGGTCAACTATCTGAAAATTTCCTCCGCGCTCCTGGTCAAAGATCAGATTTATGTCATTTCAGAGGAGTTGCTTGATGCACGGGTTGCGGAGAAATCGTACCTGCAGTTTCACGACAAGGAGTATGCAGATAGCTTGGTGAGCATTGCGGCGCGGGCCCGGGAGAGCGCAGAAAAGCTGACACAGGAGAAACTTGGAGCGGCCCAGCAGAAGCTTGTCGGTGATATTTCCGAGCGGACACAGAATTACAGCGACAAGTTCAATGAGTTGGTCGAAGTCTATGCGGAGCGGGTTACGTGCAGAGAAACCATGAACGCGGCGTCTGTCCAGGCAGATGAAGTTCTTTCCAAGGTCTTGAGAACCATCGGCGATCTGGAATACGAATTGATGCTGGACGGCGATTCGCTTACGGCGCAGCAGAGCGCCATATTGGGTTCGGCTGGCGATTGCAGAGTCTATCTCGCGGTGGCCAACAGCATGCAAAAAGCGTCCGTCATAAGCGGAGACTTGGCCGATTATGCCGCCTATACCAACTATATAGGGGGTTCCGCCGCTCTATCACTGAGCGCCCTGGAGGTTGCTGCCAATAGCCTGGGTACGGTGCGCGACGTCAGCATGAAGGATATTGCAAAAGCCTTTCTGGATTCCGTGGCGGAGTATAAAACAGCATCTGGCAGGGCTCAGGATTTGTTTGTTCAAGAGCGGGCGATGACTCGGGAATTGGACGCCATCGGCACCGCCACCCAGGAGCAGGCAGGTCAATTGATTGCCGGGGCCGCTGAATCGGTCGCGGCGACACAGCGTGCGGTCATTCGGATGATCACCTTGTTTCTTGTTGTGGGTATATTCCTCTTCGTGGTGGTGGTCGTGATCATCATCGTTTCCATTACGCGCCCGATTTCATTGATCACCAACGTGGCCACCGTTTTTCAAACAGGCGATTTTTCCGCTGAGATTTCGTATCGTTCCAAAAATGAAATAGGTCAATTGGCGGATGCCTTCCGAAGCATGGCTCTTGCTCAGTCTAAAAAAATAGATGCGGCGGCAGCGATTTCAGACGGCGATTTGTCGGTCCAGATCGAATTGATGTCCGATCGTGACGCCTTGGGGAAATCCCTACAATCCATGGTTCGGGTGCTTCAGGATGTGATTCGGCAAAATGAAGTGACCTGTCAGGCCCAGCAGGCGGGGGACCTTGACGCCCGTAACTGCCTGGATGGCTTGAGGGGCGACTACCAGACGCTGGCGGGTGGAGTAAACGCAGCGCTCGATAGTATCGCGCTGCCGATCGTTGAAGGGATCGGGATGCTCAATGAATATGCCCAGGGCGATGTGAGCCGCGAGATGCGCGAGCTGCCCGGAAAACAGATGATGCTTACGGACGGTTTGCGGAATATCCGCAGTAATCTTCAGAACATGATCGAAGATGCCCGGAGCCTTGCCCAGGCGGGGGCGGAAGGGCGCTTGAGTTTCCGGGCGGATACCACCAGGCTGCACGGGGATTTCCGCACCATTATCCAGGGGATCAACGATACGCTGGACCATGTGCTGGTTCCCATGCAGGAGGGGATGGAGGTCATCTCCCGCCTTTCTCAGTCCGAATTTGTGCGGATGGAAAAGGAGTATCCGGGCGATTACGCCGTGATACGCCGCAACGTGAATCACGTATCCGATCCGTTGGCCACCATGACCGGGGAATTTGAAGGACTGGCGGCCGCAGTCAAAGAAGGCGATTTGGCGTTTCGCGCCAACGCCGAGGCCTTTGATGGTGCCTATCGTCGTATCGTGGATGTGGTCAACGCCTCTCTGGAGGCTGTGGCCACACCGATTCGGGAGGCTGGCGAAGTGCTTGGTGCCGCCGCAGAGCAGGACCTTACCGTGCGTGTCAGGGGCCGGTACAACGGGCAACTGGCGGAGTTTAAGGATAACGTCAATACGACCATCGAGAGGCTGAACGATGCGCTGGGGCAGGTGGCGCTCACCGTGAGTCAGGTGAACTCGGGCGCGGAGCAGATCAGCGACGCGAGTCAGTCGCTCTCACAGGGGGCGACGGAACAGGCGTCATCGCTGCAGGAGATTACCAGTTCCATGGCGGAAATCGCTTCCCAGGCCAAGACGAACGCCGAGAATGCGAACCAGGCCAACAGCTTGGCCGATGCGGTGCGCAAGTCGGCGGAGAAGGGGTCGGCACAGATGACGCAGATGACGGGCGCGATGGATTCCATTAATGCATCCAGCGCGCAGATCGCCAAGATCATCAAGGTGATTGATGATATTGCATTCCAGACCAACCTGCTGGCGTTAAATGCGGCGGTCGAGGCGGCGCGTGCCGGTCGTCACGGCAAGGGTTTTGCCGTGGTGGCGGATGAAGTGCGCAATCTGGCGGGTCGCAGCGCGAAGGCGGCGAAGGAAACGGCGGAGCTGATCGAATCTTCCGGCGCAAAGGCCAATGCCGGCATGCAGGTGGCGAATGCCACGGCGGAGTCCTTCAAAGATATCGTGGACGGGATCGTAAAGACGAATGATCTGGTGGGCGAGATTGCGGCAGCGTCGAGTGAGCAGGCGCAGGGCGTATCGCAAATCAACATCGGGTTGAGCCAGGTGGATCAAGTCACGCAGCAGAATACGGCCAACGCCGAGGAAACGGCATCGGCGGCGCAGGAATTGAGCAGTCAATCCGTGCGCCTGCACACACTGGTTGCGAAATTCCGGCTGAGTGGGGCAGCGGAAGAGGGTGAGGCGAAGTCCAGTGGCCGAGCGCTTCCGGCGGCATCGGAGTCTTCGTGGGGCCATGGGGACGAGGCGTCGAACGACAAGAGCATAATGAAGTGGTCGGAGGAGTTTTCCGTGGGGAACGGAAAGATGGATGCGCAGCATAAACGCCTGTTTGGGTTGATCAATAAGGTATACGGGGCGTTGCAAAGCGGCAAAGGCAATGAACAGGCGTTGGCGATTCTGGAGGAACTGGCGGATTACACACAGACGCACTTTTCGGAAGAAGAAGCTCTGATGCGTCTGTATAACTATCCAGGCCTCGATGAGCAGGTGGAGACGCACCGCGCTTTTGTTCAGAAGGTGGTTGATTTACAGGAGAGCGCACGGAAGGGACAGCCTTTGGGTGCCCGGGTCTTTATTTTCCTGAAAGATTGGCTGACGACGCATATTTGCAAACTGGACAAACAATACAGCGATTATCTGCCGGAGTGACGAAAAAAATCAGGCAAGCCTATCAGGCGGATTGGATTGGCCTGTTGCGTGATGCAGGATTAACGGTGGTTTCCTATCTTCCCGAAAACAGTCTGCTCCTGCGCGGGAGCGAAGCGGCCTTGGTGCGTGGACGCGGCTTTGCCTTTGTGGAATGGATGGGGCCTTATCTGCCGGAGTATAAGCAGGGAAAATCCTGGGCGAGGTCTGAAGATAGAGCCTCGTGGCAGGCCTTGAATCCGGTGGCGGGGAAGCGCGATGCTCCCGGGCGCATGGCCTTTGATGGGATACCGCCGGACCAGCTCAATGTGATGACGCCTCGGGCGGAGGATGCAGAGTCCGTGCGACATTTCCTTGAAACCCACGGGGCCGTGGTGACGGCGGTCAGCACCAGTGGCGTAAAAGGATTTTTGCGCACGGAGATTCCGCCGTCGTTGGTTGACGAACTCACGGCGCGGGCGGATTGGAATTGCCAGTGAATCTGAACGAATTATTCCTGCCGTGCTATGAACTGGGCGCACGTATTCATTCCGACAGTTGGGGCGACTCGGAACGCAGCTACCGACTGGAAACCTATCAGATCGATGTCATTTCCAATTGTTTCATTGAAGCACTGACTCCATCACAGGCTGTCGCCTATTACTCCTCGACCAACGATCCATGCCTCAATGCCGATGGACATCTGCTTCCCGCATCACCCGTGAAAGACCACGCCGAATCGACAGTGGTGAAGGACATCGACGGAGAGGGTGCTTGGGATGATCCTTCTGTAACCAATCAGCACGGCATTGCCGATCTCGGTGCGGATGAATGGGTGGATAACGATCTGGATGCGGAGTCGTTTCTTGCTCTCGCGCTGATGGATTTGGATGCCGAATCCGGTTCGCAGAAGGTGGCGTGGTCCAGCGTGGCAGGGCGACATTATGCCGTCCTGCATACGACGAATCTAGTCGAAGATGCTTGGTTGCCTCTTGCGACCAACCTGCCGGCCCATCCGCCGCAGAACGTCTATACCGCATCACTGGAGCAGACGCTGGGCTGCTACCTCATCCGCGTCGAAAGGTAACTCACTCCAGCGACATGGAAATGGCTTCGCGAATCCGGTCGGCCATCTCCTGATATTCTTCTTCGGACGGCGTCACCGGCGGCAAAATGCGCACCGTGACCGGCGCGAAAAACCGGGGCAGACGGCGACCCGGCGGAAGGGCTTCAAACGCGCCTTGAATCGCCGCTGGCAGCACCGGCACCTTCCGTTCGAGGCTCAGCATCGCGAAGGTGGGACGAAACGCCCCCAGGTGTCCATCGCGCGTTCGCGTACCTTCGGGGAAAATGATGACGCTCCCGCCGCTTTGCAGCGCCGCACTCATTTTCTGGATGGATTCGCGCAGGCGCTTGTTGATGTCCATCACAATCACGTTACAGTGCCGCGCGAGATAGCGCAAAAACACATTATTCACATGCCGCTCCTTGGCATAGAAAAACACCTGCTGCATGCGGCGGGCCGTAAGTGCAGCGGAAAGAAAAAGCCCATCCAGATAGCTGCCGTGATTCGCCACCAGAATAAATGGACCCTGCGCCGGAATATTTTCCACCCCCTCGACGCGTACGCGGAAACAGACGCGAATCAACCCATTCAGCAGGCGCACCAGCGAGCGGTGCAGCCAACCGCTATGCGGCAGATCGACCGCCTCGCCGGAAGTCAGAATGTCCTTCCAGTGGAACGTCTTTTCCACATCGCGATCTTTGTGGCCGTCAATGTATTCCGCCAGTTGGCGCACCGTGGTCAAGCGCTCGAAATCCACGTCCGCCAGTTCCACCCCAAACGACTCGCGCACATACACCTGCAAGCTGATGCGCCCGAGGGAATCCAGCCCAAGGTCGGCCGTCAGCCGCGCATCCGCCGTGACAGGCAGGCTCACCAGCCGCCCCAGGCACTGCATCAGCCGTCGGCATGTGGCCGACGGAGCTTCCACCTCTCGCTCTGCCTCTAACACCGCACGCCCCGCCAACTCCGGCAGCAGAAAACGCCGCAGCTTCCCCAGCCGCGTACGCGGCAACTCCTGCGCCACCAGCCAGGAGCGGGCGATTTTCTTGTATGAAGCGGCCTTCTCATTATACGGCGCAAGAATCTGTTCCTCCGCCCAGGTCTCGTCCGCCCCGGCGGGTGCCTGCTCACCCAGACGCAGCGCCGCCTGCAATACGTCATCACGCAGAAACACGCCCACTTCGCACAGTGCCGGCGAAACCGACAACAGCTTTTCCTCTACCTCCGCCGGGTTCACCTTCTTCCCGCTTGGCAACACGAGAATCTCCTTGATGCGTCCGGTGATGAACAAGCGACCATCCGCATCAAGCCGACCGGTATCACCCGTATACAGCCATCCGTCGCGCAGCACCTCGGCGGTCTCCTCGGGGCGTCCGTAATACCCCTGCATCACGTTCGGTCCACGCGTAATGATTTCCCCATCCTGAATGCGCACCTCATTGCACTCAAGGGCCTGACCACACGAGCCCGGACACACCCCGTCTGGACGCGGAAACGTGATCATAGGAGCCGCCTCCGTCATGCCATAGCCCTCCAGCACGCAGAACCCCAGCGTACGCAGGCATTCCGCCACCGCCGGGTCCAGCGGAGCGCCCCCGCTCACCATAAACTGCATGTGCCCACCGAACTTCTCATGCACCTTGCGAAAAAGCCGCCGCGAAAACGCGGGCGAGCCCACCCGCCGCGCCAGACCATACAGTGTCCGAGCCACCACAGACTCTGCAAAGCGAGCCTGGATATTGCCCGCAATCAAAGCATAAAACCGGGGCACGCCGATAATCAGTGTCACCGCATGACGCTGCAGTGTCGCCATCATATCCGCCGGCGAAAGCGAAGGCGTGAACACCAGCGTACCCGCCGTGGCCAGCGGTGCCAGCACCGACCCCACCAGTGGCAGCACGTGATGCAGTGGCAGCAGCACCAACGTCCGTTGATCCCGCGTGAAAATACCCGCCGCGCCTACCGCACGCACATTCTCCATCAGATTATTGAACGAAAGCATCACGCCCTTCGGCTTGCCCGTGGTGCCCGAAGTATAAATAATCACGGCCGTCTGCTCCGCATCTCCCGCCACCTCAACCGGCGCGGAGTGCGATGCGCACGCCTCTGCCAACTCCTCCACCACCATCAACCGACACGAAACGCCCGCCTGCTCCAACGCCGCACGCGCACGCCCCTCCGACTGACGCGAACACACCAGCAGCTCTGGACGGCAGTCGCTCAGAATAAAAGCCACCTCGTCCGGCGGCAGCTCGTGATCGATCGTCACATTCACCGCCCCGCGCAACCACACCGCATAAAAAGCGAACACCCATTCCGGTCGGTTCTCCAGATACAGCGCGACCCTGGAACCGGATACAGGCTCCAGCGTGCTTGCCGTGTCGCCCACCGCCTTCAACAGCTCCGCATAGGAGACCACCCGGTCACCCGCCAGCATCGCCGTCTTCCCCTCATCCTTCAAAAAGTAAATAGTCATCCTCAACCTCCAAAATCACTCATCAACTAAAGCAAAGGAGCAATACAACGACCTAGGCGCATAGTAGCAAAGAGAAGCAAGAATTCATACCAACAACGGAAGAAGTTATCGAAGGGGACGCTTCCCCGGCAGGCAGATGTCGATAACCTCCTGAAAATGTTCGACGTAATGCACGGTCAGTCCCTTGCGCACATGCGCGGGCAATTCTTCAAAATCCTGTTGATTGTTTTTTGGAAGAATGAGTTTTTTAATTTTTGCGCGGCGGGCGGCGAGTGTTTTTTCCTTCACACCGCCAATCGGCATGACGAGTCCGGTGAGAGTCAACTCGCCGGTCATGGCCAACCCCGCCTTGATGGGGCGGTTCACCGCCAGGGAATACAGCGCGAGGGCCATGGTGATGCCCGCCGATGGCCCATCCTTGGGCGTGGCACCCGCCGGAACATGCAGATGAATGGCGTTGCGGCGGAAAAAAGTTCGCGCTTCTTCGGAGGTGCTCAGCAGGGAACGGACGTAGGTGTAGGCGATTTCAGAGGACTCTACCATCACTTCGCCAAGCTGTCCGGTCTGTTTGAAGCCGGGGCGTCCGGTTTCGACACACTGGGCTTCGATGAAGAGTGTATCCCCGCCCATGCTGGTCCAGGCCAGGCCGGTCACCACGCCAGGGATCGGCTTCTTGTAGTACTGCTCGTCGGTGAAAAGGCGTTTGCCGAGCAGATCGGGCAGGTCTTTTTCGTCGATCCGTGCGGCTTGGCACTTGCCTTCCATGATGCGTTTGACGGATTTGCGCATGAGTTTGCGGATGTGATTTTCGAGTCCGCGTACGCCGGGTTCGCGGGCGTATCCATCAATCATGCTTCGGAGTGCCTTTGGTGTGATGGAGAACTGCGCTTTGGTCAGGCCGTGTTCCTTGAGTTGTTTTGGAATCAGAAAGCGCCGGGCAATCTGGAGTTTTTCCTGGAGGATATAGCCGGCCAGCTTGATGACTTCCATGCGATCGAGCAGAGGGCGCGGAATGGTATCGAGCTGATTAGCGGTGCAGATGAAGAAGACGTTGGAAAGGTCGAAGCGGACATCCAGGTAGTGATCAAGAAATTCGCAGTTCTGCTCGGGGTCCAACACTTCAAGCAGCGCGGAAGCGGGGTCGCCCTGATAGCTCGCGCCGATTTTGTCGATTTCATCAATCATGATGACAGGATTTTGACTCTTGCAGGTCTTGATCGCCTGAACGAATTTGCCGGGCAATGCGCCGATGTAGGTGCGCCGGTGGCCTTTTATTTCGGACTCATCGCGAATTCCGCCGACGGAAAAGCGGTAGAAATTCCGTCCGATGCTGTTGGCGATCGACTTGCCGATGGAGGTTTTTCCCACACCGGGCGGGCCTACAAAGCACAGGATCGTGCCGGATATGCTTCCTTTCATCATGCCCACAGAAAGAAATTCTAGGATGCGCTCTTTCACATCCTCAAGTCCGTAGTGATCGCGGTCCAGCGTGCGTGCGGCCTTGGTCACATCGCAGCGGTCCTCCGTGTGAATGCCCCAAGGCAGCCCGGTCAGCCATTCCAGATAATTTCGCGTCACGGTGAATTCAGGTGAATGCTGCTCAATGAGTTTGAACTTTTCCATTTCCTCGTCGATGCGCTCGCGGGCCTCCTGCGGCAACGTCAGCTCGCCAATACGTTTCTCGAACCGCTCGACCTCCGTTTCCTTGCCTTCCTTGGAAATGCCCAGCTCTTTCTTGATTTCCTCAAGCTGTTTCCGCAGGAAAAAATCGCGCTGCTGCTTGCTTAGGTTTTCCTCAATGCTTCGGTTAATCTTGGCCTGAATGCGCGAGATATCGATTTCCTTTTTCAGCAGCTCTAGCACCTTTTTGATGCGCAGGCGGATGCTGAACGTACTGAGAATTTCCTGTAGATCCGGTCCATCCGCCGTCGTCAAGGCGGCGGCAAAATCGGCGAGGCGTCCGGGGTCATTCAGCGATGAAATGGAAAGGAAGATGCTCAACTCTTCTTTATGCAGGGGATTCAACTGCACGAGGTCCTTGATGCTCCGAATGATGGCCAGCGAATAGGCCTTCAGTTCGTCGTTCACCGTCATGTTGCTCTCGAGCTCATATTCCACGGAGGTCACGATGTAGGGCTTTTCCTGTACCACGTCCGTAATACGAAAACGCTCAAGCACCGACAGCATGAGATGCATCGGCAGGGCCGCCGCCGGATGAACCACTTCCAAAATCTCTGCCAACACGCCGGTGGAATATAAATCCGCCCCGGCCACGATCCCGCCCTCGGAATCGACCTGATCCTTGACCAACACCACACCGATCAGACGGGATTCACCCTTCAGCTGCTCCGCAATCATCTTCTTCAGATGGTCGTCGCCAATCAGCATAGGTAGCTGCATCTTCGGAAAGAGAGGGCGATGATACACTGGTACAATCGGCAGCCAGGGCGGATAAGGCTGACGCGCCAACACCAGATTCGACTCGGACTGCTCCCCCTCCTCTTCCGACGGCTGAATCACTGTTGAGGGCTCAGGCTTCTCTTGTTCCTTTTTTCCGTTTTTCATAGGGACTTCCCGATCGTGATAGAAGATGACGGAGCACATCGTAATCGCCCATAGCTCACGGGTCAAGCGGATCGCGAGCCGTTTCTGCTTGTTTTGCCGGGGTCCTTTTGTGAAAGTCTACGTCGCAATAGGGAGATTACGCTGCCAATGAATAGAAGATCATTCCGCCGGCTATGCCTGCTGCTTCTGCTGTTTTGTTTCGTCAGTTTGGGTTGTACCGTTTTGCGGGGCGGTGATCCGGCGAGGAAGCCCCGTCAGCAGGTACGTGCCACAAAAGCCTGGCTTTGTTACTACGGCAATGACCGGGGCGTGCTGACGGCTAATCCCTTGATCGATCTGTTGATTCTGGATGCCGACGAGTTGGGCCCGCTGACCAGGGAGGAAAAGAATAACCGCCTCTGTCTGGCCTATCTCAGCGTGGGTGAGGCAGAAGAATTTCGCATGTATTGGAAGGGTATTCGCAATAAATCCTGGGTGCTGGGAAAGAATCCGGATTGGCCGGGCGATCATCTGGTGGATGTGCGCAGTGAGGAATGGTGCCGTTTGCTGACCCATGAGGTCGCCCCGCGCTTGATGGCTGCTGGCTATGATGGGTTTATGCTCGATACACTGGATACGGCGGAGACCCTGCTACAATCTGATCCCGTCACCTACGCCGGCGTGAACGAGACCATGGCCGACCTTGTTTTAACGCTGCGCAAACGCTGGCCGGACGCCGTGATTCTGGTGAACCGCGGCTTTGACGTACTTCCCTTGATTGCCCCGCAAATTGACGGGGTTCTGGTGGAGGGGGTTCGTTCAACCATGGACTTCAAGCGCAAACGCTCGCGGATGCTCTCCACCGATGAGTGCCTTTGGATCGAAAAGAAACTGGAAGCAGCTCAAAACGCCGGGCTGCCTATTTTTGCACTGGATTATGTGGCCCCGCCGGACCCAGATCAGGCCGCCGCCGTGTATCACCGGCTTCAACGTCTTGGATACCGCCCGCTGATCAGTACGCCGGACCTGTCGCATTACGACTTTCCGTATGTGTACACCGGGCCCTAGCAGGCTACCGGGCTTTGGCCCGCCATCTTCTCCACGTCCGCTCGGCGAGCGGACGGCTACCAGCTCGGAATATCGTGCAAATCCTGCTTGACCCATTTTTCTGGCGGGAGCATCTTTGGAACGTTTCTATCCATTATCAGGAGGAGGGGTTTCATGAATGTCCTGTGGGTTTTGATCGTAGCCGTGCCCATATTTCTGCTGGCCTACCGTTTTTTTGGCCGCTATCTCGAACGCACCATGAGCGGCGGCGAGGAACAGACAGCCCCGGCGGTCAGCCTGAATGACGGCACGGATTACGTGCCCAGCAAAACGCCCATAGTGTTCAGCCACCACTTTGCCTCGATTGCCGGCGCAGGCCCGATCGTGGGTCCGACCGTGGCCATGATTTATGGCTATATTCCGGTTTGGCTCTGGGTGCTTTGCGGCGCGGTGTTCATCGGCGCGGTGCAGGATTATGCGAGCCTGTTTGTGAGCATGCGCGAGCGGGGACATTCCATGGCTCAGGTGGCCGACCGCACGCTCGGGCGCAAGGGCTTTTTTTTGGTCATGGCGTTTTCCATTATCATTTTGCTTCTGCTGACCTCGGCCTTTCTCGGCCTCTCGGCCACGGCGCTGACATCACTGGTTCCGCTGGATCAGATGCACATGAGCGCGGAGAAGACCTTCCTGGACGTGGTTCAGAACTCCGACGGCGTGGCGTGCGCAAAAATCGGCGGGATCGCCTCGATGTCGCTGATTATCATTACCGCCTGCGCCCCGGTCATCGGCTGGCTGGTTCACAAGCGCGGCGTGCGCCTTTCTCTGATGGTTCCGGCCGCAATCTTTCTGTGCTTTCTTTCCATTGTTTTCGGGGTGACCCATCCGCTGACGTTGTCGCCGCTGACCTGGATGATTGCGCTGACGGTGTATGTGGCGCTGGCCTCGGGCCTGCCGGTCTGGGCGATTCTTCAGCCGCGCGATTTCATCAATTCATTTCTGCTATATTTCGGCATGGCGCTGCTGATTGTCGGGGTTCTTGCGGCGGGGATTCGACACGATACTTTTCAGATGCCAGCGTTCAACCTCGCTGGGGGCCAAAAAGCGCTGGGTCTGGTTTGGCCGTTTCTTTTCATTACCGTGGCCTGCGGTGCTATTTCCGGATTTCATGCCATGGTCACGGGCGGCACCACCAGCAAGCAGCTCACCTCCGAACGAGCCTCGCGCGGCGTGGGTTATGGCGGAATGCTCATGGAGGGCTTTCTGGCGCTGCTGGTGGTGGTGGCCATTGGTGCTGGCTTGACGCTGGATGAATTTTCTTCGCTGGTTTTCCCGACGGCCACGGGGGTGGGCAGCAATCCGGTGCTGGCCTTTGCGCTGGGCATGGGAAATCTGGTGTATCGCGCCCTGGGCATACCGATGGAATACGGCACGGTGTTCGGCATGTTGATGGTGGAAGGCTTCATCGTAACCACCCTGGATACGGCAGCACGCCTGAACCGCTACCTGCTCGAAGAACTCTGGACGGCCCTGTTCAAAAAGACCCCACGCCTTCTAGCCAGTCATTTCTTCAACGCCTGTATCGTGGCCAGCTTGATGTTTTTGTTTTGCTATACCAACACCTTCAAATACATCTGGCCGATTTTCGGCAGCGCCAATCAATTGATGGCAGCGATGACGCTGGTGGTGGTGGCGGTCTGGCTGGCCCTGCGGTCGCGTCCGGTCTGGTTTGCGGTGTGGCCTGCGGCATTTATGATGGTCACCACGCTGGTTTCGCTGGTGGACCTCCTGATCCATAAATACATCCCCGCACGCAACATCCCGCTCATCCTGACGGATGTGCTCCTGATCGTGCTGGCATTCGGGGTGATGATCCTGGCGATTGGTCAGTTTCTGCGGTTGCGCGTTGCTCGGGCAAAATCGAGTACGCCCCGAGGAGTCGCCTGAATCCTCTGATCAGGACGCCTCTGCGAATGCTCTCAGGCTAACGGACCGTGTGGGAAACGCACGCAATATCTGTTTGTCTGAAGTCACGAGTATGGTTCCTAGGTCTTCGGCCAAGGCGACGTATTCGCAGTCATACGCCGAGCAAGTGGACCCCACAACCACCTGCATGACAATCGCCGAAGGAATCAGATATTCTTGGCCGGCGAGCTGAGATTCGGCGCCGCTGAGGCAACGATCAATGCTGGAGCGATCAAGGTCACCACGGCGGAGATAGCCTGCAAGAATATTGCGGAACTCCGAACGCCAGAGAATTGAAGAAACCCAGTGCGGATCTTTGACCAAAGCCCGCTCCGCAAATTCGGTCATATCGCCCGGTATCCACAGGTACGCGATCGTGTTGACATCTACAACGATCACCGACGCCCCGCATTTTTCAGGGCGTTGAGATCCTTTTGGGTGAGATAAACGCCCAAGGTCTCCCGCACGGCGCGGGCGTGGTCCCCAATAGCACCCGCATCAATGGGAGTGCCACGCAACGTCAGCTCCAGCGTAGCGATCACTTCCTTGTTCAGGCTCCTCCCGTGAGATTTGGCCTGCATCTTAAGGGTGCGGTGTATGGCTGGCGGAATATTCTTTAACGTGATGGTAGTCATGGCGCAACCATAACGCATCCATTATGGATGTCAATGCGTCATTCTTCCGTATCCACTTCGACCCGGTAGGTGCGTTGGTTGAGAGCGGATGGCGCGGGGACAGTGTGCTCGCCCGTATCCTGCCACTCATAGATGGCGCCCGTACCGGAAATGGTGGTGGTGGCGCGATTCCACGCGGACGTAACCAGGCTGCTGTTATTATAACTGATGAAGTACGATTTGCCGGACTTGGTGGGAAACTGTATCAGAAAGTTTCCGCTCGCAAGGCTCGACATGCTGTCGATTTCGAGCAGGTCGTAGCGGTTTGTCGGATTGGTTCCGGCGAAGTATTCGTTGCGGTCTTTGAATCCATCATCATCCCAATCGGAGGTGTCGCTGACAGAGGAAAGGTTGTGGAAGTATTCCAGTTCCCACCAGTCAGGAATACCGTTCTGATTGCTGTCCGCCTCGGTTTGATTTCCGGCTGAGAAGTAGAGGGAGAAGGTGAAGCTGCCGGTTCCGAAAAGCTCGACCTGCTCGATCTGGGCGAGGTTGCGCATGTTGAGGGTGTGGAATGCAACGCCACCGTCGGGATTATCGTCTACGGCGTCTTCATTGAAGGAGGCGGAATGGGTTCCATCTCCTGCGCCAATGCCGGCCATCACATCCGTCACGCCGTCGCGGTTCGAGAGGCTCAACACGCCATTGGAAATGGCGGAGCGCGTCAGGTAGGTCTGCCCCTTCATGAGCAGATTCATCAGATTCGGCGAAAGGCCATTGCGGATGTAGATGGTCTGGCCGGCCAGATCGCCGCTGAGAGCATAAGCCACTTCAAAGGCGTTGGTGGCATCGCCCAGCGTGATGGTCTTGGTGATTTTGCCATCGGCAGAGACGAGCTGCCAGCCGTTGTCGCCGGAGGTGGCGAAGGTGTAAAGCCCGTTCACGTAGTCCGAGCTGTTCGCCCACCAGTCTTTCAGGCACGAGGTGCGATAGGCCCCGAGCACGCCGTTGCTGGTGACATTGTAGGTGCCTTCGTCTTCGGTTTCCGTGCCAGCGTAGTTCACGGGATTCCCCACCACCTGGTAGACGGCCCCATTCGTGTGACGTGCCCAGGCGGCTGTCATACGTCCTCCGCTGCGTTCGAAGAGGGCGCAAACCTGTTTGTTGTAGAGGAGATATTCGACCTCGCCGTCGAGATCGACATCCACGGCCTGGCGTTGCGTGCCGGAAAGTCCGGGTGCGTCGGCGGCCCACGCATCCACAAAGGTGTAGAGTGCGGCAAAACGACTCTGCGCCTGCGCAATTTTGGCGAAGTCAATGAGCACATTGGTTCCGGTGGCCGGATAGATGTATTCGCCGGTGCTGAATTTATCGAGGTTGTTTTGGTCCTCGGTATGGAAGGCGGTCTCGAAGACGGAGGCGTGAATCACGCTGCGCGCGAGGTCGGCCACCTGCGGGTTGACGATGGACTCCACGGCATCCCAAGCATTGGAAATGATGCCTCCCGAGTAGAGCATCCCATACTCCTGCGGCACGGGCACGCCACTGCGGATGTTGAATATTTTTTCTTGCAGACCTTCCTCTTGGGCGCTGCCGCAGTACCAGTTGTCGTAATTCATCTGTGTGGCATGGTTGATCCAGTCGTGCCCGAGCTTGGTGCGCGCCTCGGTGCCGCGGTCAATCTGCTGCCAGGCATCGCCCGTGTCATCGCCGGAGGTGTCTTCGTTGCCTGCGAGAATATCGTCGAGGGCGACGATGCGCGTCCAGGGGCGGTTGGCGAACCAGCGGAGGACGTTGTCGTAGGCGGCGGCCTTTTCCAGATCGGTGGAGTCTTCCCACATGTAGAACATGGTGACGACCTGGTCCTGCGTGTCACTGCGTGCACGACGGTTGAAGAGGCCGCGTAGAGCCATAGCGATGCCGCCGTCGTACACCGTGTATTTATATTGGTCCACGCTATTGTTGATCACAAAGCAGGAGACGTCATTGATCTTGTTGATGCGATAGCCGTCATCACCCAGCGCCACAGTACGGCCCAGCCAGTACCACATGTGACTGTTCTGATCAATAATCGTGGAGCGGTAGCCCATGCTCAGGATTTTCCCAAGCACACCATCGTCCAGCACGCGCTCGGGCGTCCAGAACACGGAGTTGGTGGTGAATTCCACGCCGTATAGGCCGCCAAGGAATTCCGCCGCGAGTTCGGCGTTGTCGTTGTTGAAATCTGCCGTGAAGAACGGGAGGATATGATCCGAGAAGGTGGAGGCCAGCAGGTGTACCGTACCCGTGGCGGCCAGTTCCTTGATCCAATTGTTGAACTCCGGGCCATCGGCATAGCGGGTGCGCCGCCAGGCATCCGGATCATCCGGATCGGTCTTTGCCCATTGCAGTGCGGAGGCGAGCGTGGGGGTGATGTGCAGATTCAGCTTGCGCTGATAAATGTCATGCACATTTAGCGAGCGGTGCAGGCCCGCGCCTTCGCCGTTGTTGATGAGGTTCTGCATGACGCTTCCGGGCTGGACGTGCTGGTTGCCGTGCATCAGCAGGGCTACCTTTGCACATTTGCCGCGATCATTTTCCGCATTGTGTCCGACCCATTGATTCAGGTAGCCGTTTGCCATGATCCAGTCCTGATCGCGCCAGTGGTCAGAGCAAATCCAGGTGTTACGTATGGCGTCGCGTATGTCAGAGCGTCCGCCGATATCGCCCTCGCCGACGGGATCATTGGAGGTGCCGTCCTTGGTGGTGTAGACTTGGAAGTTGAGCTGGCGATAATCCAGGCCGTTCCAACTCGCATCCAGCAGTGCCTGGCGGCTGATGGAGAATTCGACGGCATCAAGTTCGGCGTTGAAGTGGGCCTGCTTGAATCCATTGGCTGTATTCTGGTCGCGGGCGACGACCCCGAAGTCGGCCAGATTCTGCGCGATGGCGGTGGTGTTGTGGGCGGTGTCGGTATCCACATAGACGCGCCCGTCGTTGTAGCCGTAGACGGCGACCACGGCTTCCCAGCGCATGTCGGTTCCGGTGTCGATGTCGTCCGGGAGGTTGCGTTCGCCGGCGGAGGGGCTGTTCATGTCCACCACCACGTAGAGGTTCAGATAGCCGTCCTCGGCATTGGCCTGAAGATCGTGCAAGTCTACGCGGAAATAGAATTGGCCATCGCCGCCATCGGCCACGGCGCCGCCGTCGTGAATATAAAAGGCGGTCATGTCGCGCGAGGTATCGTAGCCATCCCAGGCGCGGTAAATGTCCACGGCGGAGTTCTGGGCCTCGGTGTTGTAGTTATCGAGGGCGATGAGATCATCCTCCGTCCAGTCGGTGAATTCGACGTAATTGGTGACGCCGTTAATCACGCCGATGGGGTCGCCCCGTCCGATCACGATGCTGCCGGGCGGAGGCGGTATGCCGGTATCCGCCACCCAGGGATTTGTTCCATTGGCATATTCCTGTGCATTCGTGAACTCGTCTGCATCCGGATCGGCGGTCGGGCCGTTGACCAAATTGGGCGTTCCGCCCCGCAGACTGACGGTGCCGCTATCGAGCGGATCGAGATTATTCCAGACTTCCCAACCATCCGGCAGGCCGTCGCCGTCGGTGTCGAAATTGAGCGGGTCGGTTTCAGTCCAAACTTCGCCGGATTGCCAGATGCGGTCTTTATTGGTATCGCCATCAATGGTGCCGTTGAAGTTTTTATCTTCTCCGTGTCCGTCGTTGATGCCATCGCCATCGGTATCGGGATTGTTCGGATCGGTTTCGGTCCAAATTTCGTCGGGGTCCATGATGCCGTCGGGCCAACTACGCGCCAGCCAGGGGTCAAAGGTAGGATCAATCGAAGCGCCATCGCCATCCACCCAGCCGTTACGGTTGGCATCTTCGATACCATCGGGGAGTCCGTCGTAATCCGTGTCGGAGTTGGTGGGGTCGGTGGTGGTGCCGGCGAGTTTTTTCGTGCGGTCTCCGCCCTTGGAAATGCTGTCGGCACCGGGTACGCGTCCGTAATTCGACCAAGGTTCTTCGCCGTATTCGTTGCCCACCGTGTTGTAGAAAGGCGGGTCGAGATCGGCGAGAAAGTTTTTGTAGCCATCGCCATTGGTGTCCGTGTTGGTGTCGGTCTGGGCGCTGTCAGTGGGGAAGCGCCATCCGAGTTCGAGGGCGTCGTGCAGGCCGTCCCCATCGGTATCCGGGCCGGTTGCACTGGTTTTCCCGTAGCTGTAATACGTGAATATCTCGGATTGTTTCCACAGGTCGGAGTTGGGCGAGCTGACGGCGTTGGTCAGGGGCACCGAGGTGACTTCATCCAGGTCGAGAATGCCGTCATCATCGTCATCCAGTGAATTGGTGGAGGCCGCCACGGTCTGGCGCAGGATCACATAACAATTGCGCCCGGCGCTGTTGCTGGTTTCGTTGGTGGTTTGTACGCGGGCGGTGAAATGGAAATAGCCGGGGACCATGTTCGACCAGGCGTAGTCGATAAACTGGACACCGGTTTCCGTCCAGTTGGAGACGAGCGTGACGCTGCCCGTGTAGGCGGAGGGCCAGCTATCCATGGTGATGGAGGAGGTCGTCACGTTGGTCACGGTGCGCAGGCGGATGCGCATGGAGCGGTCTTCCGCTGTCGGGGTGGGCACATCGGGTAGGATCAGATCAATGCGACGCCCATCGGAATCATATTCCTTGGGTTCCACGATTTCCAGATTCGGTGCTTCTTCGGCCTTCTGCGCCTTGACCAGGCGGGTGCCCACCAGATCGCCAAGTCCTTCGCGATCGAAGGTGACCTCGATGCCGTGCAGCCAGTCCGTCTGCCCATTATAGAGATTGGGCAGGGTGTAGGCCAGTGCGTGGTAATCGCTGGTTTCATCCCACACAATGGAATACCCGCTCTTGCTCTGGATGACGCCTCCCGAGGTGACACCGGAAACGGCGCTCTGAATCCGGACGGTCAAACGGTCAATCAGATCATTCGAGCTGAGTCCATCGGCCAGCGACTTGCTGAAATAGGCCTTCATGCCGTAGCCTGCTTCCACTTCATCGCCGTCCTTTTCCGGCCAAGCCACGAAGAGTCGTACAGTCGGCCCCCAGGTTTGAACCTGCCGCTCAAGCGTGTTGAAGTGCCCGTCTTCATCGGTCATGCCGGTGGTCCAGGTGGCTCGATCGGCGGAGGACCATTCGCAGAGGCGGGCTTTGATCACCGCATTGGATCCGCCCGAGGGAATGTTGACGTAATTGAAGCGCCATTCTTTTTCGTAGCCATCTGCGCCGGGGAGATATTGCGACTGAGCATAGGCGGTCTGCCAAGCTTCGGGGAGAAGGGCATCATAGACGCCATTGCCGTTGATATCCGTGAAAGGCTCGCCGAGATCGTAGGTTTCGTTATCATTCTGATCTTCGAAGGGCTCGAAGCCGCGTCCGTTGCCGTTGGCCACGTCGGTGATGTAGTCATCATTTTCCGGATCGCTATCGTCGATGTGATACCACATATTCCGGGTGGAGGCATCGCCGCGCACGACCGCGCCGTACTGCTGGCCGTCGACGGCATCGCCGTTGGCCGCCGGCCAAAGGATGACGCCGCCCGGTGTTTCGGTGTCGTAATAGAAGGTTTGCTGGAAAGTGTTGTAGATGGCGGCGCCATCGGTTCGATTCAGGAAGGCGCGTGCCTGAATGAAGTGGAAACCTTCGGTCAGACCGGTTTGATAGGTGCTAAAATCGTTGTGCGGGTAGTGACCGACCGTTTCGCCGTTGAAGTTGGTGATTTGCCAGACGCCCATACGCGTGGTTTTGAGGGCCACGGCATCGGCACCACCGGGCCATACGACATTCCATTGCGGATCATTGGTATCCACGCCTTGCTGGAAGAAGCAACCGAGTTTATAGCGCAGGTCCGAGCCTGCGGAAAACGACGGCAGGGAGCAGTTCCACCAATCCTTACCATCCCCGCTGTCGGAGTGATTAAACGTAAGTTCTACAGTTCGTGTGTCGCCTTTTCCTTCGCCACCCGCGCCTTCCGGCCAAGTGCCGTTCGTGGTGTAGTAGAAGAACACCTTATTGATGTTCCCAGGGTCGCCGGTTTTCGCCCACAGCGTAGTGCCATCGTTTTGCGGAGCCCCCGTATCGTTGAGCCCGGCTGGATCGTGGTAGATAAAGAGAGCCGTTTCCGTGCCGCTCCAATCATTGCTACCGGAGGAGGCGGTACTGGTATAGACGCCCGAACCAACCGTGGTGCGATAGGTGGAAGCGCCTGCCGAACCGATTTTGTTATAGTCGGAGTCGGTGGATGCGAATTTTTCGCGTCGAATGCGCTTCACGAAGCCAGCGCTTTCATAACCCAAATAGAGGTCGTCCACCTTGGTGGGCGGATTGTCGCGCAGGGCGATGTCCCAGGCATATTCCACCGGTACGGTGCCGTTCAGGTCCACGCCGCCATCGAGTTTCATCAGGACGTTTCCGGCGGAGCCGTCCACGCGGGCCACGAAGCGGATGTTGGTACCCGAGGTAATGCGGGGCACCCACCAGGTGTAGGCGTAATCGGTGGCGTTGCTGTCGCTCACGCCATGCGGGTTGAACGCGGGGTCGCCATCGGGGCCGTCCCGGCGCACATAGGGCATCCAAGAGGCTTCGCGTTCATTTTCATAGACTGTGATTGGCTTGCCACCCGTTTGCGCCCATAGCGTGGAGGGGTCGGGATTCTTCCAGGAGAAGGCAAAATAACCGCCCTGAGGAACCGTGATGGAATTCAGCGCCGAGGCGTAGGTATAGAAGCCATAAGCATAGTCGGAATAATTGAACAGATAGGCATCGGCCTCTGTTCCGGCTTCATGTGGGAAGCTGACATTTCCCATGATGTCGCGGGATAGCCCAGCGTCGTAATTGTCATTCAGCATGAGCAACAGGGTCACATGAGCGGGGGCACTTTCGCCCGCCTGCCGCCAATCCAGCCGTTCATAGGCGAGATAGTCGCTGTCGGAATAGACCCCGCGCTGATAGCCGCGGGCAAACTGATTGTGAATGTAGAGCAGGTTGGGGATTTTATTATCACCCCACTGGCCGAGAAAGGCGGTGTTGGCCCAGCGCGGGAAGGCACCGCCGCTTTCGCCGAGGGTTTCCGCGTGGTAATTCCCATCGGTATAAAGCAGGCCCAGCCCGGCACGTGTGAAATAAATGGCGTGCTGCAGCTCTTTGCAGGCGGCGTAATCATTGTCGTGGCTCTGCGCGTGCATGACGCCCAGATCGGCGGAGAATCCGCCCGCGCCCGGGTTGTCCAGTCCTTCTAGGCTGCCATATCCACTGCCGAGCACCCCGTTAAGTTTGGAACGAAGATCGTTATCTACCAGGCGCATTCCGGTGGCAAAGTAGCCATCGTATCCCGGCGGCGAGCCGAGATGCTCGCCGAACATCATGGCGTCATCGCGGGGAATCTCGGTGTTGAAGACAGAATTCCGGTGATTATCCCAGTCGCTGATTCCGCGAGAGAGATTGTACTGGACTTGGGCCTGTCCGGTATAGCCGTCGCCACTGGTATCGCTATTGTAGGCCCCGAAAAAGTAGTCCGGCACGTGCTTGACGGCATCGAGCCGCAGGCCGTCGGCCTTGGTCCGGTCCATCAGCCAGCGAACGCATCGCATCAGGTAGCCGCCCACATCTTCGGCGGTCGGATTGCCCATGTTGTAGATGCTGTCGCCGTAGCCCGCTGCTGCCGTGCGCCACGGGGTGTAGGGGCGCGTCGGGTCCAGTCCGGTATCTTCAAAGGGTTCGCAAGCCTCGCCGGCAGTATGCTGTCCGTCGCCGTTGGTATCTTCCCAGTCAAACTTGCCGTTTCCCGCCGCTGCGGCGACGTAGACGGCGGAGCTGTTGGTGTAGCCCACGTCTTGGTAGGGCTCCTTGTTGGCGAAGGTGTGTTCGTTCCAGGAATAGGAGTCATAGCCCACTGGGATGGACAGGTCGGTATCGAGGTAATATTCGGGGTTGTTCGGATGGCGTACCCCGCTCCACTTCGGATGGGAGTCGCCTTCGCTAAATCCAAAGTTGGCGTTCGGGGTCTCGTGCGCGATGTCGATCAGATCGGAGAGCCCCAGGTTCATCACTTGCCAGGCCGACTGCCAGTCGCGGCAGTTATCCCACTTGCGGTAAAAACCCTCTTCCGTTTTGCGCAGGTGGAAATCTTCGGGCACCATGCCGGGATAAACGTTGATCGAAGTACTTTCGTCGTAGCCGGGGATGTCAAACGCACGGTGATTCATGATGTTGTCGAAATAGATGCGTATGCCGAAGCGGTGCGCGATTTCGATCAGTCGTTGCAGTTCCGGTTCGGTGCCGTAGCGCGTGCGGGTCGTATTGCGCTGATCGCGCCCGCCGATATCGAGCGGGTCCCAGAGGTCGTATCCCACGGAGAGGCCGCCGCTGCCCTTCGTCGGCGGCGGGAGCCACAACGAGTTATACCCCGCTTCCGCCAACTCAGGAATTTTATCCGCGATCTCATTCCAGTCGGTGTTGAAATATTGCAGCATGGCCTCACCGTGTGCTCCTTGCAGCAATCCAAAGAAAAGGGAGGCGGAAAGAATCCACCAGCCCGTGATTTTTTTCAGCGCGTTCATCGGTACCCTCCAACCCTTTTTATATAAAACGTTTTACTTAAAATAATATAGGCTCTTTTCGGCCCCTTGTTTAGACTTTTCAGCCAGCGACATGTTTATTTTTAAGCCCTGATTTTAACCATGGGTAAATGTATGCCTTTGCGTGCATCTCGTCAAGCGCACGGGCCTTCGACGTAGCCGCCCGCCCGCCGAGCGGACGAAGGAGGGGTGGGCGGAGGGATCGGACAACACACTCGACGTGGCTTTCAGCGGGCGCCACGCGACCCGTAAGCCTACGGACATTGCGACGGATATATTCTGCATTCAATTCAGCGATGCAAATAGAGCCCGTTCCACCTCATCCACTTCGATGGAGGCCATTTGCTCGTCCGCATGTCGGAGAATCGTGACGTGCGGTCCCCTCGGCCCCCAGAGTTCGGGTCGGGTGGGGCCGAACAAGGCCACCATTGGACGTTCGAGAGCGGAGGCTAGGTGGGTAATGCCGGAGTCGTTGCCCACATAGGCTTCACAAACAGACAATACCGCCGCCGCTTCAACCAGCGTGCTTCCGGAAAGAATAGCCGCATCCGGCAATTCATCAAAAATCGTCCGAGCCATCGCGCGGTCGGCCTCGCCGAGGATGAAGAAGGGATTCCAATGGCGACGACAGGCACGCTGATACAGATCGATGAAGCGCTCGCCCGGCCAGTTCTTTTTCGGGCTTCCGCTACCGGGGTGAATGGCGAGCACCGGAGCGTGCAGTTCGTTACGATTCAGCCATGTACGGCCCTTTTGCTGCTGCAGGGCATCATCAAGCCGTAAGTGCGACCGGGCCTCCGGAACCGTAATGGCCAGCTCTTTAAGCGGTTGCAGCAGATGATCCATGGCATGGACCGTCTCAACCAGAGGGGAACCCTGAATAAATTTTCGGGCACCCAGTCGCTGCATGTTGGCGGCCAGAATCTGATCGGGGTCGTGCAGATAGGAGAGTACCACGTCGAACGACTGCACATAGCGGCATTCATCGCCAGAGAAGTCCGGGTTGGAAGAGAACAACTGGGACATAGCGGAATCTTCGAGGGACCGAAACTCATTCACCATTTTGGCCGCCGTAACCAACTCCCTCACATGCGGATAAGCAAAGAGCGAGATATGGGCTTTCGGCCAACGTGTTCTGAGGGCCTGCAAGGCCGGAAGCGTCATCATGAAATCGCCGATCGCACCTCCGCGCAAAACCAATAGACGAGGCTCTTCGGTTATCATCCACCTTCTCCATTAATAAAGGAAACATTCATGAGAACAGGTATGGATATACGTCGTTGGGCAGCACCTGTTAAGGGCTTTCAACGGAAATGCTGTTAAGAGAGTTAGGCCGAATGTTGTATTCTTGCTGGGGGCAGGCACAAGGGAGGAAATATAAAAAGAGGGGACCGGACCTTTTTTCAGGTTTTGGGGGTGTCTTTGGTTGTGAAAAAGCGAGGTCTACCGTCTATTTTACCAGACATACTCGTCTTCCCCACCCGCCGATTTGTTCTTTCTTCGGCCTTTCAAAAACAGTCGGTTTTGCATCGCATTGACGGTCCCGTAGACGCTACGCCGAGGGCGTCCCTGTTGCTGTTTTGAGAGCCGTTTCATCCAGCGAAGGCCTTCTTTGGGGAAAACCGCCGTGATTCTTCCATATTCGCTGCCCAGCTCCGTGATATAGGTCTCGGCATCGATCTGGCGGATGTCTTCTCGGAAGCGAAAACGCAAGCGAACCAACTGACCGTCCAACCGGATGTATCCCTCCTTGATTTCATTGACTTCATATACATCCAGCAGAGCATCATCGGCGTCCTCCTCGTCATCCATATCGGGAAAAAGCGGAATAGGTGTCGGGAGGGCGCGCGGTGCCGTCTGGGCACCCTTTCTGAGCGGCTCAGATTCCAGCGGCACTTCCGCCAGGCGCTCCTTGACCGCGTCCCATTCCTCTCTTTTGATGCGCGAGAAGACATCCGTATCTGCATATTGCTGTTCCACCACCTCGGCCAGTCGGTGAGCCTCTTGCCAACGTCCCTGCGCGATTTCCACTTGAATCCGCTCTAGGACTTCGAGTGCCCGAAGGGTTGAAACCATCCCGCTCCAATCATGCCACCAGCCGACCAAATCCGCCTGCTCTGGGCCGTCCGGCAGGCGTTGCAGAGCCGCCTCCGCATCGCTGAACTGCATTCTCGAAAGAGTTCGGCACACCGTGATGCGGTCCGCCTCCTCGGGATTGGCCGCCCGTATCAATTGATCCACACTCTCATCCAGCACGCGATTCATCGGTACCGACACAATGGCCTCTTTGCCCCCCGCCGTGGAGCAGAGTACGGAGATCGTATCCTCCCCGACGTCGGCCAGCGTACCCGAAATTTTCGGCTCCGCACGCACGGGTTGTCCTTTCAGGGCATGCCGATTACGCACCAGACTCTGCTGCTGCTCTTGCAGCAGGCGGATACGTGCGGCGTCCTGTTCGGCACGCACACGCAGGGCCCCTTCGGAGGCCGGGATGACCGCATTCAAGGCTTCGAGTGCTGGCCCATACTGCCGCTTGCGCAAGAGGGGGATGAGACGTTGAAACACGCGCGAATATTCGAGCAGCGATTGGGCCTGCGATGGGTCGTTCAACTCTTTCACCACCGGCTTTTTCTGCACGCCGGCCACCGGTTTCACCTCCTCGGTGAATGGGGCCGGTGCCAAGGCTGGAATGATCTGAACTGGTTCGGGTGGAAGCGGAGGCGGTGCCAGGGACGGCGGAAAAAACATCTCATTCTGCTCGGTGCTTCCTTCTTCGGCAACGTCTGCTAGGCCGAACCAGTCCGGCAGCCATCCGGCATGGTGAAGCCAAAAAAGCGACACGGCGGCCAAGGCCAGAACAAAGCAGAGCATATATGCGGCAGACCGTATGCGTACGCCGAGATCACCCCGATGCTGAATTGTATCGCAGGCCTGATGCATGGCCTGATCACTCGGGATGCTGATCACCCCGCTGTCCCGTTTGGCGCAACGGCTGACCGTGCTGCTTCCCGGCGGCGGCAAAGGATACGCCGGCGCGTGGCCCCGTTTGACCCGCCCTATATCCGCCAGTAGTTCCTGCCAGCTCCCATAACGCTGCCGGGCACACTTCACCATCATTTTTTCAATCAGCCAGGCGCACGCCTCGGAAAGCTCCGGCGTGTGATCCTGCGGATCGGGGATGAAATCGGTTATCTGTTTGCGCATGGTTTCGCGCGGATCAGTCTCCTGCTCGAATGGGATGCACCCGGTGACCAGATGATAGAGCAGCGCGCCGAGGGCATAAATATCCGTGTGAAAATTCAGGGTGCCGACACCGCGTGCCTGCTCGGGCGACATGTAGTTCGGCGTACCGACGACATGCTCCCGGAGCGATTCTGGGCGCTCGCCTCCGTCAGGCGGCGTGAGGGCCAGGAAATCGGCCAGCTTGATGGTGCCGTCGCCATCCACCATGATGTTGGCTGGCTTGATGTCGCCATGCACAATCCAGGATTTTTCCCAGGCGTAAGCGAGGGCGTCGGCCACGCTTTCCACCACCAGCAGGGCATCGGCTTCACTGAGTTGCCCACTGCGTTCAATCCATTCCCCCACCGTGTAGCCAGTCACCCATTCCATGACGAAAAAATAGTCCTCGCCGGACTTGCCCGCCTCATAGACCTGAATAATGTTGTTGTGCTTCAGGGCGGCGGCGATACGTGCTTCGATGAGGAAGCGCTCCACGCTGTCGGACTCCTGTACCACATGGCGCGGAAGAATTTTGATGGCGACCATGCGGTCAAGTGAGATCTGTCGCGCTTTGTAGACGGCCCCCATGCCGCCTTCGCCGAGCTTTTCAATCAGCTCGAAGCCTTCTATGAACACGTTGTCCATTAAACCGCCCATGGTTGAGGTTGCCGGTTACCCACGCAACATGCGTTGCAAGGTGGCGCTCAAGGTAGCCGTTCCCGGTGCAGTTGACAAGTCCAGGGTTTGCACGGCCAGCGGGCGCCCGCACACCAAGGAGAAAAAGCGGGTCATCACCTCGCGTACGTCTCGCACCGACGGGCACTTCTCCGCGAGAAGCTGTTTCAGCGAGGTCACCGGTTCAGTCAGGCCGCAGGGCACAATGGTATCAAATCCGCTCAGCGGAAGGTTCACGTTGAAACTCATGCCGTGACTGGTCACCCAGCGCTTCAGATGAAACCCGATCGCCGCCAGCTTCCCTGCATCGGTCCAAGCCCCGCTTTTGCCCTTGCGGCGATAGGCCTCCACCCCGAATTCCGCCGCCGTGCGAATCGCGATTTCCTCGAGGTTGAACAGGTATCCGTGCGCATCCGATTCGTTCTCGCCTAGGCGAATGATCGGATACATGACCAGTTGGCCCGGCCCATGATAGGTGACATCCCCGCCGCGCGATGCCTGATGCAGCTCCATGCCGCGTGCGGCGTATTCCTCCGCATCGAGTTTAAGACAGGCATCCCGCCCGCGACGACCGAGCGTGACCACCGGGGTATGTTCCAGAAAGAGCACCGTATCGGGTATGGCATTACCGATGCGCGCTTCCAGGAGTTCATCCTGCACGCGACTCATCAATCCATAGGGTACAGGCGATTCAATCCAGACAGCACGCGCATTCATCGGGCGACCGGCAATCCGTCAGATGTTGGGCGTAGATCGACCCAATAGATGCTATTAAAGATGCCGGGTGTGACATACTCCTGGGCGACACGACGGATTGCCTTATGCAAACGTTCGTTTGCGGCATGCCGCACTGAAGACGGAACAGAGTAAAACAAACCTTGATGCGGTCTGGTCAGGTTCATTTTTGCGTATTCCAGCCATTGGGTTACTATCAGGCCAAGACACCACAGCGTACCCGCTGTGGTTAACTAGCAGGCGATAGCCTGCTAGTCGGCTTCCGGCGCCACCTTTTCATACTGCGCGGCGGTCATCAGAGCCTGCATATCTTCAAGATTTTCCGGCTCCAGTTTGAACATCCAGCCGGAGCCGTAGGGATCCTGGTTGATCAGTTCCGGCTGATCATTCAGCGACTCGTTGATTTCGATCACGGCACCGCCGACCGGCGCATAGATGTCCGAGGCCGCCTTCACCGATTCCACCACGGCGCACTCTTCGCCCGCGGCAAGCTGGTCGCCCACGGAAGGCAGCTCCACATAGGTCACATCCGAAAGTTGATCCTGTGCAAAATCCGTAATGCCCACAATCGCCACCCCATCCTCAATGCGCACCCATTCATGCGTACGCGCATACCGCAATTCAGCCGGAAGATTCATTGGTTCTCTCCATCGTTTGGTTTCAGTTCACTGCTCAACACAACGCTCCCTGTATACCAGCCGCCTCGAACAGGACAAGGATGTTTTTGATAAAACAAAGGAATGCGGAGAAGACCGGAAAATCATACCGCCGTAACCGGGATATACGCGGGCACTTTTTTGCGCCACGCCTCCGCGAAGTCGCGGTTGGTGATGATTTCATACCCCGGGAGCCACTGTTCCATCAAGGCGACTGAATCTGCCGGGCGTGTCACCAAATCCAGACAAGGAAGCCCCGTGAAGGCCCAGACAAAAGGCAGTATGCCGCCATCCAGCATCACAAACCCCGCCGCCGCGTGAGCGGCCGTCCACAGCGTGCGCGCATCCAGCGGCTCGATATCCGGGAACCGCAGGGTTAACCCGCGTCTCTGCTGCAGCATCTCCAGGAGCGGCCCCGCCCCCACCCGCCCGCCTGGCGGAATAATGGCCAACCATTCTTCGGTGTGCGGCACCGCCGTCGGACGAAGCTCCAGCAGCGACGGAATCAGCGCGGCCGTGGAAGCCTGCGCCGCCAGCCAACGCTCCCGCGCATCCAGCGCACGAGCCTGCAAGTCTTTCAAGTCCGGGTCCCGCCGCCACAAATCCAGCATACAGCGCACCTCCGCAGCGAGCGCCGGGTTTTCCGCTGTGTGCAGCAGTTCGCTCACCCGACGGTGATGCGCCATCAGCGCGTTCGGATCGCACCGCTCCGGGTCCGGCGGCGGTGGATTGCGCGCCTCCCGAAGAAAGGCCGTCACGGCCTTCGTCATCTCCCGTGCGAATTCGACATAGCCGGGATGGTTGTAATTGAATGACGACGTTTGGATGGGTGGTATTTTCTGCGAGGTGGGCGGAGGACACTTTTCCACCGCCTGATGTAATGCGGCACGCCGCGCCCCGTGAATGCGCGCCCCCCCGTTGGTCACATTCCACACCGGCGTGGTGGTGGCGGCAATCTGCTCTTCAAAATTGCGCAGATAATAATACATGGAAAGGTCCGTCTTCATCGGATTCCCGTCGTTCCCGGTAATCGTGCGCAGATTGCTTTCCTGATGCGGATGCTCGTGAAACTCTGCGCTCGATCGATCGGCGGGATGATAGCGGTCGCCCTCGAATCCAAGATTGAAGCCGGCCAGAATGATGCGCTCGGCACCCATATGGAGTGCCAGCTCGAAGGCGGCGTTGCCCACGCATTTGCCCGCATTCAATTCCGGAATGGGCGTGCCACAGACTTGCTCGATCAGTCGGTCCAGCGGCCAGTCCTGACGGAAAAAACAGATTGGCCCCGGATAATGCCGCACCACCGACCAACTGCCGCACACCGGCATGACCAGCAGTACGCCCGGCTGCTCGCGGCTGCCGCGTTCGATGTGCTGCCACGTACAGTCGCGTGTGTCCGTACACATCACCACATCCGGGCGCACACCATGACGAATCAGCGTGTTCCAGGCCGCATCGCAGGCAATCACGATGCCTCGACGGCGTTCCGCCGCCAGCAGTGGCGCATCGGTATCCAGCGCCGGACCTGCGCCCACCACCACCACCGGTAAATCGTGAGCGCATCCAAGCAGCGGTTCGATGGTGGGCGACTCCACCACGCGCGGCAGATTCAGCAGCGAGCCATAGAGCATGTGCCAGCCCTTGGTGGCGCGAAACGCTGCCTGCGTCACCGCCAAGCGCACCGCCTCAAGCAGACTTTCCATCAGGATGCCCGCCTGCTCCGGGAAGCGGTGCTGGATGCCTTCCTCAATATGGCAACCCACACGGCCTTCATACTGCAGCATGCGGTGTTGTGCGAAAAGGGAAGCCAGAAACGCGAGTGTCACCTGATCCGGATGAATCGTGATACAGGGAATCCCCGCGGCGGAGAGTTCCTCCCCGGCGTCCGACACCACAAAAAACGTATGCAGATCAGGACAAAGCCGGGCGATGCCCGGCAGGCAGGCCTTCGCATCCTCCGCCCAAACCACCGCCATACGCGCATGGGATGGGATCATCGGCGCATTCATTTGATCGGTCATGGCAAACCCCTTCCGGCAAAGCCTACCTGCGGCGCGCCGGAACGTCTTGACTTAATAGGGGCTCTCCCCCGTCCAAATTGGTTTATTCGTGCTGTAGTTCGAATATTCCAGAAACTCGGAATGTCCATCCAGATAGACGAAATTTGCGCCTTCCTCATGGACGAACGTCTTGCGGCCTGCCACCGGCTCATCCGGAAAGTCGTCGGGATATTCGCTGCGACTGAACGTCATCCCGGCCCACCAGTTGTTATCCTCAGGCCCCCAGTGTCCATCGCTCATCATGATGGTGGCGGAGGTCCGGTTGAAACTGCTGATGCGCTTGGGAGGCCCGGCAGGGTCCTCGTCTACCATGAGATCGGAATTCATTCCGTAGGAGCCGTGCGCATCCTCATCCACTCCCGGATGATGTTTCATGGCGTTTGGACAGAAGAAAACCGGACGGTCCTTGGGCGGGGAGTCCGGCGTCCAGTCTTCGAATTTCTTTCCCAGATAAGGAACAACGAGCGTAGCCCATTGGGTGTCTGCTCCTCCTCCAGCGCCGAATCTAAACTGTATCGGAAACTGCCCCTTGTTGTCTTTGCAGTAGAGGAGCACGGCCATAGAAAGTTGCTTGAGATTGCTGGCGCACTGGAGTCGTTTGGCGCGGTTGAGCGCCTTGTTGGTGGCGGGGAGAGTGATGGCAATCAGGATGCCGATGATGGCAACCACCACCATGAGTTCTACCAACGTGAAGGCGCGACGTGTCTTATCCATGACGGCGATTCTCCTTTATTCATTCTGCGTGTAGGCTTCCCACGCTCGGATGCGGCTTTCCTTCACCTTATCCCACCGCTTGTTCACTCTGTCAAACTTCGATTGAGAGCGCCGCTGCACCACGTCCAGCGCCTCGGCGGGGGTTGCGCCCATCGTTTCCACGCGGTTGGCCGCCACCGTCAGTTCATCACGGTATTCCAGCCAGATGCTCAGGCGCGGGCAGTAGCGCGCATTCGAGCTTCGGGCCAACTCGATAAAGGTCGCGATGTACGGGTTTGGATGCCGTGCGATGTACTCATCGCTAAGCGTGGCCAACGGGCTGAATTTTTTCTGTCCGAGGGTAAGTTTTTCCATCGGCCCCGGCGAGTTGACATAGCGGATGAATTCAAAGGCCTCGGATGGATGCCGCGCGCCCTTGGGAATCACCAGCGTATCGCATTCCACAATCGTCACATCCGGGAGCTGCTCCGGATCGAACGAGGGGAACGGCGCGGCGGCCCATTCCAATCCAGGCGCATATTTGTTGATAAAATTCTGCATCCAGACGCCCTGCAGGCACATCGCCACCTGGCCGGACAGAAACGGATTCTGCGGCGAGGCCACATTGCCAAAGGACGCCCCGAAGGACATGATATTGTCCACGCCGAATCGCTCGGGATAGCTCTGCACCCATTCGTAGGCCGCGATATTTTCAGGACAGTCCGCCGTGATGGTTTGTTCTCCGTCCCAGAGACGCCCCCCGAACCAGAACCCCCACATTTGACTGTACCAACCCGGCACGCTGGGCAAATGCCCGGCCTGAATCAGGTCGAAGTCCTTCGCTTCCTTTTCCTCCGGCGTCAAATCGCGGTAACGCACCTTTTCGCGTTGCCCGTTGCGCTCGATGCTCACCACCGTGAGCATTTCGTTCATCTCTTCCATTTCCGCAATCGAACGCGGCGGCTTGTTCGGGTTGAGACCAGCCTCGCGGAACATTTTTTTATTCCAATGCAGCGCCAAGGTGGCTGGCGTGGAGGGAAGCCCCCACAGAAAACCGCGATAGGAACACAGGTCCCAGAAGGCGGGAATATAGTCCTCCCGGGTGATGCCCGCCTCGCGCGCAAATCCATTCAGCGGAAGCAGCGCGTTCTTATCCGAAAAACCCACCAGCGAGTGCGACCACAGGCCCGCCACATCCGGCGGGTTGCCCCCGGCCGTAGAAAGCATCAGTTTGTTCTCGATGCCGCTCACCGCCAGCATGCGCACCACCATATTCGTCTGCGAGGCATTGAAATCATCCACCACCGCCTGCATGGCATCCTGCTCGAACCCCGTCCATTTCTCCCAGTAATCCACGATGATGCGCCCGTCCGGCGTGTGGTCGTTCGGCTTGCGCACGCAACCGGAAAGCAGGGGCAGAAATAAAGCGGCAAGGAGCAGCAACGGGATGGTAGCGTTTTTCATTTTCATGCCCGCAATATACCGTGCAGGCAAAAATCCCGCAATGAATAATGTGTTTACAGAATCGCGCCGCAACACTTCTTATATTTTTTCCCGCTGCCGCAGGGACAGGGGTCGTTGCGTCCGACCTTGGGTTCATCGCGCTGGACGGGGGCAGTGGGTTGATTCAGCGCGGCCTTCATGGCGGCTTCGGCACCCGGAGGCGCGGCACGTCCTCCAGGCCGTGCGGCCCCGGCCTGACTCATGGCTCCCGCGTTTTGCGCGTTCTGATGAATGTACATGGCGGGCAGCGATCGAATGAACGATTCCATGGCGGCGGACGAGGTCGAGGCTCGGAACATCTTGTGCACCACATCGCCCTTGATCTTGTCGATCAGGTCCGAAAACATTTCGTAGGCTTCTTTTTTGTATTCCACGAGCGGATCACGCTGGCCGTAGGCTCGCAGGCCGACGCCCTGGCGCAGGGCATCCATCCCCCGCAGATATTCCTGCCAATGCGTGTCGCAGGCTTGCAGCACAATGAAGCGCTCAATGGATTCGAGCGCGCGCGGCTCCTCGTGTCCGGCCTTCATTTCATAGGATGCGCGGATACGGTGGGTGACCAGATCACCGAGCTTTTCCGGGTCATCCTTCAGACCGTCCACTTCTGCGGGGGCCAATCCGATGGGGAAGGTCATGTTCACCCAGTTGATGAAATTCTTGAAGAGTTCCTCAATCGGCTTTTCGCCCAGTTGGTCGATGCGCGAATCGATCACATCATCCACAATCCCGTACAACTGCTCGCGTACATTCTCGGCGGCGACAATCTCGCTGCGCAGGCCGTAGATCACCTCGCGCTGCTTGTTCATCACATCGTCGTATTCCAGCGTCCGTTTGCGGATCGAGAAGTTCTGCTGTTCGACGCGGCGCTGGGCCGTGCCGATCGACCGGTTGAGCCAGGGATGCTCGAGCACCTGGCCCTCTTCCAGGCCAAGGCGCGCCATGATGCTCGCCACGCGCTCGGAACCGAAGAGCCGCATGAGATCATCCTCAAGCGAGACATAAAAGCGCGAGGAACCGGGGTCGCCCTGCCGCGCGCAGCGCCCGCGGAGCTGACGGTCGATACGACGTGATTCATGGCGCTCCGTGCCGATCACATGCAGCCCGCACGGTTTTTCCTGCAGGAGTTCCAGCAACGTGCCGCCCTGCTCCATTTTGTCGCCCAACGCCAGTTGCGATTCCACGGTTTGGCGCGGGAGATGCACCACCCCTTCGCCGAGTTTGATGTCCGTCCCGCGTCCGGCCATATTCGTGGCAATGGTGACCGCACCCTGATGCCCGGCCCGCGACACAATTTCGGCTTCACGCTCATGGTTCTTGGCGTTGAGTACGTTATGCGGGATGTTGCGTCGGCGTAGCATCCGGCTGAGCAGTTCGGAGGCTTCCACCGAAACGGTACCCACCAGAATAGGCTGCCCGCGCCCGTGGCACTCCGCAATTTCATCTAGGATCGCGTTGTATTTTTCGCGCTGGGTTTTATAGATGCAGTCATTCCAATCCACGCGGCGCACGGGGCGGTTAGTGGGAATGACCATGACATCCAGTTTGTAAATCTCGTGAAACTCGTCCGCCTCGGTTTCGGCAGTACCTGTCATGCCGCCGAGTTTTTCATACATGCGGAAATAGTTCTGGATGGTGATGGTGGCGAGGGTTTGGGTCTCACGCTCGATCTTGACGCCTTCTTTGGCCTCGACCGCCTGATGCAGCCCATCGCTCCAGCGGCGGCCCGGCATGAGGCGCCCGGTGTATTCATCCACAATCATCACCTGATTGTCCTGCACCACATAATTCACATCCCGCTCATACACGCAGAAGGCGCGGATAAGCTGGTCCACATTGTGAATGCGTTCGCTTTTCGACGCGAATTCATCCTGCAATTTCTGCTTGCGGGCAAAGCGCTCTTCTTCGGTCAGCTCGGTTTCATTATCGAGATCGGCCAGCGAGGTGATGAGGTCCGGCACCACATAGGCATCCGGATTTCCTGGGCTGAGGGCCTCGCAGCCTTTTTCGGTCAGGTTGGCATCGTGGCCTTTTTCATCAACGGTGAAATAGAGTTCCTCGCGGAGGGCGCGTGCCTGCTCCTTGCGCATGTCTGTGAGCATGGCATTATCGATTTTTTCAAAGAGCTTACGGTTGGCCGGTTCCTCGAACAGGTGGAGGAGCTGCTTGTTTTTTGGCATGCCCTGATGCACCTGATAGAGGAGCAGTTGGGCCTCCTCTTCTTCCCCCTCGGCTTCAATATGCGTTTTGGCCTTGGCGAGAAGGCTGTTGCAAAGGTCACGCTGTTTCTTGACGAGACGGTCCACCATGGGCTTGAGCTCGGCATACTGATTGGAAGAGTACGGCGCGGGGCCAGAAATGATGAGCGGCGTGCGGGCTTCGTCAATGAGAATGCTGTCGATTTCGTCCACGATGGCATAATAATAGCCGCGCTGAACCATTTCTTCGGGCCGCATGGCCATGCCCATGTCGCGCAGGTAATCAAAGCCAAACTCGCTGTTGGTGCCGTAGGTGATGTCGCAGGCATACTGCATGCGCCGCTC
>CAZBEO010000007.1:0-66281 GCA_964490935.1 uncultured Verrucomicrobiota bacterium
ACGCCGGTGACGCGGCAGCCGATGCAGGTTTTGCCTTTGGTGAGGGGGCCGAGGCTTCCCGGATCGGGCAGCAGTGCCTTGAGAAACTGAAGCGGGATGATTTCCTGCCCGTTGTAGGTCACCGGATCAATACGCGTCATGCCGACATTCTGAAGCACTTCGAGATGCTTGAGATAGTTTTCGGAAAAGCTCATCCAAAAACGCGCGCGTTTGAGTTCGGGAATATGCCGCGCGAGCGATTCGAGTTCTTCGTGATACATGAGGTAGATGTTGAGCGTACCGAGTTCTTCGGGCATGGTGAAGGGCTCGTGAATGGAGAGCGGCGCGGTTTCTTTCCATTCGCCGTTTTCCCAGAAGCGCCCCTTGGCGGTGACTTCGCGGATGTTGATTTCCGGATTGAAGTTGGTGGCGAAGGGCTGCCCGTGATTCCCGGCATTGCAGTCGATGATGTCGAGGTAATGCACCTCATCGAGATAATGTTTTTTGATGTACATGGTGAAGACGCTGGTCACGCCTGGATCGAATCCGCTGCCGAGGAGGGCCATGAGGCCTTTTTCGGCAAAACGATCGTGATAGGCCCACTGCCATTTGTATTCAAATTTGGCCACATCGGTGGGCTCGTAGTTGGCGGTGTCGAGATAGGCGGTGCCGGTTTCGAGACAGGCGTCCATGATGTGCAGATCCTGATAGGGCAGGGCCACATTGATCAGCAAGTCGGGCTTGACCCGTTGAATCAGGGCGACCAGCTCCGGCACGTTGTCGGCATCCACCTGCGCGGTCTGAACGGGACGCTTAATCTGCGCGGCAATTGCATCGCACTTGGATTTGGTCCGGCTGGCCAGCCAGATGGTGGAAAAAACTTCGGGAATCTGGGCGCATTTATGCGCCACCACGCTGCCGACTCCGCCGGCGCCAATGATTAAAACCGTACTCATAAAACCCTCCTGACTCCTGTCTTCTGTCTTCTAATTTCTGACTTCTGACTTCTTCGTTTTATCGTTCAAAATAGGTGTAGCCGCGAAGGCCATTCTCGTAGCACTTCATGATTTCGCGCCGTTCCTTGGCGGAGATGCGCCCCCCCTGCACGGCGGCTTCCGCCATCTGGCGGACGCGGGCATTCATGGCGCGCGTGTCGTACTCCACATAGGAGAGCACATCCTCCACCGAATCGCCCTCGATTTCATTGGTGAAATTCAGGCTGCCGTTGGGGCCGATCTGGATGGTGACCACGTTTGTGTCGCCCAGCAGGTTGTGTAGGTCGCCCAGCGTTTCCTGATAGGCCCCCACGAGAAAGACGCCGAGATAGTATTCCCGTTTTTCCTCGAGTTCATGCAGGGGCAGCGAATGTTTGACGTCGTGCAGGTCGATGAAGCGATCGATCTTGCCGTCGCAATCGCAGGTAATATCGGCGAGAATCGCTTGGCGGGTGGGTTTTTCATTCAGCCGATGAATCGGCATGATCGGAAAGAGCTGGTCAATGGCCCACACGTCCGGAAGCGACTGGAAGACGCTGAAATTCCCGTAATACGTATCGGCCAGCAGGGCATCGAGATTCTCGAGTTCCTCCGGGATGCGGTTGCTTTCCTTGGCCTTGCGCGAAATCTTGACCACCACATTCCAGAAAATCTGTTCGGCCAGGGCGCGGTCGCGCAGGGAGATGGCACCATGCTTGAAAAGTTGCCGGATTTCATCGCGGTAAAAAATGGCGTCGTTCAGGCATTCCTGCGCGTTTTTCGGATTCATGGAGCGGGCGGCCTCCATGAGGTTGATAATTTGCTCGTGCGTATTTTCGGGGAGCTTATCCGGGAGCGCATGCGTTTCAAAACGGCTGACATCCAGAATGTTGAAAAGTAGCACGGAGTAGTAGGCCACGGTGGCACGTCCCGATTCCGTGATAATGACGGGATGCGCTATTTCCTCTTCGTTGAGGGTGGTCATGACGGTTTCGACGATGTCGGTGCAGTATTCATCGAGCGAATAGTTGCTGCTGCTAGTGAAGTTGGTGTGCGAGCCATCGTAATCCACGGCCAGTCCACCGCCGAGATCAAGAATGCCCATCGCAGCGCCTTCCTTCACGAGTCCGCAGTAGACGCGGCAGGCCTCGAGCACGCCAGCGCGGATGTCGCGGATGTTCGGAATCTGCGAACCAAGATGATAATGCAGCAGCTTCAGCAGATGCTGCTTGTTGCGGGAACGCAGTTCATCCACAATCGCAATCAACTGCGAGGCCGTCAGACCGAACACGCTCCGGTCGCCGCCCGATTCCGTCCAATGTCCGCCCGCACGCGACGAGAGCTTGATGCGCACCCCCAGAATCGGCTCCACGCCCAGCGCCTCCGAGCGATCGAGAATCAGGTCCAACTCACACGGCGATTCGATCACAAACACGCACTGAATGCCCATTCGTGCCGCCTGCAGGCCAATGTCTACAAACTCCTCATCCTTGTAGCCGTTGCAAATCAGGTAGGCCCCCGGCTCCTGCATGTAGGAGATGGCCGCAATCAATTCCGCCTTGCTGCCCGCCTCGAGTCCGTGATGGTATTTCCGCCCGAACGAGGTAATCTCCTGCACCACCTGCTGCTGCTGATTCACCTTGATCGGATAAACCCCGCGATATTCGCCCCGATACTTCAGCCGAGTCATGGCGCCCTGAAACGTCTCGTGCAACTGCGTGATGCGGGCATCCAGAATATTGCTAATGCGCAGCAGCGTGGGCAGCTCGAGACCGCGCTCCTTGATGCCCGAAACAATATCCATCAGGCTGACCGCGCCCTTTGCGCTGTTGCGCTCAGGGCAAACCTGCAGCTCGCCCTTGCGCGAGATGCTGAAATAGCCGTCGCTCCAGTCGCGGATTCCATATAGTTCCGCCGATTCCTCCGTCGTCCAGCGTTCCAACGTGTTCTTTTTCACATTCACCATATTAAAAAACCTCGAGCTTTGTTGTGGCAGCCCGCGTTATTCATGAAAACAGCCGTAAAGTAAACTGTAATCACAATGCAGGACCGCATTTTACGGTTGCGTACCGCTTAAAGCAGCACGGCGAAATAAAACAGAATACCCATCAGCGACGCCAGGCTCAGCGCCAAAAAATTCACATGCACAAAATCGCCCTTTTCGAGCCCCTTCGCCAGATTCATGAAAATGCCCACCATGCTGACAATGAACGAGAGCGTACACAGCAGCAGAATATACGGGACCATGTCGTAATTCCAGGTGTCTCGAAAAGCCACGGCGTGCCGCGTGTGATAATAGGTACGGCTCTGCGGCTGGGCCATCCCCGCCACAAACACCGCGCCGATCAGCAGCAACCACCCCATCAGCGCCAGCCACCGCATGGACTTCAGCACCGGGGACTCTTGCTTGGCCTGGCGTGACGGCCTCTTGTGCAGATTGGATTGCCGCTGCCGGGCCTGACCGCTGTGATGCGATGCCCCGCCTCCCATGCCGCTGCCTGAAAGAGGGCGAACCCCCGTATAGTTCCCCGTCCGACCCATTGACTGATTCCGCCCGTTCTCTTCCGCCATAAACACCTCCACGCTTCATATGCATCCGGTATGGACTACTTTGGGGCGAGCCTATTCCTTCCTCCCGCAAAAGTAAAACCAATTTCTTTGCCGTAAAACGCTTAACCTGATATACAGGACCACCAACTGCGGGTAGGCTAATCGTGTGGCGCGTAGTGGTGTCATTCGCCGAGCAAACCGGCCAATCAACAAGGTGGTACAATGAGCCGTTTTCTGTCTTCTCTTCCCTTCAAAAGCTTCCAGAAAAAGTTCCAACCATTGGAAACTTTTTCACGCGTTTTCCCAATCATTGGAAACTTTTTGGGCCGTTTTTCCAATCATTGGAAACTTTTTTCCGCCGCTCTGGTGCTCCTGCTTTGCGCCTTTTCCGCTCAGGCGGAATCTCTTCGCGGCGATATGAATGGCTGGGCGACAAGCTGGATGACGCAGGATTCGGCGTATGGCAATTATTGGGCGGTGACGCTGACCAATGCGGACTCCGACAGCACCTGCTCCTATAAATTTGATCAGGATGGCGACTATGATCCTCAATGGGGCACCGGCACCGACTCACAAAACGCGACGGCCAACGCCACCCTCGGGCAGGCACGCGGCAGCAGTTCCGGCGAATCGCCCGGAAGCCTAACGAGCGGCCTCACCACGGGCAGCGTAATCACCGTCCGTCTGGCTGGAGACAGCACCTGGTGGAATCGTCAATTTCTGGTGATGGAAACCGCGAACTGGCCCGCCGCCATCACCTCCGTAACCCACAACGCTGCCACCGCAGGTACCAACACCGTGACAGTGACCCTATCCCTCGACCGCACCAAATCCACTCAGGAGAGTCTCTACGTCCGCTGGTCCGCCGATGATTGGAGCAGCTCGACCTTCGTCACCGCCACGGGTGTCACCGCCACAATGACCGCCACCATCCCGCCCCAGACCAACGGCACACCCGTCCGTTTCTACGCCCTCTCCTCGACCATGTCGAAGAGCACCGTCGAAGAGCACCCCGATTTCTGCACCCTGCGCGGCAACAACGCCGGATCGAATTACTATTACGTAGCGGAAAACTCCGACGCCCATCTCGGCAACTGCTGGCATATCCCCGGCAACTACGAACCACAGGGTGCCTACATGCTCAACCCGCGCAATCCCTATGCCGACAGCGACGTCTATTTTTACAACGGCAACCAGTTCGCCGGCGCAGGAAACCCCGGCGATCAGTCCGGCGGAAGCCTCCAATACCGACTCAAAGGCGCAGGCGTCTGGTCCTCCACCAACCTGGCCTTCGACATCGAAACCGGAAACAACAAATACTGGAAGGGCCATATCCCCGCCGACACCTTCGTCGCCACCAACGAAATCGAATACTACCTGCTCGTCACCTACAACGACCACGATGACACCTACCTCGCCACCACCAACGCCGGCACCACCAGCACCCCCTATGCCGATGAAGCCGAGGCGCAGGCCAATCCCTTCTCCTTCCGCTACGGCGGTGCAGCAGGCGATGAGCCCGGATTCCTCTGGCACGCATCCAACGTCGTCAAAGTGAGCGAATCCTCCGCGCAGTTCTGGACAAAAATCGGTTATGCGCAGGGCATCGGAAGCAACCGCTGGGCCTCCGACTGCGTCATCTACTACACCACCAACGGAACCTCTCCCTCCATCACCGGTCTCGGCGTGCCCGGCAATGCCGACACCTTCGTCCAGACCATGACCTTCGACCACATGGAAGAGGATACCTATGAAAACGGCGACTCCATGTGGTGGGCCGCCACCCTCAACAATCTCCCCGCCGGCGACGGATCGGAAGTGCTCTATAAAATAGGTGCCTGGAACACCAACGGAAACAGCGTGGAAAAACGTGCCGACTACAACACCGAGTCCGGCGACGATGTACTTTTCACCTACTCCTCTTACGTCGCCGGTGCCGACGGCCTTCAGGTTAACGACGTGAATGCCGACTACACCACCACCAAATTCTTCATCAACGAAGTCGAAGGCGACACCGCCACCATCTCGGTCCATTACATACCCGTCGGTGCCCCCAACGTGAAAAACGTGGAACTCTTCTCCAACCTCGGACGCCGCGACTACGTGGACGTCGATTACACCAACGCCTACCTCCCCGGCGATGGCTATGCCGACGGCATCTGCCCCCCCGATGGCAACCTCATCTCCACCAACGATACCGGCGCCTACTTCACCGCCATCCCGATGCTCGGCGGCCCCACCGAGTTCTACTGGACCGGAACCGTCAGCCGCTGCGGTGCCTACCGCCTCACCGCCCGCCATCAAACCACCGATGAAACCAACCCCACCAACTGGATCTGGTATTCCACCGGCGGCCTCCGCGATCACGCCATCGTCCTCTCGCCCACCAAAGCCCATGAAATGACCCTCTACGAAATGAACCCGCTCACCATGGATGCCTCCTCCGCCGACCAGACCGGACGCAGCACCTTTGCCGACATGCACGACGACGCAAAATTCAACCTCGATCACCTGAACTTCATTCAGGCCAACTGCATCTGGCTCCAACCCATTCATCCGAGCGCCGAAACCTCCCGGGGCGATCCCTCCGGCTACGTGCCCGGAAGCCCCTACGCCACACGCGACTACTTCGCCGTCTCCAAATGGCTCGCACGCGACACCACCGAAGCCGCCGCCATGACCGAATTCACCAACTTCGTCCTAGCCTGCGATTCCTACACCGGCTCCGTCGGCTCCATCAACATCATGCTCGACGGCGTCTTCAACCACACCGCCTGGGATGCCGTCATGGGTGAAGGCGGCAGCAACCTCTTCGGCAGCAGCGCCTCCGCCGCCATGGGCTCCACCCGCCCCGGATGGTATTCCCTCTGGACCGACTACGGCGAACCCGCCACCTATTATAACGGCGTCGACTCGAATGATTTCGCCACCGCCCCCGACCGAGGCGACTTCGGCAAGTGGGCCGACGTGGCCGAACTCTACTTCGGAAAATATTCCGCCCTCGTCCGACATAACCCCGACGACAACGCCAACTATAAAAACGAAGGCGACACCTACGACTTCACCGGCATGACCACCAACACCAAAGACCTCTGGAAATACTTCGGCTACTACGCCGACTTCTGGCTCAAAAAAACCGGCCACGCAGGAACCAATTCCTGGGTGGCTTCCCTCGACACCAAGGGCCTCGACGCCCTACGTTGCGACTTCGGGCAGGGCCTACCCCCGCAGTTCTGGGAATACTTCATCAACCATACCCGCAAAATGAAATGGAACTTCGTCTTCATGGCCGAGACCCTCGATGGCGGAATCCCCGGCTACCGTTCCAACCGCCACTTCGACATCCTCAACGAAGACCTCGTCTTCAAATTCACCCAGGCCCACATCAGCCAGGCCTATGAATTCAAAGAAGCCTACGAGCAGCGCCGCACCGTCTATGCCGGCGGCGGCGTCCTCCTGAATCTGACCGGACACGACGAAGTCATGCCCTACTCCGACGCCTGGCAAACCGCCTCGCGCTACGGCTGCAATGCCATGATTGATGGCCTACCCATGCTCTTCTACGGACAGGAAAAAGGCATTCAGCCCGCTTCCAGCGAATCCGGCGGCACCGACCAGGGCTTCGAAAAATTCGAACTCAACTTCGGAAAATACATCGTCAACTTCAAACAGTGGAACAAGGCCACCTTCTGGGATACCGCGCCGACCAACAGCACCGGCATGGATCAGTGGTACGGGCGCGTCAACTGGGCCCGGCTCAACAGCCCCGCACTCCGCAGCATGAACCGCTACTTCCTCAGCCGCACCGCCGGCGGAGACAACAACCGCATCCTAGCCGCCGCTAAATATGAAACCTCTGGCGCAGGGCCCACCAATAACGACGTCGTCCTAGCCTTCGCTCTCATTCTGGATGAAGACCACACCGCAGCCGACGACACCTACGACCTGCAAGGCCCTTGGGAAGCCCTCGGTCTCGACACCGGAAAATGGTATCAGGCCCGCAACATTGCCTCCTCCGATGCCTATGCCAACGTCTGGCCCGCCGCACGCTCCGGCCAGGACCTCTACGACACCGGCATCTGGGTGAACCTCACCTCCGATAAAGACGGAAGCACCATCACCGACGACGGCGCCCTCGTGCAATACCTCCGCCTCGTGGAAGCTCCCTCCGGCGACGTCACCGCCCACGGCACCCCCTACACCTGGCTCGACCTCTACGACCTCGGCCCCGACTATGCCGCCGCCGACCTCCTCGACCAGGACAACGACGGCCTCCTCACCTGGCAGGAATACATCGCCGGAACCAGCCCGATCGACCCCGCCTCCACCCTCGCCACCGAAGGCACCGTTGAAACTGGCGTGGACGGGAATGTTATCGCCTGGACACCCACCGCAGAATCCGATCGTGTCTACGCCATTTACTGGACCACAAACCTCCTCACACCCTTCTCCGCGCTCGTGACGAACCTCCCCACCTCCATCACCAGCTACACCGACACCCTGCATCAGGTGAACCAAACCATCTACTACCGCATCAACGTTCAGCATAACGAATAAGTGGGAGAGAGCTTTGGCCGGGAGCCCCGCAGCCTCGCGGGGTTTTCCCGGGAGGGACGTTGTCCCCAACGTCCTTTTATTTTACCAACTCATTCCTTATTTCTTCTCTCGTCCGCCGCGCTCACTCTCCGAGTGCTCATTCTCCGCACGGCCCGTGAGGACACGGGCCCTCCCGAATACCAAGCCAGGCGCGGGATGTGGAGGACAGCATGCCTCCAAAAATTCGCGGCATTTTTACGGCTTCTCTAACTGACCGTTCAACTCGCGACAGCGATTTTACCCAAAGCGGGTTGGTCCCGGCGATCAATCGGGAATCAGGCCATGGAAAAATCACGACACGTCAATGGGGTTTCCGGGAACCCGCTTTGGTCAGGGTGGCGTTGATTCGGGAAAGCAGATGCGGCAGGTGAATGGGTTTCTCGATGCGGTCCACAATCCGGTTTTCCGCCGCCCAAATCTCGTAGGAATCTTCCACCACAGGCGTATTCACCATGCTGCTGCAAATGATGATCGGTAAATCGGGATACTTCTCATGCAGCACGGCAATGACGTCGAGCCCGTTGATGCCGGGCATGCGGATGTCCGTAAGCAGCAACAGATCACGCGGCCCGATGTCCTGTTCCGTGGTGAGCCGATCAATAAAGCGGTAGACCTCCTCCGCCGTGCCGGCGTCAAAGGCGTCATAGCCCTCGGCAATAATCGAAGCCTTCAACAGTTCCCGGATACGCGGTTCATCATCCAGAATCACAACAGTCGCCATAATGCCTCCTCTTTCTTCGTTGAAGATCATAGTCATTCGGACCGTTTCGTCAACCCTTCACCCTTCAGCATTCAGGGGGTGCCGAACCGCCCGGCATTGGAGCTTTTTTCGAGGGGCCGAGGGGACATAAGCTTTCACGCGCGAGGCACGCGAGCCGCGTGCCCTCCACTGGGACAAAATATTCCTGGAGGGCGTCGGGCTCCGACGCCTTAGGCACACGAAATCACCCGGATGAATCTTCGCTTGCCTTTCACAATGAACCTCCTACTATCGCGATTGACAGTGTATGCGGAGACGACTCCCATCCCATGGTGAGATGTAAGAAAGATATGGCCGTTTGTTTTACTGATAAACGGTGATACATCTCCGAGCACCGTCAAACACAAACAACATGGGCTAAAAAGGAGATGACAGAATGAATTGGTATCTGGAAGTCTTGAAAAAATATACTGTGTTCACTGGACGCGCACGCCGTAAAGAATACTGGATTTTTGTGCTCTTCAACATGCTCATCAGCTTTATACTCAGCTTTGTAGAGGAACTTGTCGGTGGTCCAGGCATTATCGGCATGATATATGGCTTGGCTATTCTCATCCCTTCACTTGCTGTTTCTGTGCGGCGGCTTCATGATACCGATCGCAGCGGATGGTGGTTATTGATTGCCGTTGTTCCCTTGGCAGGAGCAATTGTATTAATTATATTCATGGCGACAGACAGCACAACTGGGGACAATCAGTTTGGGCCAAATCCCAAGACCACATAAGAAAGATGCCCAACAAAAGACTGCCGTCGTCTTCCCGGAAACTCGCGCTTTCAGGAAATAGTGACGACGAGCTCGAACAAGGAGAATAACATGAAAAAATTTGCTCTGTTCGTTTTCAACGGCGATCCCCTGTGCTTCATCCACGTGCTTCTGAACGCATTGGATATGAAGGCGAAAGGACACGAGGTGAAAATTATTCTCGAAGGCGCGTCCGTCAAGCTCGTTGCGGAGTTGGGGACGCCGGGATATTTTTTAACCGGATTGTGGAACAAGTGCCTGGAGGCCGGACTTGTCGCCGGGGTCTGTAAGGCCTGTGCGGCGAAACTCGGGACTCTTGACGCCGCCAAGGAAAAAGACCTGACGCTGCTCGACGACATGTCAGGCCACCCCAGCATGGCAACCTATCGCGACAACGGCTACGAGATCATCACGTTTTAACTCTGCACTCAACCCAGCGCTCGAAGAGCACCAACCCGCTCTCCTTCTGACGCGGATGTTTTCTATGCGCTTCTATGTGCTCTTTGTGGTGAATTTTGGATCTGCGAGTCCACCTTCACCCTTCAGGGCGAGTCAGGGCGCCCGGCATTCGCCATCTTCCAGGAAAAATAAAACAGCGGCAGCAAGTCGAGCAGGTCGCCGCGTCGGCAGGCGGGGTCGGCAGCACGGTGCACCATAGCGGCACGCAGGCCAGGACGGACGGTTTGCTCCACGCCGGGAGGCGTCGCCTTTGCAGCACCCTCCATCTGCGCGGCCAGATAGCGGAACATCCCCTCCATGCTCTCGGCAAGCACCTCGAGTTCAGCGCGAAAGAGTCGCGTTTCCGGGTTGCGTTGATTCCCGAAGACGACGTGTTCGAACTGGGATTGATACAAATGCATGAAGGCCAGATGAACCATCCAGGTCTTCATTTCATTGGCCGGAGCACGGCGTATGGCGGCTTCATTCAAATAGGTGGTGTATTGCGTGCGAAGACGGGTAAAATGTTGCCGCCGGGCGGCGGGCCAATCCATCGGCTGCGGAGCGTCCGGATGCATCAGCCACTTCAGCCCTTCCAGATAGGAGCGCGCCGCATCGTCCAGATAAGCCTTCATTTCTCGATGCAGCTCTAGGCGCGTCCGTGTGGGCAAGACCAGCATACTGATCAGCAGCGCCACGGTGCCGCCCACGAGCGTCGCCACGATGCGCTGCCAGTACATCTGCTCGACGGAGGCCCCCGTCACTCCGAACATCAGCGCCAGCATCACCGACAGAAAAAACATGCCCGTGGCGTAGGAAACCACAGAATAATACGTCATTAAAAAAAGACAAAACATGATGGCGGTGAGTTCCAGCGAAATATGCGCCTGCAAGAGTTCGTGCAGAAAGACGCCGACGGTCAATCCGCCAATGGTGGCAAAGATTCGCTGCCCGCTTTTGCGCAGGCTTTCGCCCCAGGTTTGACACAACACGCTGATCGCCGCCATGGAGGCCCAGTTCGAGCGCGGCAGATTCACCCATCGGCTCAACACCTCGATAATCAGTAACGCGACCACGGCCTGTATGCCGAGGCGCGTGGTGGGTTTCCAGGCAGAGGGTCGCCTCATAGCTCACTCCGTTCCAATTCAACGGGCCATTCATGCAGCACGGTATCGAGTCGTCCCAGGGCAAAGACCGAGCGTGCCAGAAAAAACGTCCCGCCGGAGAAGAGATCGGCATCGTTTTCAAGCAGGCCGCGAAGGCGTGTTTGTTGGGTATGCAGTTCATTCAGCAAGGCGGCGGGAAGTGCCTCATGGCTTAGCACGGCGTGTTCCGCCTCCTGAAGCAATTGATTCAACACCCGCAACGATTCCACTAGCGCGGTATGCAATGGCGGCGAAGAACAGGCGGAGCGCTCCGCCATGCTTTCCGTCAGCATCATCAGCGAACCGGCGGTGCGGCGCATGAATATTTCGAGCGCTCGAAGCTGCGGCGACGACGTCAACGGCAGATAGCGTCCGGCGGTTTCACAGCGTGTAATGGCCCGCTGCATGGTACGTAGAGGATATTCGCCCTCGATCCCACCCACGCCTTCCAGCGCCTTCCGCAACCGACTCGCCACCCCGGCGGAAACACCCATGAAGCGGGCAATGCAGACCCGATACGCCTGCGCCGGACGATTAGGCAGCACGTAAAAATTCACCACATACGCCACCGGAATGGCTGGCCCGACCGCCAAAAGCGGCGACGCCAGACCCATCGCTGGCGTAATCAGGGAACCCAGCAGCGCGAAACAGAAAAACACCGTCAGGCCCGCACCCACATACTGCACCCCGAAGCGGCGGGCGTAAAAAGCGCCGAACGCCAAGGTGCACAGAATGGCCGTATGCCACAGCGAGCCGGCCGGAATCAGATAAACCAGCGGCACCTCCGCCAGAACAAACAGGCCCGTAATCGCCAATGTGATTTGCTCGACCCGCCTGCTCGGCCCGTTCGTCAGCAACAACAGCAACATTGTGACGGTGCCCGCTAGGCTCAGCGAAGCAGGATGAATGGGCCGCCCCAGCACCCGCAGCAACAGGACCGGAAGCATTAGCGAAATACACGCCGCCAGCACAATGCGCACCGCCTTTTTCAACCGAAGCAATCCCGGGTCCCGCCGCTGCAAAACCCGCAATACATCCCCCGTGATTGGCACATCAAAAAAATTCATAAAGACACTCAACCCAGCGCTCGGAGAGTACCGGGCTACTCTCACTCCAAAAGCCATTCTTTCTATGCGTTTCTGTGTGCTCTTTGTGGCGAAGTGTGCTGCTCGGGCAGACAGCTAGTCTGCATCCAACTCCGGTTTGCACAGTTCATAAAAATTACAGAACCGACACACGGACTCATCCTCCGCCAGCTCCCATTCCTCCTTCGGAACCGGCACATTGCGCGCCCGATCCTCGTCCACCAAATACGACGACATATCCGCCACCGATTCCCCGATCCGTGCAATGACCTCCTCCATCTTTTCAGGCCCGAAGGCGAACGGTGCCACCTGTCCTGTGGCCAGATACTCCACAAAACAACACACCTTTTCCGAGGCGATTCCGTGCTTCACATGTGCCCAAAGACCATACAACGCCAACTGCCACTGATGCGACTCTTTGACCTTGCCCGCCTTCCAGTCATGAATATGCAGCAGGTCGCCCGAGCGATACACAAAGTCCGGAATCGCATAAATCTTCACGCCATTGAACACGAACGACTCCGGATCGCCTCCGTCCGAGTGCGTCACCTCCACCTCATCCTCCCGGCGCACCTCGGCCAGCCGTGGAAGAACCCGGTCGATAAAATGGGCAATGCAGTTCTTGGTATGCTGCACCACGGCAACCGTACGTTCCTTCTCCTTCGCGGCATCCCAGAGCTTGTAATAATGCTCGCGCAGACAGCAGAACTTCTTCGGGCTCGCCTGCCAGGCCCCCTCCTTCGATTCCTTCCAGCAACGGTTCATATACGGCTTGGCAATGGCCTCATACGCCTGCTCCATCGTGACGCTCACCCCGCGCTGATGCTCGCGCAGCACCCACACCACCGCCTGTTCCGCCGCCGTGCCCTGCAGCGAATAGATGTTGTCCATCTTATTCAACTGATAGGCCTTGCGCTGCTCATACGACGCCTGCTTATCCCATCCGCCCCACGCACCATACTTCGACCAGTACCGCCTTCTCCGGCACTCCTCGAAATCGTGCGAGGCCGAAAAAGACCACGAAAATACATTTTCCAGTTTACCCATTACCCTTCCTCTCGTTCGATCAACCCGTTCCGTGTTCTATACGCCCCGCCCCAGTTCATCGGGCCTGTTGTGAAAGGGACGTCCCCAGGCTGATCATGCTTCCACCCGCAAAGAGGATATTGATCCCGAACAGGGTCCCGAACAACACATCCGAATTGATCGGCCACATTCCCCAGATCACGCCGCCCAAAACAACACTGGCGATCCCGCTGGTCAGTATCCAATACCAACCACGAACTGCATCACGCATTTGCAAGGACGCCGTAATTCGCAACATTCCGCCCACCAAAAAGAATCCCGCCATCACCAGCATCATAAAGGACGCGGCTTTCAACGGATTGAAAAGAACATATACCCCGGCACACAAAAACAGCACGGCCTCCAAGACCGTCAAAAAGCCATTCCCCCACTTGCAATGGTGAATGCCTGCGATACCGAGCAGAAGACCGGACGCAATCAAGGTGCCTCCGATAACCCACTCAATCATCAGCGAGGCAAATAACGGCAGCATGATGCAACACGCTCCGACAACCAACAGGACAATCCCGTACGAACGGATAAACTTCAGTGAAGCAACATTATTTTCTTTATTCATAGTCATCCTTTGCTTGTTTTGTACGCCACATCGGCGGAAACTTATACCTTCGCCTGTGAATCGGCAACGTTTCTTTGATTGCACCCATGATGAATTCAACTCCTCGGCAGCGTGACGTTGATCGCCGTCCCCTCGCCTTTTTTGCTGCTTATCTCCAAAGCGCCATGGTTGCGCTGAACCAGATTCCTTACCACATGGAGACCGAGTCCCAACCCGGGTGCGCCACGGGCAGGGTCGGACTTATGAAACAAACGAACCGCTTTGCGGCGGTCCCGGGCGGTCATGCCTTTGCCGTTGTCGCAGATGGTGATAACGACTTTGCCGTGCCGCTCTTGCGCCTGCAGTGAAACGCGCAGCCCGGTCCCTCCGTGCTTCAGGGCATTGTCGAGCAGGTTGTGAAGAATCCGCTTGAGATCGTCCGGATGGATGGCGGCATGAAGCGGGGCGGCAGGTACAACCACATCCAGCAAGGCGTTGCGGGCCGCACAGACGGCCCGGAAATTCTCTTCAAGGGCTCGAAAGAGTTCTGCCAGTTCCGCGCACGCCTCACGCTCCGGTGGGCTGCCTTCCAGATGATACCGCAGATTCTGGAGCATATGTTCCAGATCGGCAAAAGCCCGGTCAATCGCCTCGGAAAACCGGATGCCCTTCGCATCATCGTCCCACAGGCTGTAGCGTCGGATCATCTGATGATTGAGCTTGATAATGGACAACGGGATTTTCAAGTCGTGCTCGAGACCGCGCAACATCAGCAGTCGGTGGTAGTCCCTCGACTGAATGAGCGTGTGGCAGGCAAACAGAACCAACGCGAAAAGAAATTGGATGGAAAATCCCAGAAAGGCGATGTCGAAATAAAACGGCAGCAATCCGACAGATTCCGGGTGGTTGTTGAGAAACACATAGTACATGACCAGCCCATCGGAAACGGCGTGGATGAAAAAGATGCTCTTGGCGAATGGCTTTGCGGTTAGGATGGCGAACCCCAGAATCCAAAGAAACAGCAGTACGCGGTACACCAGAACAAGGGGAAGGAGAACCACCGCACCTTGGGAAAGAGTGGCCAAGGCGTAGTTGATCAGCATGAGCAGCGTATAACCGACCAGGGCGAAAGAGAATATCCGCGACGGCTGCACCTCGAAGAACAGGGCATAGATTAGGATCAACGATAGAGAGAATCCGAAGGTCGTTACAAAATCCCAAAATTGGAAATGGGCTGGAGAAACGGGCAGTAGCCAGGAGCCGATGGCCGATGAGTCCGTCAGCGCGATTTTCAATACGCAGAAAACAAAAATCAGCAGCACGGCGATGCTGAGCCGGTTCAAGCGCCTGTTCACGGCGGAAACAATCAGGTTCAGCAACCCCAAGGTCAAAACCACAATCGTCAGAAAGCTGTTCAGTTCACCGGCTATTCGCTGCTGCCGGCGCATGGTCGCGCGACTTCCCAGATACGCCCGAACGCCACCAGCCTGCTCTCCTTCGACGCGAAAATGCTGCTCCGGCGAATGTGGAGGGATGACCAATTCCTTGCGGTGCATGGCGGGATCATACCCGGTAGTGTTCCTGTCGAGATTCTGAGAAACCCCTTTTCCGTTGGTATACAGCCGATGAGGAAAAAAAAGATTCCCCAGCGACAGGGCCAGCGTTTCATCGCTTCGGTTAAGCAGGCTGAAACGGACTGATTCATGACTCGGCTCAGGCAGAATGAGCGGATGCAGACGGCCATTAAAATCGTTTCCGACAATCAAGGGTTCCGCTTCGGCAGACAGGCGACGGGGCGCGGAGGAATCGAGCAGGCGCACACCCTGGAATACGGCGGCGGGAAGGGCAAAATACAGCACCAGAAATCCAGCAATGGCTGCGGCTCTTAACACGGTGTTTCTGCGGTGTTTCATTTCTGCTCAGTCCCGAACTTCCAGATAATAGCCTTCTCCATAGTTGGATCGAATGTGTACCGTGGTGCAACCGATTTCGCGAATGCTGTTACGGGTGCGGGTCACCAGCGAACGGACTCTCTGGCGAACATCAACGCCCATTTGCGCTTCGTGGGCATCCACCTCTTCAGGAGACAGCATCTCCGCGAGCAGATATTTTCTATACAGCGCGTCGAGGAGCCGAAATTGACTGGGTGGCAGCACCACATACTTGCTGCCGCAACGCACTTCTCCGGAAGTCCGATCAATCAGCAGGTTGCCAATTTTCAGGGACGCATTCGCTGCTTCCCGTTGCTGAATCGCATTGATCTTATAGAGCAGCTCCATCATATCGAACGGCTTGGTGATATAATCATCCGCACCGGCTTCATAGCAAAGCCGCTTGCTGGCCCGGTCCGAGAGCGCAGTCAGCATGATAATATGCGGATTGCGTTCTTCACTTCTCAAGAGGTCAATCAATTGCTCGCCCCGTCCATCCGGCAGCATGATATCCAAGAGTGCCAGCAGAATGCTGCACGCGACGTGGGCCTTTGCCTCTTCAAACGTATTCGCTTCAAAAACCGTGTGCCCTTCCATCTCCAACAGATCAACCACACTCCGGCTCAGTTCCCGATTATCCTCCACCAGCAGAATATTCACATCTTCACCCTGTTATTGGCCCGAGAATCCTTCAATCCGGTAAAAGGCCATATCGTCTTCGGCGGGCATACTCCAGCTAACCGGAGAACCTATATCGCTCCAATCCGGCGTGGTCAGATCATGACAGACTTTCGGCTGCAAGGTCAAAACAATGGTTTGATTGCTTGTGACGGCGACCAAGGCGCAACCAAAGGCCAGATCACCGATATTGTTGGTCGTATAAAGCCCGAAGGAATCAGGATGGTCAAGTACGGCACCATAGGTTTGTTGGTCATCGCGTGTGGGGTCTGCTCCGCTGAGTGCTTCAATTCCATCGTCATACTGATCGCCATCAGTATTGGAGTTGGTCGGGCAGGAACCGAGTGGGTATTCCTGCCAGGTGGGCACGCCATCGTGGTCGGGATCAGACGCTGCCGCCGCTTCGAATTCATTGGTCCATCCATATTGTGCCAGCCACCACAAAGGAACGCCCTGACTCGTGCATTCCGCTTGGAAGGAGACCTGTAGTTCGGAATCTGTTTGCAGATTTTCCCAGACAAACGATTCTCCCCATGCCGACGCGCTTTCGCTACCGTTGGTTACGACGGCATCGACGTCCCAGTATGTGTCGGCGGTAAACAGGAAGGTGATGTTTGCGCCGCGGTTAGTGAGAAAACTCCCGGACGGCTCCACGCTTCCATGTGCGTCGGCCGTAGCGGTCACGACCACTTGGTCCGTGTCGGCATACAGTGTGAGGGTTTCCGAGGAGGGCGTTGTCTCATCGTAACCGATCCCGACATAGTAGCGTCCGTCTTCGGGGCATATCCAGCAGCGCACGCTGGAGGCCGTGCTTTCGCCCAGGTAATGTCCGTTGGCATCGGCGAACATGAACAGGCCATCCTGGCCGCTTCCGAGTTGCAACGAGTACTGCCTGTTGCTTTCGGCATCCAACGCGAACCAGTATGTTGATTGGGCACGTGGCACAAAATAGAGGGGCATCCCGCCAACCAGCAATTCCATGGTTTCGGTATTCTGCCATTCATAGTTGGTTGCGCGAAAGCGCTGTCCCCCATCAAGGATCTGTATACCTCCCGGAATGGTGTAGCCGCATCCCTGCACAAACGCCAAGCCGTCACTGTAGGGTTCAATCACATAATCACTGGTTCGGTCGAAGCCCTTGTCGGCCTGTCCAAGAAAGATGTTGGGCAGGGTGAGCATCAGCATGCTGTTGGTGGACCAGAGATGTCCGGCGATCAGGCCTTCATGGGTCCGGTTGTAGGAAACGCGGGGTAGTGTGGCGTTCAGCCAGAGCGTATCGAGGCGGTTGCTCCAGGCTGCATTTATCGTTTCAGGAGGCGTATAGCGAAGGCCGGTCACCGTGGTTTCCAGATACGAGCCGACGGGCTGCTTCATGATCGAAAAGGTGCAGCCCTGCACATTGGTAAACCCCAGCAAAAAGGATGGGCTGTTGGAAGCAGACCACCATCCGTCGTTCCGAAGAAAAAGCGTCTGTCCTCCGTATAGCAGGCAGTTATCGCCTGCCGCGATTTCTGAATAGGGCCCATTGACATAAAAGCCTGCCAGACTTTCAGCCGTCGCCGTATGATCGCCTGCGGCGAATGGTGATTCAGGAAGCGCGGCCACGGGAGGCGTTAAGCCGGTATCTTCTTCAATGGCCTTCTGCAGCAGGGTGTTGCCGACCGAAGTGGCTATATCCGATTGCGGCGTGTTGAGTCCGACGAATACACCGAGGTTATGATTCGTGGCAATCGCGGCATATACACCATAGGTGAAAATGGCGCCGAATTTTGAACAGCCGCCGCCCGCATATTCCAGATCCGGTAGCACGGCGCTGTCCCAACCCAGCCCGGTGGCCAGCGATTTGTTGCCGACATACAGGCCGATCCCGGTGGTCTGATCACACAGCATCGCCGCCACGCTTTCCGGGCAGAGCACACATTCGGCGGCGTTCGACCCCCGGTGCATGATCATCTGTAGAAAGCGGGCCATGTCATTGGCGGATGAGAGCGCGCCGCCCGTGCCCAGGCAGTTCATGTATTCGCGCTCTCCCCGGTTTTGTGCATAATCGTAGGATGCGGCCAAGTCACCGGTTGCCGCCAGCGCGTCCATATCAAAGCCGGTATGGGTCATGCCCAGTGGATCAAACAGATAACGCTGGATGTAGTCACTGTATGAAAGGCTGTCGCTGTTGTGCAGCGTAATCAGGTACTCGGCGAACTGAAACCCATTGTTGTTATAGCAGACCAGAAAATCGGGCGGCAGGCATCCGTAGTCGGTCGACGCACTAGGAATGTTCATCTCGAGGAAATTGGTGCAACCCTCGGACGTTTCCGAATAGGGGGTATAGGCGTTTTGTATGCCCGAAAGATGGCAAAGCATGGAGCGCACGGTCACCGGGGTGTGGTCATAGTTGATAAGCGGAACGTTGTCGTCGGGACGCGGGATCGGAGCAAATCCGGTCATGTAATTTCCAACTGGAGCGTCCAGCTCCAAGTGTCCCTGCTCCTGTTCGCGCAACACCCCGATGGTGGCAAAGAGTTTGGAAAGCGAAGCCAGACGGTAAATGGTGTCGCCCGTTGTCGGAACCGCCTGTTCACGATCGGCCCATCCAAACCCCTGAGACCACACGATCCCTTCGGAATCCACCAGCGCCAGACTGAGTCCCACAATATTCGTGTTCGCCACATACCCCTCAACCAGTTCGGTTACCGCGGCAACCGTGGCAGGATAGCGATAGGCCGCAATACGCAGGCCCGCATTTTCCTCAAGGTTCTCATACCAGAAATCGTAATCGTAACGGTGATAAACACCCCCTCCGAAGGCCCCAAAATCGAGACTTTTCCACTCCTCTGGAATGTGGGCCATGAGTCCGCGCCCCTCCACATCAATTTGTGCATCGCAGAAATACAACAAGGGCGTCGGACCGCTGGTGATCCCGCCCGTTTCATGATCGTAGATAACCGCTCCCCTGTGCAGATTGCTTGATGCGTAGGAGCCGTCGGTTGTCCAGTTCAGCGGGTTGATGCAAAGAGCATTCGTGCTGCTCACCATCGGTCCCGGATCGACTCCGAACGCCTGCGTATTAAAAGAGATAACGACGCCGGTGTCGGCTGCGCCCTGAGCGGACGTTACACCCGTGCCGGCCAGATCGGCTTCCGTAATGGTTTCTCCGATGAGATAGGCCGCAATCAGGCGCTCGGCGAGCAATGCGTTTCCAGGAAATATATCGGAGATCAACACCTTCAATGCGCGGGAGCCCTGACTGTGCCCCGCGAGAATAAACGGACGCTCCAGCCCCGGATTGATATTTGTTATGTAATACTGAAACGCGTCTTTAACATCCTGTTGTCCGCGCGTGTAATCCGGGGTTTCCGTTGCTCCGCCTGTCGAAAACTGACGGTAGTAGGGAGCATAAACATTTGCCTCGTCAAAAAAGATCGACGCCTGCACCTGATAAATGCTTTGAGCCAGGCCCCGATCCACTTCGTTGTCAACATCCATATAACCACTGGGGTCTGCGCTGACGGTTGGATAAACGTAAAAAACGTCCGCCGACTTATTGGAAGTGGCCGTCTTGATCCAGTTGTGCGAGTCGCTGTAATCAGGACTCTGGGACCAAACGACACCGAGTGGCAGGAAAAGCACCAGCAGGACCAGCGTCATCAGTCTTTCATTATTTTTCATCACCAGATTTTCCTTCAGCCAGATAGGCCTCAATCCGCTTCCGAGCATTCTCGCTCAGATTGTTGAAAAACATGGCATAGTCGAAGCGATGATACACCCCTTTGGACCAACGCCCCATATTCACCAGATCAATCTGGTCCGAGGTTGGCGTTTTCATGTCGTCGACAATCAGCACACTCTTTTCCTCATCGATATGCGCACCGGTGAATTGGGGAATTTCTTCAATCAGCTCGCCGGTGGCGTCATGGAAAAATTTTGCGCCCCGATTAGCCTCGGGCCCGGCGGGCGTGGCATCGGTCTTCCAATTCAGCGGATTGATCAGGACCACTTGTCCGGGATACAAAACCGGCGAAGGTCCCGCATCGGGCCCCTCGGTGTTGTAGCTGATAATCACGCCCGTATCCGTTTCACCCTGGGCCGGCTTCATCCAGAAATACTCATCCAACTCTTTTACCGGCACGGAATAACCGATCAAATACGCCCCAACCAGCCGCTTCTGCAGCTCCTCATCATTGAATCGTTTGCGCATCAGATCAATCAATACCATGGAACCCTGACTGTGCCCCGCAATGATAAACGGACGGTCGGGATTAAGGTGGGTCAGATAATACTCGAACGCCCGTTCCACATCACCGGCGCCAATCTGGAAACGAGGATCAGCAAAGGGGTCTTTCCCGTCATTCCCCGCCGCCATACTCTGGGTGGCTGCAGACTGCTGACGATAAAATGGAGCAAAAAGATTGGCGTGTTGCGAATAAACTGCCGCCTGCGCCTCCAGCAACCCGGCCGCATTGGCCCGAAGCGCCGGATCAGTGATGTCCATGTTTTCAGGGTCTGTTCCAACATAGATCGTCGGATAAACATAAAACACATCAATCGGCTTATCGAGTGCTTCCGGCTTGGCCAGCCAGGCCCCGTCCACAGCATAGTCGGGTGCCGACGGAATATTCCCCTCCGTCCCGCCTGCAAAAGAACACCCGCAAAAAACCATACCTCCTGCAACCATCGCCCCGACCAATCTTTTTTCCTTCATCACATCCTCCCTCTCGTGTTGAACCGCTCAAATACGGACCCTATTTATACACGCCCCGACATAAACATACAGAAATCAATGATTACGATATGGTGATCTTCGATCGAAAGAGGTGAATGCCTGCCCGAAGCGGGTATGAAAAACTTTTTTTACAAAGCAGGACGTTTTCAGGTACTATCATGGCCTATCGATATGAAAAACATCGCAACCATCCTGCTTCTGCTCACGCTTCTCGTGCCCTGCCGCGCCGGAGCGCAAGCACCCGCCGCCCTCCGGCCGATCACCTCGGTGGAAGGCTATCTCGCCCGCATCCTGATCAACGAGACCCCCTTCCCCGGCGAACACGGGTGGATCAGCGAAGCCGACACGCAGGCCGCCATGCTTTCCATCCTCTGGGTGCTCCAATCGCGCATCGCCTATATTCCCCCCGGCTACACGCAGCAACAAATCGCCGCCGTGCGCTCAAAAAATATCGTCGATGTGATCACCGCCGGCGGTGAAAAGGGACAATGCGACGGCTTTTTCAAAACGCCCGAAGGCGCCTTCACCTGCGTCGCCCGCGTACAGACGCGCGTGAACTACCTGCTCGGCGTGGCAGGCAAGGGCGCTCCCGGACGTTTCGCGCGCCTGCTCAACTATGCCCAGGGTCTCGCCACCGCCTACGTTCAGGGCGGCATTGAAGAAGCCGACCGCTTCGCCGGCCTGCGCGTCATTGGAACCCAGCCGGTCACCGGACGCGCCTACTCCTGGATGGCCGATGCCGATTACTACGCCCCCGGCGGTGATTTCGTAAAAATCCCGGACGCCCACGAAGGCTCACTCGGCGGCAACCGCTTTTTCACCCTCGAACAAAAGGACAAAAAACCATGAGCCGATTTTTTCTTCCCCTCCTGGCCCTACTCCTGATCGTGCCGGCCGCGCTTCCCGCTACGCCTGCCGTCAGCCCCGCCCCGCCCGCCGAACTGCTCGAAACCAACACGCTCTGCCAAATCGCGCTGCATCTCTATCGCTGGTATCTGGACGAAACCGATATCGAAAAAAACGCCGACTCGGAGCACGTGACCTTTCTGGTCCGCTCACTCCACCCAGCTCTTGACCCCGAAGACCGCAGTCAACTCGCTGAAATCCTTCTCCCCGACTTTGGCATACAGGTCCGCCTGAAAAAGGCCGACTACGCCATTCCCGAACTCGATACCGTCATCCAAACCGACCGCTTCAAAATCATCCGCGTCTCACGCGGGGACGTTTCGTGCACCAACGAGTGCAGCATGGTTCAAATCCCCTATTCCGAAATGCGCAATCTCCTGTTCCGCATGCGCAATGAAACCACCTTCCCTGATCCTGAACTCGGAAAACGCCTTGCAGCAGCCCTTGAACACCGTCTGCATGAAGACAACCAAGCCAATCGCGACCGCGATTCCAGCGGCGAACAGATCATTCATCTCGCCCCCCTCTCGCCTGTCGCCAACGAACTATGGGTCTTCTGGGAAACGGGACGTCTCCTGATCCGTTTCTCCTCCGACATTGACCTGACCAATCCCGCCGTCTGGAATCATGAAAATCTGATGGTGGATGTGTATGACATCGATGAACAGGTGGTCGTCTCGCATCACGAAGCCGCCGGCAGCAACGCCTATCTCACCCGCGATCAGGTCGGGCGTGCCCTCTACAACTGCATCGTCCTAGGCAAACGGATCGCCGTCACCCCACGTGAAAAATCCCTCCCTCAAAAAGAAGAAGAACCAATCTCCTCAGATGAGCGGAATGACAGCTTCCCCCAATAACAACCAGATCGCCGCCGGAACGCACCCGGAACCCGAATGGCTGCGGATCGCCTCTGGCGCGCCACCACCCCGGGTGAGCTTGATCATGGCGGCCTGGCAAACCGAACGAACCATCGGCGAAGCCGTACATTCCATTCTGGAGCAACCGGGCGTCGCCTTCGAGCTGATCGTTCTCGATGATGCTTCCACCGACCAAACCCTCGACGCCGTATTGGCCCTGAAGGACGATCGTTTGACCGTCGGACGCCTCCCCGAACGCCTCCCCGCCGCCGCCGTGCGCAATCACGCCATACGTCGCGCCAGAGCCCCCTGGATTTGCATCTTTGACGCCGACGACCTCATGGAAAAAGAAACCCTCGCCGACTATCTTGCCTGGGCATCCACCACCCCGAATTGTCGCTGGGCCTACACCGGGCTTCGCCTCGTGGGTGAGCACGGCGCGGATACCGGGAACCAGATGCGCACGCCCTTTGACCTGCTGAAAATACTCCAGCGCAACATCGTCACGCATCCGATGAGCCTCTACACCCGCGAACTCTTTGGGCAGGCTGGCGGCTACAACGAATCACTCCGCCATCAGGAGGACTACGACGTCTGGCTTCGCTTTCTTCCGCACGCCATCCCCTCTTTTTATGATCGTCTCTGCGTGCGCTACCGACGCCATCCCGCCAGCATCGGTGCCCGAGAGACGGGCGCCACACCCCTTCCGGCCCCCCAAACAGTGCGAACCCTCCTAAACGAAGCGGATATAAACGCCCCGCACCTAACCGCCGCCATCGACCTGCTCGATGCATCCGAGAAAAAGCAATGGCCCCAAGCACTCACTGCCGCCGAAAAGCTGGACCGACTCGGTGTCGCCGGATTTGAACGCGACCGCCAGACCGTCGAAGCCCTGACCGGCTGCGAGCGAAAAGATGAAGCCTTCCCCCTCGTCTTTGCCTGGATTCAGCGGATAGCTGCAGGCGAAAAAATCCTGCCGTATGAACAGGTCTGGGCCCTCACACACGCGCTTGATATGCTGCTCGCACTCGATATGCCCGGCGAGGCGCAAAAGCTCCTCCCCCTGGCCAACCTGGTCGCCGAACAGCAGCACGATGCCGAACTGGACCGACTCATCGCCGCCGTACGCGCAAAAAACGAGAAAATGAGCCACAAATAGACAGAAATCCCGGGAGGGACATTGTCCCCAATGTCCTTTTGTTTTTCCCCAGCTCATTCCTTTTTTCTCTTTCTCTCCGCGCTCACTCTCTGCCCGGCTCGCGGGGACGCTCGCCCTCCCGAAATGCTCTCGCTCTCCGCTTGGCCCGTGAGGACACGGGCCCTCCCAAACTCTGCGATCCCCGCGTTGTTTCGCGTGCTTCCCTGCCCTCTTTCTATGAGTTCTGTGCGTTCTTTGTGGTGAATATTCTCCTTTCTCCTTCGCGTCCTCCGTGGCCTCTGCGAGAAAATTCTTCTCCACTTCCTCTCTCAATCTACGTGAGTGGTAATCTTTTTTCCGCTTCGTTTTTGCAGCACCCACTCCTTTCGTGTAGGTTCAGCGTCTTTTGAACACCGGAAAGCAAGAGGAGAAGATCATGGAGTTACAGAAATTATTCGCGCAGCGGATCGGTGGAGAGCAATTCGGCCTTTCCAATGAAATTTACAAATTTGAGAAGATCAAACGCGCCAAGGCAGCGGCACGCAAGGCACGTCCTGAGGTGGAAATGCTCGATTTTGGCGTGGGTGAGCCCGACCAAATGGCCCCGGCCCCCATCCGCGAAGCCCTGAAACGTGAGGTGGACGCTCCCACCAACCGAGGCTATGCGGATAACGGCATTGCCGAATTTCAGCAGGCGGCCGCCGACTACATGCGCGGGTTTTTCGGCGTGACCGATCTGGACCCCGCCACGGAAATCAATCACAGCATCGGCTCGAAACCGGCGCTGGCCATGCTGCCCCTCGCCTTCATCAACCCGGGCGATGTCCAATTCACCACCGTACCCGGCTACCCGGTGATGGCCACACACACCGCTTACCTCGGTGGGCGAGTGGTCAAACTTCCCCTCCTCGAAGAAAACGGCTTCTTCCCCGACCTGAAGAGCATCGATCCGAAGGACGCCGCACAGGCCAAGCTGATCTACGTGAATTATCCCAACAATCCCACCGGCACCGCCCCGAACGAAGCGTTTTTCGATGAGTTGATCGCCTTTGCACAGCAGCACAACATCCTGATTGCCCAGGATGCCGCCTATGCCACGCTCATCTACGACCGCCCGCGTATGTCCATCCTATCGCGCCCCGGCGGCAAGGAATGCTCCATCGAGCTGCATTCCATGAGCAAGAGCTACAACATGACCGGCTGGCGGCTCGGGTTCGCCGCCGGAAGCGCCAAGGCGGTACAGGCGTTCGCCGCCGTGAAGGATAATATCGACTCCGGCCAGTTCAAGGCCATTCAGAAGGCCGCTTGCGCGGGTATTGCCGATCAGGCCCTCTCTGAATCCATCCGCGACCATTACGAACAACGCCTGCGCAAGCTGACGGCCTGCCTGAAAGAAGTCGGATTTAATGTTCAGATGCCCGGCGGCTCGTTTTATCTGTATGTCCGGGCGCCCAAAGGTGCCGAGGGCGCTACCTTTGCAAACGGCGAGGCCGCCTCGCAGTATCTGATCCGCGAGCAGTCCATTTCCACCGTGCCGTGGGATGACGCCGGCCCCTACCTCCGCTTCTCCGCCACCTTTGAATCGGCTGGCGGGGCCGATGACGAGCGCGTCATCAACGAACTGAAAACGCGCCTTCAACGCGCCAAACTAACCTTCTGAAGCAAAAAGGCCGGTGGAAAAGGTTGACACATTCGGGTTTCTCCCGTATTTTCCCCGCCGCTTTTGTTGAGATGAAAGAGACAACCTCTGCCGTTCCGGCATGGTGATGGAAAGCAGGATTATTATGGAAGCATATGCGGTGATAGAAACCGGTGGAAAGCAGTACCGGGTGGAAAAAGACAGTATTTTGGACATTGAGCTGTTGGACGATGCCGAGCCCGGCGCTTCGGTGGAGTTTTCGAATGTTCTCGCGGTTTCTGATGGGACCTCGCTGACGGTTGGCGCTCCGCTCGTAAGCGGCGCAGTGGTCAAGGCAACCGTCATTGATGAATTCCGCGGTAAAAAAGTGATCGCGTTCAAAAAGAAGCGGCGCAAAGGCTACAAACGCAAAGTCGGGCATCGTCAGGATCTGTTGAAAGTTCAAATTGCGGAGATCTGCGGCGCCTGAGCATCGCAATCGACGGCTTGAAGGGAGTTTTGATATGGCACATAAAAAGGGACAGGGCAGTTGCAGAAACGGACGCGACAGCAATGGTCAGCGGCGCGGCGTTAAACGCTTCGGCGGCCAGACCGTAACCACCGGAAGCATTCTGGTGCGCCAGGTTGGCACCAAGTTTCATGCAGGCAAAAACGTGGGCATCGGACGCGACTATTCGCTCTTCGCGCTGAAAGACGGCGTGGTGGAGTTTGATCGCGACGGACGCCGGGTGAACGTGCGTGAAGCCGTCATGGCCTAACACGCGGCAACGAAACAACACGGTTTAACCGTATTTTGAAGCGGGCCATTTACGGCCCGCTTTTTTTGCATGGGGAGCGGTATGAAGGGCAAGGCATTTAAAGATCGGGCAAAGATCTACGTTTCCTCCGGACGCGGAGGCAATGGCGCAGCCACGTTCCGACGTGAAAAGTTCATTCCCTATGGCGGACCTAGCGGTGGCGACGGCGGGCGCGGAGGACACGTTTTTCTGGTGGCGGATGAAAATCTCGATTCCCTGCTTCATCTCGTCTATGTGCCGCATCAACGTGCGAAGGACGGCGAAGCGGGCATGAACAGAGATTGCCACGGAAAAAATGCCGACGATATCTACGTCAAGGTTCCGCCCGGAACCATGGTCTACGATGAAACGGGCGGTTTTGTTGGCGAGGTCCTGCATTCGGGCGATCAGTTCATGTTGGCCAAAGGCGGGCGCGGCGGCCTGGGCAACTGCCACTTCAAGTCCTCGACCCATCAGGCCCCGAGAGAATGTACACCCGGTGCCGATGGCGAACAGAAAACCCTCCAGCTCGAACTCAAAACGGTGGCGGATGTCGGCCTCGTGGGCTATCCAAACGCTGGAAAATCCACCCTCATCAGCAAACTCAGCAAGGCGCATCCCAAGATTGCCGCCTATCCCTTCACCACGCTTAATCCCATCATCGGCACCGTCATGTATGACGATTTCACCTCCCTACGCGTTGCCGATATTCCCGGCCTCATCGATGGCGCTCACGAAGGCATCGGACTGGGCCACGACTTTCTCCGACACATTGAACGCACCCGATTTCTCCTCTTCATCCTGGATATGGCCGGCGTGGACGGGCGCAACCCCGCCGAGGATTATGTGAACCTACGTAAAGAGCTGCGCCTCTACCAGTACGAACTCGAGACACGGCCCTATCTTCTCGTGGCAAATAAAATGGACCTCCCCGAAGCCTGGGATAACTATAAAGCCTTTGTCGAAGCGACCGGCGAAACCCCGGTTTCCATCTCCGCCGAAGCCGGCGAAGGCGTCGACCTCATCAAGCAGCAGCTCAAACTGCTCGTTCCTCCCTCCGAAAGTATCCACGAATCCGAAGCCGAACCGAAACCCGAACTCCCAGATGCACCGCAGGAAAATCCGGACGCTTCAACCACCTGAAAAAGCAGCTGGCTCGGACCGGGCGCTCGGAGAGCACCCGGCTACTGGTTTTTTTCCGTTCCAAAATCCTGTTCATCCTGTCAAAAATTCTTCTCCGCGCCCGGGTTGCGGGTTTTCACGCGCAGAATATTGCGTCCGATGGGATGGCTCCTTCGCGGAGCAGGAAAATGGAGTCATCAGGCATCACTTGGACGACGGTGCTCGGAATTGTTCCGAGGGCTGGCCCGGCATCGAGATAGACTTCAATTTGCTCTCCGAAAATATCCAAGGCCTCCTGCGCGGTGAGGGCTTCCTTCCCGCCAGTTCGATTGGCGCTGGTGACAGCCATGGGCCCAAACCGCTGCGCGAGTTGAATCGCCGGGGCATAGTCCGGCATACGAAAACCAAGAAAGACCTCGCCGGATTCGGCGGGAAGGACGAGCGTCAAGGGGCCGGGCCAAAAGGCATCGGCCAGGCGTGCGGCGGCGGGCATCCAGCGTGCGCCAAGGGCTATGGCCTGATTGTGTTCGTGAATGAAATAGGCCACCGGCTTGCCAGCTTCGCGCCCCTTGGCGGCATAGAGACGCTCGAGGGCGGCAGGCTGCGCGGGATCGGCGGCAATGCCATACACGGTTTCAGTGGGCAGCAGGACGAGGCCGCCGCGGCGAAGGGCATCCGCCGCCTGTTCGAGGGCGACGGGATCGGGCTGATGCGGATCGATGGGGATCATGGCGTGCCGACGGTACGGATATTCAGCGCCTTGAGCCCCAGGAGCAGGTCCGTCGCCCGACTCAAGGGACCATCGCCGCGTATGCGCTCGCGTAGGGCTTTGTCTTCTTTTTCTTCTTCGAGCAGAGAGGCCGACAATTCAGGTTCATAACCACCCGCGTACCAGTCGTCGGCCACGGCAATATCCGGTCGCACTCCCTGACGCCCGTCGTAGAACCCCTTCTCGCCGGCCACCAACAGGCGCGTGGCCAGATAGAGGACGCGCCCATCGGCCAAGGTAACGGCCTCGCGCACCATCGGCGCACCGGACGTTTCCGCCCCGAGAACCATGCACCCGCGCAGCGCATCTTTGCACACCGCCGCCAGCAGCTCGGAAGCCTCGGCGGTACGACCGTTGACCAGCACCATCATCGGAAGCGAGAGACGCTCCGACTCATCCGAAATCACCTCCTGCAGCCAGCTTCCGCTCTTATCCTGAAAGCCGTACAGACGCGACCGGGGCGGTGCCAGCGTATTGGCCAAGGTGTTGACCGAATCCGTGTCGCCGCCCGAGGCATTGCGCAAATCCAGAATCACCCCAAATTTATGCTGTTCTTTCCACGTCTTCAGAAGCGACGGAAGCTCGTTGCCTGATTGCCCGAAAAAGCCATTCACCCGCACATATACCAAGTCTTCCGGAAAATATTCGACAAATTCAACTGAGGGCAACTGTACCGGCGCAAGTGCGAACGTCACCTGCCGTTCTTCGCCACCATGCAGAAAGTTCACCTGCACCTCGTCGGGGCCTTCTCCGCGAAAGAGGCTGCTGATTTCAGGCGGGATCAAGCCGTCGAGCCCCTGGTCCTTCACGCGCACGATCCCGTCGCCGGGAAGCAGGCCCGCCTGTTCTGCGGGCGATCCCGGAATCAACGCATCGACCTTCACGACTTCTCCCGTAAAGCAAAGACGGATGCCTGCGGAATAAAATGTTCCGTCCCGCTTCTGCATCATTTCTTCCAGGGCCCGCTGCGTAAGCAACGCTCCGTTGGGGTCCACTGCCTTGAGCATCCCCTCCACGGCGCCATCCAGCATGAGTGGCTCGTCCAAGTGCAGGGCCCGCTGATTGAACACCGACACTGCCTCGACCAGTCCGCCCTCCAGAGAGTCCGCATCAGACCCTGCCGGCCCGCCCGCGCCCAAGGCAAGCGTTGTCCACGCTGCCAGACCCGCCAGCAGGAACAAAAAGGCCTTATGCATTTGATTTCTCCAAGGCGAGTTCGCGCTGCAACGCCTCATCCGCCTTCAGCGCCTTTTTCCGCTGATTCTCCGTGTGGCGGTTCAATTTTTTGGCCAGATCGTCGTCGCTCAGCGCAAGAATACGCAGAGCGAACAGCGCGGCATTCACGGCGCCCGCCTTACCCAGCGCCATCGTGGCCACCGGTACGCCGCCGGGCATTTGAACGGTTGAAAGCAGCGCATCCAATCCATCCAGCGCGCCGCCCTTCATGGGCACGCCGATCACGGGCAGTGTACTGTGCGCTGCCATGGCCCCGGCCAGATGAGCCGCCATACCTGCTGCGGCGATGATGACGTGCATCCCCGCCTGCCGGGCCTCGCGTGCAAAAACCGCCGCTTCATCCGGCGTACGATGGGCGGAAAGAATACGTACATCCAGAGGAATGTGGAATTCCTTCAGGGTATTCACGGCGTGCTGCATCACCGCCCAATCCGATTCGCTGCCCATAACAATCGCCACCAACGCATTTTTTCCGGCCATAATTCGGGTCATCCTCTCGTGTTGTCCAACGTTTCCATCTGCAAAATACTTCCAGTGCGCCCATTTTTTAAAGACACGCCGCGCAACTGTCAACCGCGAAGCGGAAAGACCGGCGCGCCGACTTAGGCAAGCAAACCACCTTTGGGTGGCAGGGTTCGTATAAATTCAAGCATAAAAAACCCGACAGCTTGTGCTGCCGGGTTTTTGACGGGGACCCGATAATCGTTTATTTCTTGATGAATTCGCGCACGGAGTCGATCTGATTGGCACTTCCGAGCACCACGTTTTTATGGGCGATATATTTGGCATATTCGGACATGAAGACTTTTCCGAAGGGACGCAGGTCAAACACTTCTGGCTGATCACGGAAGCCTTCACGATGCACGCGGCACCACACCAGACGTCCGTCGGTATCAATATTGATTTTGGTCACGCCGAGTTTTGCGGCGGGGAGGAATTGCTTTTCATCCACACCCTTGGCACCACCCAGCTTTCCGCCAGCGGCGTTGATGCGCTCGACCTCATCTTGCGGCACGGAGCTGGAGCCATGCATGACCAGCGGGTAGCCAGGCAGGCGTTTCTGAATTTCTTCGAGTACGTCGAAGTGCAGTCCCTGGGTGCCCGAGAACTTGAAGGCGCCGTGGGAGGTGCCGATGGCGCAGGCAAGGCTATCGCAGCCGGAGCGCTCGACAAATTCTTTGGCCTGGCTGGGGTCGGTCAGCTTGGCGTCGGCCTCATCCACCGAGACGTGTTCTTCCACGCCGCCAAGTTGTCCGAGTTCGGCTTCGACCACGATGTTCTTCGCATGAGCGGCATCGGCCACACGCTTGGTGATGGCGATGTTTTCATCGAAGGAGGCGTGAGAGGCGTCGATCATGACGGAGCTGTAGAAGCCGCTGTTGATGCAGTCGTAGCAGGCCTCTTCGTCGCCATGATCAAGATGCACGGCAAAGATGGCGTCAGGGAAAATTTCATCGGCGGCGCGGATCATGGCTTCGAGAAGGCGCTTGTCGGTGTAAGAGCGTGCGCCTTTGGAAAGCTGGATGATAAAGGGGGCCTTGCTGTCCATATTGCCTCGGAAAAGGCCCATGATCTGCTCGGCATTGTTGATGTTATAGGCACCGATGGCATATTTCCCGTAGGCGTGTTCGAAGAGTTTCTTGGTTGTTACAATCATGCTGCGCGTCTCCTTCTGATGGGGTTTTGAAAAATGCGATTTTGTTTTATAGGTGTTTGGGGTTCGAGTCAACTTCATTTCCGGGCCGTCAGGTGCCTTCAGGCGTTTTTTTCATGAGGGCGCGCACACGAAAGACCATCTCGCGCAAGGTGGTGTATTCCGGCGCACTCAGCTCGGACATCCGCTGAAGGAGGGGCTCGGCCAGTTGAAGGGCGGCTTCGTTTTGGCCCTGCTTTTCAGAGAGTTCGGCGAGATGCAGCAGCATCACCGGATTGTTGGGCTGACTGTTCAGTGCCCGACGCAACTGCTGTTCGCTTTCGGCGAGACGACCTTGTTTCATCAGAATATAGCCGTAGGTATCCATGGTGTTTGGATTTTCTGGGTCAAGGCGCAGGGCCTCTTCGGCGCAGGCGAGGGTTTCCGGAAGATCGGCGTCTCCTTTGTTGGCGAGAAGCCAGGCTAGGTCGTTGAGCACAAGCGGTGAACGCTTGACGGCGAGGCTGGCGCGATACGAGTTCTCGGCGAGGGCCTCTTCGCCGCGACTGGCCTGAATGGTGCCGATCACATAATTGGCCACCGCGTTATCGGGGTTGAGTTCAAGTATCACTCGGCATTCTTCCTCGGCCTCATCGCGCAAGCGCATGTTGACGAGCAGTTGAAGATACTGCTCGTGCAGAAGGGTTTCGCCTGGGCGCAGTCGAATAGCGCGGATGAGGTTAAGCTTGGCCTGCGCTTGATTGCCGGAGCGCAGATTCAATTGAGCGAGGGCCAGGGCCAGCATGGGATTTTCCTGCACCGCATTTTCGAGGATGCCCTCCGCCTCGCGCACGGTGGATGGATCCTCGTTTTCACTGGCCAGCAGGGCCAGGGTGGCCCAGAGCCGGACGTTGCCTGGACTCTTCTTCAGCATCTTCTTAAGAAGGTCGCGCGTTCCCGCGTAGTCATCCGAGTAGGCGGACATGACGGCCACAATCGCTTCTTCCAACCCCTCCGCTTCGGGCACGTCCAGCTCCCGAAGGCGGTCCAGATAGAGTCGTGCGCCCTCGGCATCCTGCCGCGCCAGGGCGAGGTGGGCAAGTCCCGCCAAAACACGCGTATTGGCGGGGTCGTCATCGAGCAAACTTTTATAGAGTTTTTCTCCCTCTTCGGGGTCGCTGGCGTTGACATAGAGCTGGGCGAGCAGGGTTTTCATGGCCGGGGTTTCGCCACTGAGATCAATGGCCCGCTGCACCTCGCGTATCGCCGCAGAGGGTTTTCCCGAGATCGCCCAGGCATAGCCTTGCGCCATGTAGAAGCCGGGATTGCGGATGTAGCCGTAACGCGAAGACAACTGCCAGAAGGAAAAGCGCTGTTTGTCGCCCGACACCATGCCCTCCAGTTGCTTTTCCAGTTCGCCGGCCAGGGCATCATCGCGGGCATGCAGCAGAGAAATGCGATTCATCAGCGCGCAGATGTTCTGCTCATCCAGGCGAAGCGAGGCTTGATAGAGCGCCTCGGCCTCGGGGGCGAGCGCGTGGTCCTCGAGCACCACACCCAGATTGTTGCAGACCTGGGAAAGAAGGGTTTGAGCCGCACTATACCACCCCGCCCCCAGATTGGCCTTCGGGAGAGTAGCGGTCCAGCCTTTGACGAGGCTCAAGCAATAGGCGGCGGAGGCTTTCAACGCATCCGCGTCCATGGGTGACTGCTCATTCATTCCAGCATAAAGCACAGGGTTGGGTACCGGCGTATAGCCCAGGCGGGCCCAGAGATCGGGAGGTTGAAGGATATGCACCCGCCGCCCGAATTCAGCATCCCGCCTGCTCCACTCTTCCATAAATGGTTGCCACCCGATGACGGCCAGGTTTTGCAGACGCGGATCATCAAACAGGGAGGCCACATAACGACGGTAGCTCTTGCTGATGCAGTACGGGAGATTGATCAGATAAACATTCTTCCCGCTCTCATGGGCCGCAAGCTGAATGGCATGATCCAGCAGCCCATTGGCGATGATATACGCGCCGTCGGGCAGTGACTCGGCCATGGCGCTTCCTAACTCGTTGATCTGATCGGACCCCATCGGCTGAACGATGGCGTAATTGCGCAACCCCGTCACACCCAGCAACGAAATCAGCGCTGCGCCTGCCAGAGCCAGCACGCCGCATCGAAAAAATGAGAGCCGCGGCACATCCGGTCGTCCGGAGGTCAGGGTAAAGGCTACCGTGCCGACCAGCCGCGCAGCCCACGACGCGAAGAATAGATAAGGCAGCACTAGCAGCGGATAGACCCTCGAGAAAACCCAAGGCGCGGGCGGAAGGTTCAGCAGCACCACCACCGCCATTAGGCCAAACACCAGAAAAAGAAACCACGACGGCGCACGAAAGCGACTCTTCCGCTGCTGCGTGAGCGGCAGAAAGAGCAGCGTGATCCACGGCACAATCAGCATGGTGAACGCCAGCAGCCAACCCGCCGAAACCATCCCCGACTTCATCTCCAGATACTGCTCCCGCCAAAGATACCAAAGCACCTGATGCAACCCCTCGAATTCGCGCCAGCCATACGCGGGCGAACGCATGTAGGCAAGCGCCTCCCACAGATACAGCGAAAGACCGGACAGCCCGCAAAGTGCAAGCAGCAGCAGCATTTTCTTTCGAAGCATGTCCGCACGCCAAAGAAGCAGCAGAAAGAGAACACCTAGCACCGGCAACAATATCGCAAAGGTTCCATACTCAACGATCCCCGCGCCCCACAGCAGAGAAATCAGTGCGGCCAGCCAGCCAGACGAACGACGCGAAAAGGCCAGCAGCAACCGGAAGAGCAGCAGCATGCCAGCCACCCCCAGCGTCAGCGGCATAGCACGCGTCCCCGCCACCCACGCGGGTAGAGTCAGCGTAAAAATCACCGAGGCCAGCACACCTGTGAAAAGCGACAGCCCGCGCTCGTGGCGGTTGCAGCGATACTTCTCTGGCAGCGTATCCCACCGCCATGCCTGCATCAGTGAACAGAGCAGACCCGAAACAACACCCATGCAAAGGGCGTTGAATAGATGCGCGGCAGGTGCCAACCCGCCCGGCAGCGCATCCAGCAGGCGCAGAAAAAAGCCCCATACCGGATGCTGCATAGGTGGAAACGGCGCCAACCCCAAATGCTCAACCGCGGCCTTGCCCGAAAGCATGGGATCAAACCCCCGGCACGAGGTGACAAAATACAAAACCGTTGTAAAAAGTCCTGCGGCCAGACTGATCAACGACGACCCGCGATTTAATGACCATTGTTTTTTCATGCACGCAAGCTACACGAACTTTTCAGGAAGCACAAGTCATGTCCCGCCCCTGCAAAGCGGCAAGTTCCCCCCCGGAGGCCACGCACACATCCAGCCCCTTCAGCAGGCCGTCTTTCAGGTCGTAAATCCACCCATGCACGGCCAGAGCCTGCCCGCGACTCCAGGCATCCTGGACGATCGTGGTACTCCCTACGTTGATCACCTGCTCCATTACGTTCAATTCACAAAGGCGGCGCAGGCACGCGCCATCTGAACCTTCCGCTTCCAATACAGCCCGATGCTTCTGATAAATATCCCGGACATGACGCAGCCAGTTATCCACCAGTCCGTGCGCGCGCCCCTCCAAGGCCGCCTTCACGCCGCCGCAGCCATAATGCCCACACACAATCACATGCTCAATGCCGAGCACATCCACGGCATATTGCAGCACGGAGAGGCAATTCATGTCGGTATGGATGACCAGGTTCGCAATGTTTCGGTGCACAAAGAGTTCGCCCGGCGGCAAGCCGACGATCTCGTTGGCGGGAACCCGACTGTCGGAACACCCGATCCACAAATATTTCGGATTCTGCTGATTGACCAGTTGCCGAAAAAAATCCGGATCGGACTGATGCATTTTTTCGGACCATCGCCGGTTGTTGTCAAATAATGGATGCAATATGCGCATAACAGCCTTTCCTTTATTTAGAACACAGCCACTTAGCCTAAAGCCCGACGGACTTCTCGCAGGATGGCGGGCCAAAGCTCGGCAGACTGCTAGTTCGGTGGACGGGCGGAATACCAAGTAGACCCGGGGTAACGGATTTCGCGCGTACTAACGGCAATGCGGATGTCCTGCTCCAGCGTGGTGCCGAGCGACCCGAAACGCGCCAGATTTTCCTGCACGCAGGGCAGCGCGGGCGCTTCGATCAGGATCAGGCAATCTGCCGCATCATAGCTATCCGTGGCACTCGACACGATATGCTTGATCTTGTCCGGCAACATATCCATGGCTTTTTGCGTCATGGACTTGTCCACTTGAATCTGATTCACCAAGATTTCCAGCAACATTTGATTAGTGAAAACCGCCTGCACATCCTCGCCCAGCGCACGCCCCTCATTCACCTTTTCCCGCTCCGAGGCCAACCACGCGCCCAGTGCATTGATACTATCCGGCCTCCGCTCTTTCGGCAGGGTATCCAACGCAAAGAGAGCGCATTCCGCATCTTCCGGCGAACCCACCTTGTTGACCGCCATTTCCAGCAGCCTTTCGGTATATTCCGTCAGTTGCTGTCCGCCCAATTCAAGAAGATCGTTCAGCAGTTGCGCATCACGCATCGTCACTTCGTCGTCGAGTTCCCGATAGGCGGTTTTCCCGGAAACCAGCGCCGATTTCTCGCGCTTGCGGTCCCACTCCCGTAAGTCGGCGGCCATCAGAATGATTTTACTCTGGGTGCGCTGCTCACGGCGGTTTGTTTTGGCCAGCTTCCGGGCCGCATCCCACTCATCCATATCCAACTCAACTACCGCCTGCTCCTGCCACGACGGCTCCACGTCGGGCGCGCCCCCCTCTGCGGCTCCGAGGCACGGCAGCGAAACCATCCCCATCATAATCAAAATCAACAGATCTGTTTTATTCATGTAATCCTCCAAGGTTTCATGGAACGGGTTTGCCCATGCCACACCGGGAGATTAGCCTTTCCACGCTCTCCAGGCAAATCCTGATTCACCCAAGTGTATATGTCTATTCAGCCCTAGCAGCCTGGCGGGCTTTGGCCCGCCAAGCTGTGCTGGCAAACAACAGCGAGTACGCTGTTGTGTCTTGGCATCATCGAATGGGACAGCTATGCCGAGCGCACCGTTTCTTCATAAAAGAAATATAGAGGCGAAAAAAGAGAGGGCCGCCGCGAAAAAATGCAAAGATAAGAACACTTTCCGCTTGCCCGGCCCGGCAATTCTAGTCTAGTACTAGTTCACTCTTAGCAAAACCGAATGTACGGAAGGGATTCTTTCATGACAAAGACAGCTCATCACGCCACTGCCCCGGAAGATATCATCCCGTTTGGACAGAAGGCCGCGTTCGGCGTCGGCATGTTGGGCAATCAGTTGTTTCCCGCTGCCATGGGCGTGTTCATGGTCGTTCTGATTCAGGGGCTGGGCATGAGCCCGTTGCTTTGGGGGCTTATTTTCTTCCTGCCCCGAATCCTCGACGCGATTACTGATCCGATCATGGGGTTCATCTCCGACAACACCAAGTCGCGCTGGGGCCGTCGCCGTCCGTACATTTTCATTGGCGCGATCATGACCGGTATCACCTACATCATCATGTGGCAGGTCTATGCCGAAAACAGCGAGATGTACAATTTCATTTATTTCCTGAGCTGGTCCCTCGTCTTCTATGTGGGCCTGACCATTTTCGCCACGCCCTACGTGGCGCTGGGCTATGAAATGAGCAACGATTTTCATGAGCGGACTCGCTTAATGGCCGTTTCCCAGTGGATTGGCCAGTGGGCCTGGGTCATTGCTCCCTGGTTCTGGGTCATTCTCTACAATCCGAAGCTCTTCGATTCGCCTGCAGCGGGCGCGCGGGGTCTGGCCGTGTGGGTGGGTTTGTTCTGTATGGTTTTGGCCCTGGTGCCTGCCCTCTTCTGCCGTACCCGCTATCAGGTCCCGCCCGAGCAATTAAAGAAGCTCAACCTGGCCAACATGGGAAACAATCTCACTTCGTTTGGCCGCGGATTCAAGGACACGTTCACCTGCCGCCCCTTCCTGAAACTGTGTGCAGCCACCTTCCTTGTCTTCAGCGGATTCAACACCGTGGCGGCCTTTTCCTGGTTCATCATTGTATACCACATGTACGGCGGCGATCCCGGTGCTGCGGGCAACTGGCCGGCCTGGTTCGGCACCGTCAGCGCCCTGGCCACCACCTTCCTTGTCATTCCGATCGTCACCATCATGTCGCAGAAGCTCGGAAAGAAAGTGGCCTTCATCATCTCGCAGAGCATTTCCATCGTGGGTTATCTCCTCTTCTGGTGGTGCTTCAAGCCCGGCCAGCCCTTCCTGATGTTTCTGCCCCTGCCCTTCTTTGCCTTCGGCATCGGTGGGTTGTTCACCCTCATGATGTCCATGACTGCTGACGTCTGCGACTACGATGAACTCTGCTACGGCTCACGCCGGGAAGGCACCTTCGGCGCCATCTATTGGTGGATGGTCAAATTCGGGCTCGCCTTTGCTGGCCTGCTCAGCGGCGTGATTCTGCGGCTCGTTGGATTCGATCAGAACATCGCCCTGCAAACGCCCGGCGCCCTGTCCGGACTTCGCCTGGCCTACGTCATTGTCCCGGTTCTCGGCGCACTCCTAGCCATTGCCGCCGTCTCCACCTACGAAATCACGGAAACGCGTGCCTACGAAATACGCGCCGAACTCGAGGCCCGTCGGGGCAAGGCGAAACCCGCCTAGCAGGCTGGCGGGCTTAGGCCCGCCTTCCTGCTAGTCAACCACAGCGGTTACGCTGTTGTTATTTCCAGCAGGAAAACACGCCGCGCCCTTGGCGCTGAAAGCCATCCGGTGTTTTGGTTCCCGGTTCGGGACGCCACAGAAAACCATTGAACTGAACCCGACTGAACCCCGCCGCGCGTGCCATCCCTTCCAAACACTTCGGGCCGTAAATCCACCAGTTCGTCGGGTCACAGCCATATTCCTTTTCGATGAACCAGGCGTATTCTGAAACCGCCGGATCGAGCAACATCTCCGATTCCAGCAACATCATTCCGCGCGTCACCGACGCCACCGAACGCAGATAGCTCATTGGATTCTCGATGTGATAAATCACCCCCAGATTGATCACCACGTCAAACTGTTCCTGCATCGCCTCCAGCGCCGCACCATCCATCGCCTGAAAGCTCATCTCCTCCTTGGAAAAACCCAGCACGTCCCGTAGCCACGATGCCTGATCCGTGTAGAGCGACGACACATCCACGCCCATCACCCGGCTCGCCCCGCGCAACTTTGCCACCATCGAATAAAAACCGCTGTTGCAGCCGACATCCAGCACCGTCTTGCCCTTCAAATCCTGCGGGAATCCAAAATGATCCAACCCCGGAAGCACCACATGCGGATCGTTCGTCCCACCCGACTTCACGGTTTTGCCCGCCGCGTCCGTAATCACCACATTGTGGTAGCGAAAGCTCTTCCAGCTGTTCATCTCCGCCTGCATGGCCGACACCTCTGCATCGCTCCATACCCGGTCCACCAGAAATCCATTCCTGTTGACTTCAATTTTCATGTCGTTACCCAATTGTTTCATGCTGAATGTTGCGTTCGGCATTCCCAACCCCTAGCAGGGAAAGCAGCCGGGATTAACACGTTTACGGGGAGCGTTGTCAAGCGCGGGCTCCGACGCCCCGCATCCACCATTTATTCAATAACCGGCAAAACCCGTTGCAAATCGACGAAGTGAAAGCTAGAAGTAGGCCTGCCATGACTCTGAAACACCTTTGCACAGCCTGTCTTCTGCTTTTCCTCCTGCCGGGAGGACCATCGTCCCGTGCGCAGTGGATCACCGACGTGCCCGAAGACCGACCCAATCCAACCAACATCCTGCGCGACGTCCGCCGCAACTTTCCGGATCGCCCGCTGCATGTGGATGGTGATCTCACGGCCAAAAACCGGCGCGGCGACCTCCTGATAACCCGCCGCCTCGAATTCACCCTCGATCTCTCCGCGCCCACCGGCACCGCCACCTACCTCCTCTCCGACGCCTTCGGCGAACCGCTCGAACGCCTCGCCATCACCCGCCCTCCCGACACTCCCGCTCAATACGCACTGTTCTCCGGCACGGACTCTAAAGCCATACCGCTGGAAGACACCACCGCCCCCATTCAGGGACTCGACTTCAGTTGGGCCGACCTCGCCATGGACTTTCTCTGGTGGCCCCGCGTCTCCCTCGTCGGCCACGAAAACAAACTCAACCGCCCCTGCACCATCCTCGAAGTCCGCCCCGAAGCCTCCTCCGACGCCGGGACCTACGACTCCGTACGCCTCTGGATTGATCAAAACACCTCCGCCCTACTCGAGGCCCAGGGCTTCGACGCCGAAGGCACCCTGCTCAAAAAACTCCAGATTCAAACCCTGAAAAAAGTGGATGCCCTTTGGACCGTGGGCGACCTCGAGGTGCACTCCTATCCCTCACGCAGCAAGACGCGCTTGCGCGTCCGCGATGTGCGGATCGACCCATCGCCGCGCCCTCAGTAAAATAATCGAAATCGCGATCGGCAAATGACAAAACATTCATCAAGCTTTGTCGTGACCATCCTGTTACTGATTTCTGGGTGCACTACGGCAAAGATACCAAACTCCGCTTCTATGGCTACGTCCTCCCGAGTACATAACGTTTCTAAAGCGAACTCAGACACCAACCTAAATCTTCGCAATATCGACTATGACGTGGACGATGAATGTATTGTCGTTTATCTGGAACAAGAGCGAGCAAGGGCCAATATGAAGGCCGAAGAAAATACCGCAGAAGCCCTTGAATTCATTTATGAAGTTACACGGTTTGCTCTCGAAATAACGCAATGAGCAAAAAAATCCAAATCCGCGTCGGCGGCGGGATCGATAGCGCTTTCGATACCGATACCGATGGCATGCCTGCGGGCAAAGAACCGTAGCCGTCCACTCGCCGAGCGGACGGGCAGATATGCTTATAAAGGATTGACTTTATCCCGCCCGGTTCACTAAGCTGCTCGACATGAAATCCAGCCGAGTCATCGCCAGTGTATTTTTGGCAACGGTCCTACTGCCGCTGCCGGTCTTCGGGCTCTCCCTACGCAGGGCCCGCGCGATGTCGGCTTGAAAGGGTTGAATCTCCTTCAGCACTTTCCAAGTGCCGCCGCGTTGGGCCCGCCCCTTCCCCTAGATGATGCACGCATCAGGTGTTCCGTTTTTTCAACTTAACCAACCAACAGAAGAATCAGAGGATCAACCATGAAAGCAAGAGACAAGAATCGGGTCATCATTTTCGACACCACCCTGCGCGACGGCGAGCAGTGCCCGGGTGCCAGCATGCGTCTGGGCGAAAAGCTGCAAATTGCGCGTCAACTCGAACGCCTGAAGGTCGACGTGATTGAGGCGGGCTTCCCCATTGCCAGTCCGGGCGATTTTGAGGCCGTGCGAACCGTCGCTGAACAAATCAAGGGGCCGCGCATTGCCGGCCTGGCGCGCTGCCTGAAAAAGGACATCGAGCGCTGTGCTGAGGCCGTCATGCCCGCAGGCAACCGGGCGCGTATTCACGCCTTTTTGGCCACCTCTGCTATTCACCGCGAATTCAAACTGAAAAAGGCGAAGAACGAAATTCTGCGCCAGGCCGTGGAGCATGTGAAGTATGCCCGCACCTTCGTGGATGACGTGCAGTTCAGCCCCGAAGATGCCTCCCGCACCGAGCCGGACTTTCTGGCGGAAATCACGCAGGCGGTGATCGATGCTGGCGCCACGACGATCAACATACCGGATACGGTCGGCTATGCCATTCCATCCGAATTCGGACGGCTGATCGCGTACCTGTTCGAGCACGTCCCGAACATCGGCCAAGCGGTGGTTCATGTGCATTGTCACAACGACCTCGGCCTGGCCGTGGCCAACTCGCTGGCCGCCGTTCAAAACGGCGCGCGCGGCATCGAGTGCACCATCAACGGCCTCGGCGAACGTGCGGGCAACTGCTCACTCGAAGAAGTGGCCATGGCCATACGCCTGCGAAAGGATGAGCTGGGCGTTACCACGGGCATTCAGACGAAAGAAATCTTTCGTGCCAGCCGCATGGTTTCTCAACTGACCGGCATGATGATCCAGCGCAATAAGGCCGTGGTCGGGGCGAATGCGTTCGCCCATGAATCGGGCATTCATCAGGACGGTATGCTGAAGGAACGCCGCACCTACGAGATCATGAGCCCGCAGGATGTCGGCATCCCGGAAAGCGAACTGGTACTGGGCAAGCATTCCGGCCGCCACGCCTTCCGCGTACACATGAATAAGATGGGCTTCAAACTGACCGATGCGGAAATCGAGCAGGGCTACAACCGCTTTATCGAACTGGCCGACAAGAAAAAGGCGGTCTATGACGACGACCTGATCGCGATCGTACAGGACATGCTGCAGGACGTCCCCAGCGCCTATACACTCGAATATCTGCACGTCAGCGCGGGAAGCGATACCGTGGCCACCGCGACCGTCCAATTGCAGAAGGGCGAGGAAACCCTGCAGGACGCCGCCTGCGGCGACGGACCCGTGGATGCCGCACTGAAAACCATGGACCGCATGACGGGAGTGCACGGCACTCTGCTGGATTACGCTCTCCACGCCATCACGCGCGGAAAAGATGCCATGGCCGAAGCCACCGTCTCCGTTAGTTTCGGCGACGAAACGGTCCCCGGCAAGGGATCGAGCACCGACGTGGTCGAGGCCAGCGCAAAGGCCTATCTCAACGCCCTGAACCGCTACCTGGTGAATCAGAATATGGCCTCGCGGAAGAAGCCGATCAAACGCAAGCCGCGTAAAAAGGCGTAAAGCCAATAGATGAGCATTCGAAGGCCCCGCAGGGATGGAAACAGCCCTGCGGGGCCGCTTCATTGGAGGTGTGGCTATTTCGCCCGCCGGCTCATGGCGGACAGGAGAAAGTGCAGTTCTTCGCAGCGCATGATTAAGGCCAGCGCCAGATAAACGGGCATGGCCATCAGGATGGTCCCACCCACTGTGGCAATCTGCCGGAATTTTTCGGGCAGGTTGCCCATGGTGGCAAGCCACTCCGGAATCCAGCGGGCACCGAACCACACCGCCACGCCCATCAGCCCGGAAATCAGCAGCACCTTCCCGAAACTCCGGAAAATGCGCGGCCATCCCGGCGAACCGATGCGCCGCTGAAGAATAACGGCCAGTGCTACCGCATAGCCGGTTTCCGCCAGTACGGTGGCTAGTGCAATGCCCGCATGTTTGTAGCGGAGCGGAAGCGTCAGAATGAACAGCAGATTCATCAGCAGATTCGCCAGAACCGTCACCATACCCACTCGGACGGGAGTCTTCGTATCCTGCAGTGCAAAAAAGGCTGGCACAAACACCTTGGAAAGACTGAACACGATCAGGCCGGGTGCGTAGCATTGCAGGGCGACCGCCGTGAACCAGGTGGATTCGGCGGTGAATTCTCTCCACTGATAAATGCTTTCGATGATCGGATACGCCAGCAGGCCGAGCCCCACGGCGGCGGGTGCCATCAGAAAGAGCAGCGTGCGCAGGGATTGATTGATCGTGCTGTTGATGGTGAGAAACTGTCCATCGGCGGCGTGCCGGGAAAAGACGGGCAGCAACACCGTGCCTAGTGCCGTGCCGCAAATCCCGAGCGGAAAATAAATAAGCCGCTCGCTAAAATACAGTGCGGCGGGCGCCCAGGTGCCGATCCAGGCCGCGAGCGTGCGATCCACCAGCACGTTGAACTGTGTCAGGGCCATGCCCACGGCGGCGGGCCCCATGAGCATCAGCACGCGCCCCACACGCGCATCCGAAAAATCAAAGGATAGACCCGGCTGGTAGCCGAAGCGACGCAACATCGGATATTGAAAAAGCAACTGCGCCACGCCCGCCACCAAGATCGCCCAGGCCACCACCACTATTTTCGATTCGAGGGGACCGCGCATGAACGGGATGAAAATCAGCGCCACCACGATCCAGACGATATTGAGCACGCAGGGTGACGCTGCTGGCACGGCAAAATGTCCGAACGAATTTAAAATCGCCATGGAAAGCGCCGCCAGACAGATAAACAGCATGTAAGGCAGCATGATGCTCAGCAAGCGCAGGATCAGGAGGTTCTTCGCACCGAGCGCCATTATATCCGGCAGCAGCGAAACCACCAACTCGCCCGCCAGCACGAAACAAAGCAGCAGCAGAACAACCAGCGTGATGACTTTGCGGGCGACCTCCCACGCCGCACGATCCCCGGCATTGCGCCGCGTCTCCACAAACACCGGCACGAACGCCGCCGAAAGAGCCCCCTCGCCGAATAGACGGCGAAACAGATTGGGAATCGTAAAGGCCACGACAAAGGCCGACATGGAGAGTGAGGTGCCGAAAAACCCTGCCATCATCACATCGCGGACCAAACCCAAAGCGCGGCTGAGCGTTGTGAAGGAGCCCACCACCCCCGCCGATCGTATGACTTTTTCCTGCTTCACGGCTTTCCGGTTTGGTCTTCGATACCGGCCTCTTTCAGATAATTTGGATTCTGGGCGGCGTTGTGCTCAATTTCCCACAGCTTGTAATATTTCATCATCACCGCAAAGGAACTGATGGTGGCAATCAGTATACCATGGCGCCCGCACACAAACCCGCGCTTGAAAAAATAGGCCTTACAGAACCGCCACCAGGGCCTGAAGAGAATATCCACCCAGTGGAAACGGATGCCTTCGCGGTATTTCTCACGCGCGGTGATCGAGGAAAACCGGTTCATCGTGGCCAGGTGGTCGCTGATGCTGTCATACGTGTAGTGATAGATGGGGGCCGTGAGCGTCCGAACGGGCCCGTCCACAATCACATGATCGTGCGGCTCGCGCCCGGAGCTCTTCCCTAGGTCCTTCAAAAACAGCCGCAGTTTGGTGTCGGGATACCACTCTCCGTAACGAATCCATTTGCCCAGATAATACACCATGCGCGGAAACTGATACCCAACATAGTCGCGTGGGTTTTTGCTGAATATCTTTTCAATGGCTATCCGCAGCTTTGGCGAAACCTCCTCGTCGGCATCCAGAAAAAATACCCAGGGATTTACCGCCATGTTGCGGATCAAATTTTTTTGACCGATATAACCAAGCCACTCGTGCTGATAGACACGATCCGTGAATTCGCGGCATATCTCGATCGTACGGTCTTTGCTGAAGCTGTCCACCACAATGATTTCATCGCACCAGGTCAGACTCCGCAGACAGCGCCCGATCTTGTCCTCTTCGTTGCAGGCCGTAATGCAGGCCGATATTTTGTTTTCCGTTTTCACTCGGTCCGGTTTCTTTCGTCGCTGGTTTCCCTGTTTTGTGGGCTCCCCCATACCAGAAGCCCCACCTCAAATCAACCCGGTTTTACTGTGACAGCTGTTCAACGCAGTACATCGCAAACGCCATTTGCATAAAGCAATCCGTCCTGATGTCTTGGAGTCGGTCGAAACCATCAGAGTTGAACTGCGCGATCGGGGTTTAAAACATCTGACGTCCGACGGATTGTTAGCGCCTGCTCCTGCACCTCGTCGGGTGTGATGGCGGCGAGGGCAGCCCGGGCCTCTGGGCAGTCCCGAGGAATGTCGCGTTGACGTACGGTGCTCTTCTGGATCACCCGGCAGCGAGCGCCGAGCGGGCCTGTCTTCGCCGGATCAGTGATGCCGAAAAGCGCCAGCACACTTGCACCCACGGCGGCGGCCAGGTGCATGCCGCCGCTGTCGTTGGCTACCACCAAACGGCTCCGACTCATCAGGGCCGCCCACTGCGGAATATCCGTCTGACCGGCCAGATTGACGGCCCGCCCACCAATTCCCTCCGCAATCCGTCCACACAACGCCGCTTCGGAGGGCGAGCCCAAAATCAGCAGCGTCTCGACGGCATCCGTTCCCTGCATGCGGCGTCCAAGCTCGATCCAATGCGCCTCGGGCCACTGCTTCGAAGGGCCGCGTGCCGCACCTGGAAGAAAGACCGTCCACGGCCCCGGATGCTCCACCTCCCGCTCTCGGGCCCACGCCTGAAGCGGCTCTGGCAGCGTGAGATGCGGCGCGGGCAAGACTTCGGGCGGCGTTTCCGAGAGCAGGTGATAGTATTCATAAGCCTGATGCCGCGCAACGGGCGGTTCCCCCGCAGGTATTGCGGAAAGCAGGAGGCGGCGGAGATGGCCCGGAGCGCCGATCCGCCTCGGCACGCCAGCCAGCCACGGAATCAGGGCGGACCGAAACGAATTCGGGAAAATACAGGCGGAATCAAAGTGTTCCCCGCGCAACGCGGACGCCACACGCCACACACCGACTGTTCCAGGAGGCAGGCGGTGCAGCGAGTCCGGCGCGGCGTGCAGCGACCAAAGCGGCAGCAACGCTGGCTTGACCAACAGCTCCAGCCGATTTTCTGGATGACGCTCACGCCACGTTTGCAGCGCCGGCATGCTCATGATGGCATCCCCAATCCAGTTCACCCCGCAAACCAACAGGCGCTTCATGTCAACCCCCGCCGTTTACCGGAAACAAATACGTCGTATACAGGCATCAAAGTCCTCCTGCCCGCTAAGCAGTTCAATTTCCACCCGCAGAAAATAAATGGGTAGATCATTGCGGCGGATACGCGGAAAGCGGACCGCATCCTTTTCTGTGGTCACAATCATATCCGCTCCGCGATCAATGCTCTTGTTGATGCGGTCGAGCATCTCCTTCTGGGTGTAGCGGTGATGGTCCGCATAGCATTTGTGATGAATCACCTTGGCACCGTGTTTCACCAGCTCTGCCTCGAACCCCTTTGGAGCCGCGATGCCGGAAACCGCCGCCACCTTCTTGCCTGCCAGAAACTCCAGCGGCTTGCGCTCGCCCGTGTAGACATTTTCGAGATAGCGGGGACAGTGACGGCACTCCGAAATTTCCGCCACAGGATTCAGTTCGCGCAGCTTTTTCTTGAGTTCATCCTGCGGGCCGTTGCACTTGGTGATAAAAATAAAACTCGCCCGCTTGATGTTGCGGATCGGCTCGCGAAGCAGTCCGCGCGGCAGCACATGCCCGTTGCCGAAGGGATTGGTGCTGTCCACCAACACAATATCCACCCAATGCTTCAGACGCAGATGCTGAAAACCGTCATCCAGTACCAGCGTATCGCACCCCAGCTCCTGAATCGCGTACTTGCCGGACTTCACACGGTCCTTATCCACCAGCACGGCCACATTCGGAAGGTTCACCGCTAACATGTAGGGCTCGTCGCCGCTCAACGCCGATCCAAGGCGCAGGCGCTTTCCATCCGAAACCACCAGCGGCGGGCGGCTCTTGCCCAGCGCATGGCGAAATCGGTTGCGCAGACGAACCATCAGTGGCGGCCTCTTCTTCTTGTACCCACGGCTGAGAATTGCCACCTTGCGTCCACTCTGCTGCAAGGAACGCGAAAAAATCTCCACGATCGGCGTTTTCCCGGTGCCGCCCACCGTCAGATTCCCCACGCTGACCACCTGACAACCGAGCGTGTGATGACGAAACAGGCGGTGCGTATACAAATACAATCGGAGCTGAACAATCGCGCCAAACAACCGTGAAAGCGCCATCAGCACGAGCCGCCAGACTGACGCAGCACGCGTCTTTCGACGTTCGTTGATCACACCCAGAAAATACTGTTCAATCCGCTCTAACTGATTAACCGCCACAAGCGCTCCCGGTTATCTACTGTTTTCTTGAAAGGGGGGCAATCTAGCAACTTCGATCATCACTGTACACGGGAAAAAAGCGCCCTGCTTTTCCACACACCTTTGGCCGCGATTTTTTAATCGCAAAGCCCTCGTGGCATCCTGTATGAAGAGGTCGTGCATTCGACCTCTCCGTCCCACAAGGAAAACAGGCATGAAAACAGAGCAAACTCCTCCTGAATCGATGCGATTCATCCCCGACAACTGGCTTCACCCCTTTTCTATCTCCGATCTCTTTGCCGACGACCGTCCGTTCGAGGTGGACGTCGGCTGCGGCAAGGGGCGCTTTCTATTGGAACATGCCGCCGCTCATCCGGACGTTCATTTTCTCGGGGTCGACCGCATGCTTCGCCGCATCCGAAAGATAGATAAAAAGGCCGTGCGCCGCCAGCTCTCCAATATCCGGCTCCTGCGCATGGATGCCTGTTACACGGTAACCCATCTGATTCCTCACGCCTCCGTCTCCACCTACTATGTCTTCTTCCCCGACCCTTGGCCCAAAAAGAAACATTACGAAAACCGTCTCTTCGACCCGCCTTTCCTGGATGCTGTGGCGGCCACGCTCCTGCCCGGCGGCACCCTGAACTTCGCCACCGATCACCTTCCTTACTTCGAGGACGTCCGTGAACTCGTGCGCCGGGATACGCGCTTTGAAGAAACCACCCCCTACGAACCACCCCCACAGGAAAAAAGTGATTTTGAACTGATGTTCATGGACCGCCCAATCGGACGCTGCTCCTTCCAAAAAAGAATCTGACCTAAATGGCTTGAACCGATAGACGGACCCCACTGCTCATTTAGTACCGGGGGTTGCAAACATCCGTTTGCATAAAGCAATCCGTCGTGTCGCCCGGGAGTAGGTCTGCATCCAACGTCCGACGGATTGCTAGGGAAGGAAGCGGAGCACAAAGACCGTGACCAGACCAGAAACCATGAACACCACCCCCAGCACTCGGTTGATCAGGCGCACGTTCGGATGCCGCAACTCCTTCCGGTAGCAGTTACTCACCAGGCACACCACCAGCCACCAAAGCACCGACCCGGAAAAAACGCCCAGCACCAGATAGCTGGGTGATAGATTATACGCCCGTGGATTTGCCATCCCGAATGCCGTGAAAAGCGCAATGAACGCAAAGATCGTGATCGGGTTAGTCAGGGTCAGCAGCAGCGTCGAAAAGAAGTGCGCCACATAGGTGGAGCCGTTTTCCTCCTGATTTTTCTGCCGCGGCGTACGAAGCAGAAACCAAAGTCCGAAGCCAAAAAGAAACAGGGCTCCGAGCGTCCTAAAAAAGAGTACGTGCCGCTCCACATATTCCAGCACAATGGACATGCCGAATGCCGCCAGCGCCGCGTAAAACGTATCCGCCGTCGCCGCGCCCAAGCCGGAAACAAAACCATGTAGTTTCCCCCCGTGCGCCGTACGGTCAATCACCAGCAGGCCGATCGGACCCACCGGCGCCGAAGTGAATACGCCAATAATCAGTCCCTTCAACAACAATTGCAGTTCCGGTTCAATCATGCAGGCATCCTGTTTTACGCCCGGTTTGTACCATCTGTTCCCCTCGCTCTGCAACGTCTCTCACGAAAAAATACGCGCCACTTATAGTCTTTCCATTCACCCTGGGTGCGGCTACACTTCCTCCCATTCACTGAATCAGCAGGAGGTTGCCATGCAGGAAGTCGAAGGGGCAGAAGTCCAATTCAAAAATCGCCCGCCGAACCGTGCGAACAAATCAGTGCCGCTGGTCGGCTGCGGATCGCTGCTGGCTGGATTGATCCTGTTTTTAATTGTGGCCGGTCCGTTTTGGGTCTGGTTTTTCTGGCGGCTGGAGGTGGACCCCGGCGAAGTCGCCGTGCTCATTCATAAAACCGGAAACGACCTGGCCGACGGCCAAATCCTGGCCTCGGGACCCGAACAAAAAGGCATCCAGCCCGAGGTCCTCTCGGAAGGACGCTACTTCTACAATCCTTATTCCTGGACCTGGCGCAAGGTGCCCATCCTCGATATTCCCGCCGGAAAACTCGGCGTCATGACACGCCTGTTCGGCGACGATCTTCCACACGGGCACATCATCGCCACCGAGCACTCCAAAGGTATTATGCGCGATGTCCTGCGACCCGGAAAATACCGCATCAATCCCTATGCCTATGTGGTTCAGCTTTTTGATGCCATCAGCATTCTCCCCGGGCGCGTCGGCGTGCAAACCTCGCTCGTGGGGAATGACATTCTCAACAGCGACCTCCCCACCGACCAGCGAAACACCTTCCTCGTCGCCGTGGGGCTCAAGGGCGTACTCTCCGCCGTCCTTGACCCGGGCACCTACTACTTAAACCCTTACATCTACAACGTCGTCGAAGTGAACCTACAAAGCCAACGCTTCGAGATGAGCGGCGAAGACGCCATCACCTTCCTCACCCTTGATGGATTCACCGTCACCGTCGAGGGCACCATCGAGTATGCCCTCATGCCCGATAAAGCCGCCAAGCTCACCCATCAGGTCGGCGATATGGAAGACATCCTGCTCAAAATCATCCTCCCGCCTGCTCGCGGATTCAGCCGCATCGAAGGCAGCAAAAACCCTGCCAAAAACTACATCATGGGCGATACCCGACAGCAGTTTCAGGATAATCTCGAAGCCCATCTCAAAAAGCAGTGCGCCGTTTGGGGCGTCGACATCAAGTCCATCCTCATTCGCAACATCACCCCGCCCGATGAAATTGCCGGCATCATCCGCGACCGCGAAGTGGCCGTGCAGAATGCCAAAAAATATGAGCAACAGATCGAGCAGGCCAAATCCAAGGCCGAGCTGACCCGACAGGAAATGCTCGCGCTCCAGAACAAGGAAAAGGTTGAGGCCGATACCGCACGTATCCGGGCCACCATTCTGGCCGAACAGGGACAGTCCGTGCGCGTCACCGCCGCCGAACGCGAACGCGAAGTGGCCCGCCTCGAATACGAGGCCGCAGCCGCACAGGCCGAAGCCATCATGCTGACCGCCAATGCCGAACAGGAAGTTATCCGGCTCAACAACGAAGCGCAGGCCGCTGTCATACGCGATCAGGTCGCCGCCTTCGGAAAAGGCATTCACTACGCACGATTCGTATTCTACCAGCGCGTCGCACCGAAAATACATTCCATTCTCAGCAGCGATGACCGGCAGGGCCTCGGCGCACTCTTCCTGCCGCTCCTGCCGGAAAGCAACAGGGAGGGCGTACAATGAAAATGGCATTTCGTGGAATTTTTACCGTCATATTTGCTATCGGTCTGCTCTGGTTGGTCTGGACATGGGGCTTCTGCCGCTTCTATGTCGGGCCCAATCAAATGGCCATCGTCACCGCCAAAAGCGGAGAAGCCCTACCGCCCGGACAGATTCTCGCCAAGCCGGGTGAAAAAGGCATACGGGAAGCGGTGCTCGGCGAAGGACGCCACTTCCTTAATCCCTATTTCTTCGAGCATGAAATACGCGAGATCGTTCTCATCCCCGCCGGAAAAATCGGCATCGTCACCTCGAAGGTGGGCGTCGACCTGCCCGAGGGCGAGTTTCTCGCCAATCCCGGGCAGAAGGGCATCTGGCGGAAGGTGCTCGGACCAGGAAAATACCGCATGAATCCCGCCGGATACCGTATCGACGTGATGGATGCCGTCAGCATTCCCATCGGCTATGACGGCGTCCTCACCTCCCTCTCCGGCAAACAGGCCCTCGAAGGCGCCTTTGCCGGTGCGGGCGAAAAAGGCGTCTGGCAGGATGTGCTCCAGCCCGGCCTCTACTATGTGAACCCGCGCGAATTCAGCGTCACCATTCTTGAAATCGGCGTGAATCAGGTCTCGCTGCTCGGTCGCTTGGGCAGTGCCGTGCTCACCAAAAGCCAGATGACCAGCCAGAACCGCGCCATGCAGGAACTAGAAAAAAACATCCTGACCGAACAGCGCGAACGCCGTGCGGATTACTTCTCCGATTCCAAAGTCGTTTCGCCGGCATCCGCCACGCGAACCAAGAAACCCAATGGTCCCGCCAACGCCAAGGAAACCTCCGACACCTCCTCCTCTGTCGGCTTTATCCTCTCTCAATTCGTGAGCTTCCCCTCCCGCGACGGATTTGAAATCAGCCTCGACATGACCGTCGAGTTCGAGCTGCTTCCCAGTCAAATCGCCTGGATATACAAATACTACGGCGACCTCCCCGCCGCCGTCGAAAAAATCATCATGCCCACCATTCTCTCCGTATCCCGCCTCAAAGGGTCCGCCTACGGCGCACGCGATTTCATCGTCGGTGAAGGGCGAGAAAAATTTCAGCGCGACCTGACCGAAACCATGGCCGAGGCCCTGAGCGAGAAAAATATCAACATCTACAGCGCACTCATCCGGCACGTCAGCGTACCCATGCAGATTCTCGACCCCATTCAGCAGGCCAGCATCGCTCAGGAACAGGACCTCACCAATAAAGAAAAACAAAATACAGCCAAAAAGCAGGCTGAACTCAACACCGAGATCAGCCTCATCGAACAGCGCAGCCAGCAGGTCCTACAGGAAACCGAAAAACTCAAAGCCGAAATCGGCGCCGACCAGGAAAAACAGGTGGCCGAAACCAAGGCCACCACGGTCAAACTCGTCGCCCAGATCGAAAAAGGAACCGCTGGCATACGCGCCGATCAAACGCGCGTCATGGGTAAAGCCCGCGCCGATGCCTGGAAACTCATCGAAGGCGAAACCGCCAAGGGATTCAAACTCAAAGTCGGCGCCTTCGGCGATCCCGAAGCCTATGGCCTATGGACCATGGCCAACAACTTGAATGACGATCTCGATATCCGTATCATCCATGCCGGTGAAGGTACCTTCTGGACCGACCTCCACGCCGCGCAACTCGGCGACCTAGTCCCAGCCGCCATTGATCAGAAAATGACGAAAAAAATCAAAAAATGAGTGATTTTTCTACAAAAACAGGGGTTTTTCTTAAAAATGATCACGTTTTCGCAAAAAGAACACTAAAACCAGACTAATTTGCGTAATTTGGCGGTAAAACGCCTTTTTTACCACGAAATTGCAGGAATTCGGGAAGAAATGCAGGGGGAAACCGCCAATGGACGCCAAGGCACGCAAATTGGGGGAGGGCTGCTGCTTGCCCTTCGTAGCTTCAGCGTAGAATGGTCCTCAGCGGCCTTCTATTTTTCTGCGGCTCATTCCTTATTTCTCTTGCTCTCCGCGCTCACTCTCCGCTTGGCCCGTGGGGACACGGGCCCTCCCCGAGAGCATACCTTTGCGTCTCTGCGCCACCGCGTCTCTGCGTTATATTCTCTACGAAGGCCCTGTTGTTTCAGCAAAATCCCGGAAGGGCTTGCCGCATGGTCATGCAGGGCGCTTCTGCTCGGACTGATCCTAGTGGGCAGCTCCTGCACCACCATGAAAACACCCCTGGAGTCCACCTCCGCCGCCCCCGCGCACGCCCTCTCCGACGATGCCTTTCTCGATCAAATCGAGCGCGACTCCGTCCGCTATTTTCTCGAACGGATCGACCCCGAGAGCGGCCTCGTGACCGAAGATGGCAAAAACACGCTCATGGGCAGCAACGGCTATGGGATGATGGCCTACTGTATCGCTGCTGAGCGCGGCTGGATGCTCCGCGAACAAGCCGCCGACCGCGTCCTCGCGATGCTCAAAACCTTCCGCTACCGGGCCGACACCTTTCACGGCGTCTTCGGCTGGATTATGGACGCGAAAACCGCCTCACACCATGTCTTCGGAAAAACTTACGACCTGGTGGAAACCTCCTACATCTGTGCGGGCGTCCTCATCTGCCGTCGCTATTTCGACCGCGACACCGCCAAGGAACACCTCATACGCCAACTCGCCACCGAAATATTCGAGCGCACCGAATTCGACTTCTTCATGCAGGGCGGCGGACGGCCCAACACCCTCGCCTGGGTCTATATCGCCGATGAACAGCGCTTCGACGACCTCCGCATCATGGGCTACAACGAATGTATGATCACCTACCTCCTCGGCCTCGCCTCGCCCACGCATCCTACCCCTCCGGAAAGTTGGGACGGCTGGGCCTCCACCTACCGATGGGAATCCGCCTACGGCTATGAATACTTCTACTGCCCCTCGCTCTTCCCTTACCAGTATTCCCTCGCCTGGCTCGACCTCCGAAACCTGCAGGACCGCTACACCCGCGAAAAAGGTATCACCTATTTTGAAAACGCCCGCCGCGCCGCGCTCTCCCACAAAGCCTACGCCGAACAAAATCCAAACGGCTTTCCTGAATACGGCCCACTCTGGGGGCTCACCGACTGCGCCTGCCCGCTGCATCCCTCCGGCTTCGGCGAGCATGGCCTCGGGTGGGATGTGCGCGGACCGGCCCTAGACGATGGCACCATCGGCATCACCGCCGCAGGTGCCTGTATCGCCTTCACCCCCGAAGAATCCATCGCCTTCCTGCGCTATGTTCACGAGCACTACGGCGCGGAACTATACGATGAATACGGTTTCCGCAACGGTATGAATCTACAACTCGGTTGGTTCGATCCAAACCATGAGCCCCTCAACAAAGGCGCCTTCCTCTGTCTCATTGAAAACCACCGAACCGGATTCTTCTGGAACCTCTTCATGGCCGATCCCGATGTGCAGCGCGGACTCGAACGCGCCGGATTTGCCCCGATGAAACATCCATAAACAGGAGCTCCCCGCCATGCCGACCATAAGCATCTGCATGCCTTCGCGCAATCAGGCACGCTTTCTCCCCCAAACACTGGACAGCGCCCTTGCACAAACCTTTCAGGACTTCGAAATCATTCTCGTGGACGATGGATCAACCGATGAAACCCCCGCCATCCACCAGCAATACGCCGCCCAACATCCCGACCGAATCACGGCCCTCGCACACCCTGAACACGCGCACCGAGGCATCTCCGCCACCACCAACCGCGCACTCGAACACGCCGCCGGCGAACTCCTCGTCATCCTCGATTCCGACGACCTCTGGCTCCCCGATACCCTCGAGCGACGCTTCCGCTTCATGCAGCAGCACCCCGACATCGCCCTCCTCGCCACCCATTACGACGTCATCAATGAACACGGCGAAATCATGCGCCAAAAAGCCGCGCCCGACCTCCGCGACGACTGTAAAAACCCCTTCCTTCTCACGCACCGCCTCATTCTCGGATGCGACATTGGAAATCCCACCATCATGCTGCGCCGAGCCGCCCTACGCAGCATGCAGCCCTTCGATGAAACACTGATCCATGGCGACTGGGAACTCTGGGTGCGCATTGCCTCGCGCCATTCCGTTGGATTTCTGCCCGAGGTCACCGCGCTGCACCGGCGCCACCAGGGAAACATCACCGGCGGCCATACCATGGAAGAAGAACTCACCCGCCGCCTCGCCGTGATGAACGCCCTTCGGGAAAAAGCCCCTGCCGATCCAGGCCAGCTCGCCCATCCGCGACTGCGCGCCCTGATTGAACTGGAAATCTGTTGCTACCTCTTTTGCCTGAGCCGCCGCTCGGAAGCCGGACACCACCTGCGCGCCGCCCTCGCCACCGACGCCACCCTCCTGGCTGACGGTGGGCATTACTTCAACGCCTGGCTCTCCCAACGCCCAATTCTCGCCCCGCCACGCAAAGACTTCCACGCTTGGATTCCAGAACAACTTCTCCGCGCCAAAGTATAACCCGCCGAATGAAGCGTCACCCGTTCAGATAAAGCACCGCATTCTGGAAGAGCGTGAGGCCATCGCCTTGAACCGGTGCTTCGTTGCGCAGATTTTGCAGTTCCCAGTGCGGATGATTCTCCGGGAAGAGAAAGGCTTCGGGATGCGGCATCAGGCCGAAGATGCGCCCGGTGGGATCGCACAGCCCGGCGATGGCATTCAGCGAGCCGTTCGGATTGTGCGGAAATTCCTGTGTGGGTTGCTCGGTGGCTGGGTCGATATACCGGCAGGCCACACCATGCTTCGCTTCCATTTCATCGAGCAGCCCTTGGTCGAGCGTGAAGAGTTTGCCCTCCCCGTGACGAATCGGCAGCATCATCGGCCCAAGCCCGCGCGTGAACACGCACGGCGATTCCTCTTCGAAGCGCACGTGAATCCAGAAGTCCTGAAAAGCACCGCAATCATTGTGCATCAGTGCCACGGTCTGGGTGAAATACTCGCCGTTGAGTCCCGGAAGCAGACCCAGCTTCGTCATGATCTGGAACCCGTTGCACACTCCAAGAATGATTTTTTCCTCGGCGATGAAGCGGGCCAAATCCTCTTGCAGACGATGTTTCACGCGCTGCGCAAAGACGTGGCCCGAGGTCAGGTGGTCGCCATACGAGAACCCGCCAATGAACATGAGGCCCTGTGCCTCATGCAGGAGTGCGGGCTGCTCAATCAGGTCGTTTAGATGCACGAGCGTCGTCTCCGCGCCCGCCATCTTCCAGGCCTGACGCGACTCCGCCTCGCAGTTCAATCCGTATCCGGTAATGATCAGTATGTTCGGTTTCATAGTGCCTCAAATTCCATCGAGTGTTTTCTTAAAGGAGGCACGCAGGGTGTCCAGTTTCGCGTGTACCAGATTTTTCCCCATGCCACCGGTTACGTGCAGCTCGCCGGAATCGGCCACCTGGCCCACCCGTGCCAGAGGTACGCCCTCAAAGAGGGCTTCGAGCAGGGCGGCCTGTTCAGGTCGGCAGGTCACAATAAAGCGGCTATTCGATTCGGAAAACAGAACCGACTCGGTTTCCATCTCCGGCTCGCAAGACACGGCGGAAAGATCAATTTCCGCGCCGAGATCGCCACCCAGCGCGCACAACGCGAAGCCAGCGCCAAGCCCGCCGAGCGTCGGCGTATGCGAGGAGCGCAGTAAGCCTTGTTCCGTCGCGCGTTGCATGGCGCGATAGGTGGCCAGAGCGAGCGGGATATCCACCTCGGGCACGTTGCCGCCGTAATGTTCGGGCGCATCCTGTTCTTCGGCCAGCATTCGGAAATATTCCGACGCGCCCAGCTCCTCTTTTGTCAGCCCGACCACGTAAATGAGATCACCCGGCTCCTTGAAGCTCAGACTCACCGCCCGGCGGATATCATCGATCTTCCCGATGGTGGAAATCAGCAGGGTGGGCGGAATGGAAATCTTGCGTCCCCCGCGCACGGAGTCGTTTTTCATGCTGTCCTTACCGGAGATCAGCGGCGCGAGATAGGCGGTGGTGATATCGTAGAGCCCTTTGTTTGCGCGCACGAGCTGAGCCATTTTGTACGGGCCATCGGGCGTTTTTTCCGAGAGCACCGGGTCCGGCCAGCAGAAGTTATCCAGCGCGGCGATGTGGTCGAGCCGCCCGCCCACGCTGATGATGCGCCGCACAGCGGCATCCACACAGGACTGAGCCATGGCATAGGTATCGAGATCCGAATAAAACGGATTGATGCCGTCGGCCACCACAATGCCTTCCTTCGTGTCGTACTCCGCCAGCAGGACGGTCGCATCGCCCGGGATGTCGCACTGCACACCCGTAAAAGGCTTCATCACGGTGCGCCCCTTCACTTCGTGATCGTACATGCGGGCCTTGTATTCCTTCGAGCAGACGTTGAGCCGGCCGAGCAACTCAATAAGATGCCGATTGCACAGGCCTTTACGCGAGGGCTTCGGCGTCGGGGGCGACGGCTTGCGCCAAACCGCCGGAATGCGCATGCGCGGGCAGCCCTCGTGCAGAAATTCCATATCGAGCCGGGCAATGACCGAGCCCTGGTAGCGGATGATCATTTCACCGCTGTCGGTGAAGGTGCCAAGCGCCGTCGCCTCTACATCGCGCCGCGCCGCCAATGCAAGAAACGCCTCGATTTTTTCGGGCTGTACGGCGAGCGTCATCCGCTCTTGCGCCTCGGAAAGATACATTTCCCACGGCTGCATCCCGGCATATTTCAGCGGGGCGTGCGTGAGGTCCATATCCATACCGCCCGAAAACTCCGCCATTTCGCCCACCGAGGAACTCAAGCCGCCGGCGCCGTTATCGGTAATCGCGCGGAACAACCCCTGATCACGCGCTTCGATGATGAATTCATAGAGCTTGCGCTGCGTGATCGGGTCGCCGATCTGAACGGCCTGCGCAGGTGATTCCTGGCGTAGCTCTTCCGAAGAAAAGGTCGCACCGTGAATGCCGTCCTTGCCGATGCGTCCACCCGCCATCACAATCAGATCGCCGGGCAGCACCTCTTTTTCTTCGGAGGGTTTGCCGTTGATCTGCGCGGGGAGCAGGCCGACCGTTCCGCAATACACCAGCGGCTTGCCGATGTAGCGGTCATCAAAACACTCGAAGCCGCGCGCGTAGGGAATGCCGCTCTGGTTGCCGCCATCGATCACGCCGTGATGCACCCCGTCGCGAATGATGCGCGGATGAAACAGGCCTTCCGGGACTTCGCCTGCATAAAAAGGCGACCCCAGGCAATAGCCCCACGTATTGGACAGCAGTTCCGATCCCATGCCCGTACCCATCGGATCGCGATTGCATCCCACGATGCCCGTAATCGCGCCGCCGTAAGGATCCAGTGCCGAGGGACTGTTGTGCGTTTCGCATTTGAACGTCACGTTTAGGTGGTCGTTGAAGCGGATCACCCCCGCATTATCCACAAACACGGAGACCAGCCAGTCGATCTGCTCGCTCACCTTTTCCGTGGCCCCGCGGATATACGTTTTGAAGAGCGATTGAATCGTCTCGCGTCGTCCGTGTTCATCCTCATAATCGACTTCCGCAGCAAAAATCTTGTGGCAGCAATGCTCGGACCAGGTTTGAGCGAGCGCCTCGAGTTCGAGGTCCGTCGGACGGTCCACCGGCAGCCCATGCCGGGCGCGTGCGGCCTGAATATCCGGACGCAGATAATAATCGCGTATCGCCTGCATTTCCGTGATGCTCAGCGAGAGAATGCCCTCGCGACTGATGCGCAGGAGTTCCTCATCCGAACCGCTCAGATCATAGGTTTTCACCTCGATGGGCACGTCCGGCATCTTCGGGAGCGCGGCATCCACCGGATGCGCCGCCCACTCTTCGGGAGAAAACAGTTCGACGGTTTGAATCAGGGTATTGGCCAAGAGTTGACGCGCCATATTCATCATCCGATCGCGGGTCAGGTCCTCCCCCTTGAAAAAATACTGCACGGCGGTGGAAATCTGCTCACCGTCATCGAGTTTGCGGTTCAGCACGTCCTCCGTCAGCGCACGCGCGGTACGGCCCACATTATCCGTCACGCCGGGCTTGAATCCCACCTCAACGAGCCAGTCGAACGCGGGCACATAAAGCCGATTCACCGCCGACTGCGCCACCACCGGATCGGTGAACACCTTGCGGACCTCTGTCAGTTCCTTCCGCGAAAGCTGCACATCGAGCTTATACACATCCCGTGTGCGGCAGGCCCTCAGCGGCAGATTCAAAAAACCTTTCGCCTTGTTGACCACCATATTTCCGCGGGCATCCTTCACCCCGCGCTTTAATCCTATCTCAATGCGATTTGGCATAATATATTCCTGCAATAACGTACGGCATCCGGCCGTCATGCCTTGGCAGGCAGTAAATCAAAACCAGCCTGCCGAAAATGAGTATCCAACGTCAGTACCTTCTTTATCTTCAATTCCTTCATGACAACAAAGCTGATGCAGTCGGTGAACGAAAAAGACTTGTCCCGATAACGAAAAAAGAGCGTTCTCGCCTGTTCCGAGCGCTGCGGGTTAATCCACTCGATGCGCACCCGCTTGCTGCCTTCAATCTGCTTCCACCACTTCTCGGCGGCTTGGACATTCATACGCATACGAAGCAACGTCAGGGTTTCATCCACCACATAATCGGTGGTAAGCAGTCCGCCACCTTGCTCGAGCCACAGGTCCCGTGCAGCACAGACGCCCGCATTCGACGAATCGGCGGCATCGGCGGCGGCAAACCAGCCCGCCGTATCCACAAACAACCATTTCATGCGTACAAATCCTTGTCGTGATTGCAGGCCACCCGACCATCCGAAGAAGAGCCCACCGCTCCCGCGCCATACAGTGTATCTTCAGCCAAATCCCCATCAAAGGCCGAGTCTCTTCCGGGGGGCATAATCTCAAAGGCCACGCGGCTGCGATACAGCACGGTGAAGTGCTGACCTCCCCGCGCCAATTTCACGACCCGCCCTAAATCCGCCCGCAACTCGCGGGCACTGATTGTTACAGACACGATACACCTCCTTCGTCGCTCACCAAGTTCAACTTAAGATAAACTTCATCCGCCTCACTGTCAATGCCAAGTCCGCCCACATGCTCGCTTAATGTTTAAAATGCCGCATACCGGTGAAGGCCATGGCGATGCCTTTTTCATCGGCGGCGGCAATCACCTCGTCGTCGCGCATGGAACCGCCCGGCTCCACGATGTAGCGGATACCCGCTTCGGCGGCGAATTCAATATTGTCCGCGAATGGGAAGAACGCATCCGAAATCAAGACCGTTTCGCCCATGATCTTTTTGAAGAAGGCCTCGGGGTCCTGCTGATAAGCCACCTCTTCCGCAAAGAGCAGCGCTACATTCTCCCGTGCCTTGGCAATGGCCAGCTTGCGGACGGAATCCACCCGGTTCGGCTGCCCGGCCCCCATGCCCAGCACCGAATAAAACCCCGGCGCGTATTCCCGAACCAAGAGAATCGCATTCGATTTCACATGCTTGCAGCCCTTCATACCGAATTCCGCGAGCGCGCGTTTTTCTTCTGGGAAGGGGAGCTTCGTCACGCTCTCGAATTGGGCAATCAGCCCGATGTCGCGGTCCTGCACCAGCCAACCGCCATTGACCTGCTTCACATCCATCCCCGGTCCGGCCTGGCCCATCGGCTGGGCGAGCTTGAGCAGACGGATATTCTTGCTCTTACCCATCAGATACTCCAGCGCCTCGGCATCAAAATCCGGCGCAATAATCGCCTCGACGAATCGGCCCTTCAGCGTCTCGGCAAAGGCGAGGTCCACCGGCTGCGTTACGGCGATCACGCTGCCAAACGCCGAGACCGGGTCGCCCGCCCACGCTGCTTCGAGCGCATCCGAAAGCGTCTTTCCCGTGGCATAGCCACAGGGATTGGTGTGCTTGATGATCGAAACGCCGGCCTCGCCGCTCAGCTCCTTCACCACCTCGAGCGCGCCATTTCCATCCACGTAATTGTTGAACGACATTTCCTTTCCGTGCAGCACTTCCGTATGAGCAATGCAGGCTTCCGTAGCAGTCGCATTCTTATAGAAGCGCGCCTGCTGATGCGGATTCTCGCCGTAGCGGAGCGTCTCGCCGCCCGTGCAGGCAATCACAAAAGGCCGCGGCGCCTCGTCGGGCAAACGCCCGCCCAGATACCGCGCAATCATCGCATCGTATTCCGCCGTCCGGGCGTATACCTTCTGTCCGAGTTCGAAACGGAAAGCTTCGGTCGTCGCGCCATCGTTTGCCTTCATCTCCGCAATCACCCGGTCGTAATCATCCGGATGGGTCACCACGGTCACGAACCTCATGTTCTTGGCCGCCGAGCGCAGCATGGTCGGCCCGCCGATGTCGATATTTTCAATGGCCTCTTCGAGGGTCACATCGGGTTTGGCAATGGTGGCTTCAAAGGGATAGAGATTCACGCAGACCAGATCAATCGGGGTCATGTCCTGCTCTTTCATCTGGTTCATGTGGTCTTCGCTGTCGCGCAGACAAAGCAGGCCCGCATGCACGCGCGGATGCAGCGTTTTTACGCGGCCATCCATCATTTCCGGGAAGCCCGTGAACTCCGAGATGTCCTTCACTGCAATACCCGCCTCGCGAATGGCCTTGGCGGTGCCGCCCGTGGAAAGCAGTTCCACTCCCAAGTCCGCCAGTGCCCGCGCAAACGCCACCACGCCTGTTTTATCCGATACACTGATAATTGCCCGCTTGATTCCACTCATCCTGCCACGCTCCCTTTTTTCCACACCTTGCACCCTGCGCAAGACATACTAATTTCATGATTACAAAAGAGTTACAAAATACTGCCGCGTTAATTCCGGCCCGCCGCTTCAATCAGGGCGGCAACCCCCGGAAGCACGGGAGTTTTTCAGCCTACCGCACCGATTGCAATCTCAAAATCTACGGATAAATAGCATTGACCGCCTGCCGGGTTCCGCTGATAGGATCAGCTCCATGAAACTGACCCTCACCATCGTTCAGATGCAGGTCGCCCAGGCACGGCCCGATGAAAATATTCGTCGCGCCGAAACCTGGATCGCTGAAGCGGCACGGGCCGGGTCCGATTGGATATGCCTGCCCGAAATGTGGACCACCGGCTTTGCCTGGAACGACCTGCCTCGCCTCACCGCCTCATGCGCCGAGCATCGCCAGCGCCTCGCCTTCCTCGCACGACGCTACAACATTTGGATCACCGGTTCCATGCTCTCCCGCGACCCGGTCACTGGCAGCCTCACCAACAGTCTGCTCCTGTTCAATGCCGAGGGACGCCTCATCGCAGAATATGCCAAAATTCACCTTTTCGCTCCTATCTACGAAGATCGCCACCTTCAACCCGGCACACAGCCCGTCATGGCCGAGACCCCGTGGGGCCGCATCGGACTGGCCATCTGCTACGATCTACGCTTCCCTGAACTCTTCCGCACCTACGCACTCGCCGACGTGGACCTCGTGCTTCTCTCCGCCGCCTTTCCGCTCGAGCGAAGCGACGCCTGGCGCAGCCTGCTGCATACCCGGGCCATCGAAAATCAGTTCTTTGTTGTTGGCGTCAATCAGGCCGGATGCGAAAGCATTCCCCCCGATCTCGACATCCCTTATGCCGGAGCCTCCGCCGTAATTGATCCAACCGGGCGCATTCTTCACGAAGCTGGCGAGCAGGAGGAAGCCTTCACCGTCACCCTCGATACCGCCGAAACCGCCAGCGCCCGCAAAACATCCCCCTTTCTGCGCGACATCTGACCCGAAGCCTACCGCTAGGAATCGTTCCCCTCGCCGTGAATTTCCGCCTTAATACGAAACGCCGGGGCAGACCAATCCAATGGGAGCGGCACGTTTGTCCAAGCATCCCCGCCTTCGAGGCCATTCGTCCAGGTGGTCCAGGGGGAAACGCCCAGATGCTCATTCACCTCGATCGAATACTGCCGCCCCGCTTTGCCAAAGAAACGCAGAGTCGGAGTCTCGCTTGGTGCAAGTGCCGTCTCGAGATAGGCCGCCGGATTGGTGGGAGAGGTCAGCGCGATGTATTCCTCTAAATTGCTAAACGTGTCCTCATCCTCATCCACTTGGGGTTGTCCCCAGGTGCCGCCGAGTTCTTCTCCTTCCCAATCATCGGGCAGGGCATCGTCATCTAGATCGGCAGGATCGGCGGATGGGAACCAGGTGCGCACAGAGGAAAAGTCCTGAGTTTGTGTTCCCCAGGAATTTTCCGAAGCATAGGTGGAAGAGGAGGCGTCATCCCAGCAAATCCAGGAGACGTAGTCGTCGTCGGCTTCCCGGCGAGCGACCTCATCGGATGAAAGGCTCATCGTGGGCGTCATGGATTCACCAAAGGGACCGAACACCACGTTGCTCTGCGCATCCAGCAATTGCACAATCCAATTTTCATGTCCGACGGCATAGTAGCCCGGATCGACATTCGGCACGTTTGAGCGGGTCACCACCAGCGGCGTGCTTTTCCCGGCTTCTTCCACACTGCAAATATTGATTTGCCAGCGTTCTTCGATGGGATCAAAGCGCAGATTGCTCCCATTTGTCGCGACGGATTCTTCGCAGAACGTCATCAGTGTCCCCTTGCGCAAGTCGGCCAGATACATGTTTTGTCCGAGCAGGAGTTCGCCTTGCTTGACTGTGCCGTCTGGATACCAGATCACCAAGCGATCGGTGGGCGTGGTGCCGTCCAGCTCCGCCCACTGCACGCGCCATCCGCGCACGTCAAGATGATCGGCCAGCACGAGCCATTCCATCCAGTTGCCTCCATTGCCTTTGCGCCTTCCGAACCAGGTGTCCTCCCCGTCATTCTTGAGCAATTCACCACCCGCGACCACATTATATTCATTGAGTACCATCGCCGGTTTCTCCACACCCGCCCGCAGGGCCTGCCAATCCTGATCGGCGGCATCCTCCTGCTCATTGGGCAAGCCGAAGGAGCTGTCGTCGGCATCGGTATACACATAAGGACTCACATTGGATGGGTCGCCCGCGTAACGAATCACTTCATTGGACGACACGGATTTTTCCATGTAAGCCTCGCCGACCGGACCAAACCGCGGGCGTCCCTCGGCATCCAGAATGGTGGCCTCCCAATTCGCCGAATCCATTTGAAAGCGTCCCAGCAGGTTTGTGGTGTCATGGAAGCGCGCCACCACAAGCGGGTTCGCCTGCGTCGCCTCGTGCAGCGTACTGATATGAATCCAGTCATTCCCCATGCACGGGGCATACGAAGCATCGCTTCCGGCGAAGACCACGCCACCGCCGTCATTGGTCAGGCAAACATTCTGCGCGATCGTGATCGCGGTGCCTCGGCGCAGATCGCTCCAGAGCGAATTAGTTGAAAACGTCAACGTCCCCGAGGCATTCGTTGTGGCGCCCGCATTCTGCCACTCCATTTTCCAGCCCCGCATATCGAGGTGATCGGCCAGCACCAGCCATTCCATCCATGGACCGCCATTTCCGGCAATGCGACCGAAAAGCTCATCCTGGTCGTTGTTTCCCGCAAAGGTGCCTCCTCCCAGAAACTGACCCTCCGCCACAAAGTTGGCCTCGTTGAGCATCACCTGCTGCGCATTGGTGAACACATGCCAAACCCGCATCCAAGTGGCTTCCTGCACGAGGCTGTCCTTGTCCGTGTTTAATTCGCTGAAACTCGAATATTTCCTGTCGTCATAATCCTCTGCCGTGGTCATGCTCGTCGAGAAATCCGCATCCAGCGCCAGCACCTCCTCCGAGCTGACCGAACAATCGCATCCGTTGACGCCCTCGCCCACCAGAGGTGCCACCAGAATGCCCTCTGCATTAACAATCCGCGCCCGCCAATCGTCGCTGCCCACGGAAAACGAGCCGGGGGAGTCGTCGTCGTTGCTGTCGGTGGTCATATACCGCCCGGCCCGGCCCGCCTCCTCGACCGTGCAAAGGTTCATCCACCAGTCATTCGTCGATGGATCGATGCTCAAATCCGAAAACGACACCACCCCGGAAGCGCTGGTGTGTTGCTGTTCAATGAGGGTGAGAATCGAACCCGCCCGCAGGTTCGACAAATTCGCGTGTTGCGAAAAAATCAGTTCGCCCTGTGCGCACACGGCATCCCCCACCCAGATGTTGCGCGGCACCGCTGCGGCTTTTCTGGCACGTGCCCACTGAATGCGCCATCCGCGCACGTCTAGGTGGTCCTGCAGTACCACCAACTCCATCCAGTTTCCGCCATTTCCATCCACCGCGCCGAACCAGGGATCCGGCGTTTCAATCTGGTTTTTCGAGTCCACCGCATTGGCCTCGTTCAATACCATCGATCCGTAGGTGGTCATCACATGAAGCGCCACCGCCACGGTGGTGGTGCCATTGGAATTCGCCGCATCAAACCAAACGGTGTGTGTACCCGAGGTGCCGGACGTCCATTGGAAAGACGACGCAACCGAAACCGAGCCTGCGACGTTCGTAAAAATCGCGCCCGCGGGCAGTCCGCGTGCCGACAGATTAAGCGTACCACCAACGCTGCTCGATGCCAGCACATTAAATGCTGCCGAATCATCCGGACGCAGATAGTAGTCGGTCTTGGCCGGAGTCAATGCAATCACGGGGCGCGGCGGTCCCCATGCCGTCCCCTGCACCAGCACATTGTCAAAACCGCACGAGCCTTTCGTTCCGCCAACCAACTCATCCACACGCAGAAAAACCGAGGAAACATCCCGCAACGCAGGCACCCCGGATAAATCATACGTGTACTCGTGGAAGCCGTTCGTTTGAAAAGGCACCCCGGAGGCTAGTGGCACATACTCTCCTACGCCGACCCGATATGAAACTCGGAACGATAGGGGGCCCATGTTTATGCCGGCCTCATCGGTATACGCATCAAACCGCAGGGAGGTGAGCCTGTAGCCGGAGGCATCCAGCTCGATCTCCCAGTCTCCGGCATCATCCCAAGCCTCTTCCCAAGCCGCACACTGCCCTGCCGAATGACTCATCCCGTCCGGATCGGTATAGCTCGTGCCATTCTTGCCGTTCGGATCTTTCGTGCTCAACCCCCGAGGCGTCAGGGTGAAAGACGGCTCGCCTGCCGTCCGGTTAATATCCGGCACTTCGGTGTAAAGGGTTCCCGAGGGCCCGAAACTCCAATATGCCAGCATCTCGGCACGCGCCCCCGTAAGCAAGGCTAGGCACAATCCGAAGGATAAAACTAACTTGTTTATCATGCTGCATAACGTACCCGCCAAGGCCGATGATGGACAGCATTAAATGGAGCCCTCGTGCCTTCCCCGGAAGCAGATACTTCAAGTGTGGTTGCGTAGGGCTAGTTCGGCGGGATGGGGGTGTAGGTAAATCTGGTTGGCGAGGTATTCGTTGCCGAATTTGCGGATGTAGTGGTTCATCAGAGTAATGGGCACGATGAGAGGAACCAGCCCAGCCCGGTAGGAGGCCACCAATTCGGCACATTCCAGTTTTTCATCGGCGGAAAGTTCCTTTTTGAAGTATCCGAGGATGTGCTGGAGCACGTTCACCTGCCGGGCGGGCGTGGCGGGGCGCTTCAGGCCCTCCATGCAGGCCCGAATGTATTGCCCCATGCTTTGCTTGAGGTTGGTTTGTGTGGTCTGAGCCACGAGTGGGCCGAGATCGCGGTAGACCTGCGGAGCGTGTGCCATCAGCAGCAGCTTGTGCGTGGCGTGAAAGGTTTGCAAATCTGCGGGCCGGTTGCGTGTGGAAGTCATGATGTTCCAGCGGTGCATCACAAACACGCGCTCGATGAAGTTCTCGCGAAGGGCGTCGTCATGCAGGCGGCCTTCCTCTTCGACAGGCAGGAGCGGAAAGCGGTCCATAAAGGCCCGGGCAAAAAGGCCGACCCCTTTTTTGGTCGGCATTCCGCCTTCAACAGAAGGATAGAGTTTGACCCGCTCCATGCCGCTGCTCGGGGATTTGCTTTTGAAGATATACCCATCGAGCCGCTCTTTTTCGAGCTCAAGCAGGCGGCGCTGAATCCAGCGCTGCATGGTTTCGGTGACGTCCTGTTTGGAGCGCTGCGTATAGAGGCGCGGCGCCTCTGGTTCGCCCACCAAGCGCATGGCCTCGCGCGGGGTGCCGAAGCCCGCTTCCACTTCCGGGCAGACGGGCACATAGTC